>JAZRXT010000171.1:0-28790 GCA_045600365.1 Kiritimatiellia bacterium | reverse complement strand
TTTCGCTGGAAGAATTGCCAGTACGGGATCCGAAGGGCGATTTTTCAAACCGCCTTCCGTGCCGCCGTAGGCGTTTCCGCGCTTTCCGCGTTGGAGAAACAGACTTCCCGCTTGCCGCGAAATGGGCGGGTCCAGGGCGACACTTTTCTGAACGGCACGCCAGCAAAACGACGCAAAACGGGTGGATAGATGTTCTGTGCAATTATCGCGAATTTTAGTGTTGAATTTTAGTGTTGACGCGAGGCGGTCGGGTTTGGTATAATACGTGACATAGACATGGTGAACGGTTCTCCATGTCTATGGGATAGTAGTGGATTTTGGTATAATACCCGACATTGGTGCGGTGAATGGTTCACGGTGTCCTTGGGATGGTAGTTGGCCGGAATATTATGGTTGTTGCTGAAGCGGTTGCAATGACGGTTGAGGATAGGAGACAAAATGGAGAATGAGCTGAAGACCAATGTGACGTCGTGGCCGGATACGCCCAAGACGCTTCTAATGCAGATTCGTAGCGGTGAGATTGAAGATTCTGCTCTTTGGCAACGGGTTGACGAGATGTATCGGCCTGTCGTCGAGAAGTTCGTTAATTGCAAGATGAGTGCCTCCTTGCGGCCTCATCTTGCCGATATTTCGGCTCAGGTCATGTGGCGTTTGTATCTTGCCGTCAAGGGGCGTAATAAGAATGATGAGCCGGTCAAGGGCTTTGAGAAGAAAGACGGCATGCTTTTTCGGTGCTATATTGCGACGGTGGCGCGTAACCTTATCAACGACTTGTGGCGCAAGGAGAAGAACCGCGGGCTCGATCGAACCGTAACATACGATGAGGCTTTTGGCGATGGAGCGGTTATCCCTGAAGAGGATTGGGAAGATGCCGCGATGAACGCTGCAGTCGCCATTCAGGGCGGAGCCATCGTCCAAGAGTTTAATGATGCAGAGTCTGACGAGGATATTGTGTCGGAACGTCTCGAATTTGATGAGGCGTGGATTCGGGCGATTGTCGATCTTGCGGTCGAGGAGAGTCTAGCCATGCCAATGCCTGAAGAGCGGAGGACAGTGCTCAAGGCCGTGTTGCTGGATCGAGAAGATCCTAATGTTGTTGCGAAGCGATTTGGTGTTAAGGGAAACACAATCTCACATTGGAAGTCTTTGATCAAGAAGCAGACAAAAGCTTTTGTCGCCAGATATCGAGATGACGATGAGTCTTTCGGCAGGATTCTGGCGGAGAAGCGACCGGAATCCTACCGGCGATTGATGGAGCTTGAATAGGAGGTGTTCTTGAGACAGAAGATCGGAGAGTACACCGTCATAAGGAAGATAGGCCGCGGCGGTATGGCCACGGTCTATGAGGTCGAGCCGAAATTTGCCACCGATGGGAGGCAGGCTCTGAAGATGTTCAGTTGCGAAGAAGGGAATGTCCGCGAGCTGAAGAAGAAGTTCATGGCGGAGGCCGAGTTCCTTCACAAATACGGTCATCCTGGGCTTGCGCACGTCAGCGATCTGGCTCGAGACGCAGACCCTCCGTACTTTGTGATGGATCTTGTCGTTTCTCCGTCGGGCGAGCCCAAGAGTATGCAGGACAGATTCGTTGAACACAATATCACGTCCCAAGAAGCGGTAAAGTGGTTCGGACAGCTTTGCGATGTCGTCGCATTCGTTCACGAGAAGGGGCTTGTCCATCGTGATATCAAGCCGGGAAACATCCTCCTGAACGAGAGTAACGATGTCGTTCTTGTTGACTTTGGTGTTGCCAAGATTGTTGACGAAGCGACATTGCGTGAGCTTCGGTCAGAACGCACGATGGTGACCGGGGCGACGGCGGATTGCCCCGCAGTGCTAGGCACTCGTGAATACCTGCCGCCGGAGGTGATAGGAAACCCTGTCGCTACAGAAGCGTGGGATGTTTGGGCTGTGGGAATGGTCTTCTTCAAGATACTCCTCCGCTATTCTTGGGATTTCACGCTCAATGACGTTCAGGGATTGCGGGAAAACCTTGAGGGCGTTGACTTCGCCAATTTCTGGAAGGAGGTGCTGCCCCAGTTTCTCGAGAAGAATCCCGACCTCCGGGTTAAGGGGCTTTCACGGTTCGCAACCTGGGCTAAAGCCGTCCTCGAAGACCGGCACGTTCAGTTCAAGCGCGGTCATCAGCCGTTGATCGAAAGGCTCACGACTGTTTTTATGGAGGGTATGTGTCTTGCGATGGGAGACATGAATGATCGAGATCTTGCAATGAACTCTGCCACCTTCGAGGACGAGGGTACGGTGTCTCGCTTCTTCCGCAAGGGGTTGCGGATATACGCTGCGCGGAGATTCGGCGTTCATAGGGACGCAGTCGAACGGTTTCTTGAAAAGTGTAGGCCGATCATGAGACAGGCGAATGATGTCATCAAAGCATACGGGCTGCCACCATTTGAATTCAATGACAAGTGGCTGGCATCGCTCCGTTATTATGCTCCAACGAGTCTAGATGGCTTGGAATATGGTTGGCGGAGTGCATTCGATGATCTTGACGATGGACTTTCTTCCGTTTTGCTGTCCATCGAGCGGGCGCAGAAACAGCTTAACCTGTTTGCCGAAGGGCGATTTGGAGAATCCATTTTGGACATTGAAAGGCGTGAGAGCGAATTGCGCGAAAGGGAGAATAGAAAGCGCGAGGATTCCATTAGATCTCCAGTGGTGGCGAGTGATTCAGGCAGCAGGCGCGTGCACTTGACGACAGAGGAGATTCGCAATGTTCCCTTTGCGTACAATGATGTTTCGAGTGTGGTCGTTTTCCAGGGATCCTGGTATGTATGGCAGGGGAGAAAATGTTGGAAAAGCGCGGATGCCATTAAGTGGGAACCGATTGCCCTCCCGGGAGAGATGTACGGGGGTGTTCTGAAGGTTGTTGATTCCGTGCTCATTGCGCTTGATGCCGAGAAGCTCTTCTACACGAGGGATGGCGTTGTGTGGAAGTCGGTCAAGTTCTCTTTTGCCACTGATCCTGAGGCGCACAACGTCTTCCCGGTCGACTTGTTCAGGCATCAGGGAAAGTGGCAGCTGCAGGTTAGTCGTTACATGCCGTATTCGTATGTTAAGACCGGTTTCCTGTTCGACACGAACGAGGACGACTATTATCACTCGACATGCTTCTATTCGGCGGACACTCTCGATGGACCTTGGATAGGGTCTGACATCAAGCCGTCGTTTCTGGGCGAGGAAATCTGTGAAGGCGCGTTGCAGGTGGTGCAAGGTCGTCTGTCGGCCGTGAGTACGTTTGACTACTGCTATAGTCGGAATAAGCAGATTGAAAGGCATTATCCTCATTTCGTGTTCACGACTCCAGACGGAAGTTGGGCGAATGCCGAGTTCAAAGAGCCGGTAATGAATGACGACAAGGCATGGAGTCGCCTCGGCAAGTCTGATTTTCGCCTTTTCCAGACGCCGGTCGGATTGCTTTGCCTGACGTGGAATGCCATTTTCCGTTCTGATGACGGAAGAATATGGGAGCTGTCACGGTTCTTTGAGTTTAGCCATGACTTCAAGAATTGCGTAATCGTTGGTCCTGTGATTTGTCTTCCAGAATGCGCTCGCCGCGGGCGCATGTGGATTTCGCTGGACGGGAGGGAGTTCACGGAGATGTCCACAGATGTCACAATGTCTCATGTGGCCGTCAAAGGAGACGATCTGCTGGTCATAGACACCGATGCGCGGCATGGAAGAGTTTGCAGATGTAGGATCTCGCTAGTGCCGACATGATGTAAATTCAGTGCAAACATGAAAGTATTGACCAGGTTCTTCTGAGAATCTGGTCTTTTTTGTCACCAACTCCAAAACGTCCGTTCTCCTTTGTAAGGGAAAGGAGAACCTATGGCTAAAAACATGGTAATTGTCGATGTCAACGGAAAGATGCGGTTGACGTCAGAATGTGCTGCAGAAATCAGGAATAGAGTCTTCAGACTGGGAGGTCGGGGGCGAATTGAGATTTATGGACGAGGTTTCAGTTTTCTGAATTGTGAATTCATCGCGATCTCGGAACCGGGGATTGAGGTGACGCCGTTGCCGATCATCGTTGGTCTTTCGGGCGAATTGACATTTGAGGGATGTCGGCTTGACGGTAAGGGAACGCGAATGTTGGTTGAGTCAGTTGACGGGATGAGGATTAAAGATAGTGAGCTGATTGCAGGACATTCACTGGGCGGTCCTGTAATTGCGATGGCAAATCCCGCATCTGCCTGTGGACTTAACTGCGACGGTTGCTCGTTTGTCGGCTGCACAACGGTTGGCGAGGTACTTGTCGGCAGCGCTGGGGAAATCAATATGCGCAACTGCCGATTTGAGGCCTGCAATGTGCAAGGAGATCTGATACGATTTAATCGAAGTAATGGTAGTGGCAGATTTGTAAATTGCAGCTTCAAGGACTGCGCGGCGGCGTTCCATTTGCTTTCTGGCGGTGACACGTTGATGGGGCCTGGTAAGGTTTGCCTTTGTCAGAATTGCCATGCAGTTGATTCGATATTTTCACTTCCGGATGATAGTTGCTTCACTGGCAATTTCGTTATTGCTGGTGAAACGGCGCAATTTAGGTGATTCGAAAAGATTCAAATATTTTGTCACCTGACCAAAAATTTCCGTTCTACTTGGTGCCGTGGAAAAAGCCGGATGGCTGATTACGGCAAGATAAAAAAGAAAGGAATCAAACAATGGATAATAACATGAAGAGTAATGTTGCCGGTCTCACCGGAGCCGGTGCGGGTGTAGCAGGGTCGGTCGGCACGGTTGTTGTGGTAGGCGGCGGCACGAGTGCAGCCGCGATTACCAGGGGGCTCGCTGCGGTCGGGGGGCTTGTTGGCGGGGGCATGCTGGCGGGCATTGGTGTCATCGCGGCGGCGCCTCTGGCGATTGGCGGTATCTGCTATGGAATCAGCAAGTTGGTTACGAGCATGGAGTAAGGTTGAATAATGGAAACAGAATTCCGGGATTAGCCACAAGGCGAAACCGGTCCAAACACAAGGAGAATGACAAATGAAACATCCTAATGACAAGTCGCTTGAGTTCCTTCACGTTTGCCCGAACGATGAGTTGGCAACGTTGGTGGAGATTGTCGCGAGCCCCAGTTCGGAACGGATTACATCTGAGCTGTCTTCGACGGAGAACTACAAGAACTTCTATCCCGATCACTCGAAGTATGTCGATGAACTCATCGAAGATTACCAGAAGTTCGGGGGTAATACGATGGCAAACATGGTGCGCGGCTATGGCGTTACCTATGACGAAATTCTTCGCGATGTCGCTGAACGCCTGAAGGTGAACTTCAATCCCCAACAGTCGAACGTTCAGATTGAAGAGGCGCTGCTGTCGAAGGTGTTGAATGATTACTGGCAAAACTTGACGCCGGAGGCGCAAAAGGCGACACTGGACGATCTGAAGGTAGACGTCCACTCGTTTGGCGGCGCATCGGCTGATGTGCTTCTTGCCGTGTTCAAGGCAGGAGGATTCAAGTCCTACCAGGTACTGCTGATGCTCGCCAACTGGCTGGCCAAAGTGTTCATCGGACGCGGACTGTCTATTGCGGCGAACGCTGGACTGACAAAGATCGCGAGCGTCGTGTTCGGGCCGGTCGGGTGGATTGTCGGAGGTGCGTGGACGGCTCTTGACATTGCCTCTCCTGCCTATCGCGTGACAGTCCCGGCAACGGTATACATTGCGATTTTGCGGCGCATCCACGAGCAGTCGTATGCGGTACCGCCTGAAGCGGCTTGACAACTCACTTGATTCCTTAAGGGACGGAGTTTGTTGACATGGCATCAACTGATCATCCACAATCGTGATAGCAGAGGTGTTGCTCGACATGAGTTACTATGTCGGTAATATGATGTCAATAAGCTCTGACCCTTATGCCCACACCTAACGTCTAAGATAATGGTAGCTGGTAAATTGATTTCCAAGGAGACTAACCGCGGAAAGGAAACACACATGAAGAAAGTTCGGATATGGATGTTGGCTGTGCCGACGATTTTGTTGATGGTTATGGGATTCTCATTCTGTTGGGAAACACCGGTCGATGGGTGTTGTTACGGACCAGGTTCGCATCATTTCTTTGCGCACATGGTTCGATGGACAACAATTGGCTTCTCCCTGGCCGTACTGGCGTATATACTCGGCTGGCGTAGGTGGTTGAGGGTGACTCCCTACATCGGCTTGGGTTGGGTGGCATTGGTGGTATGTTCGGCCATGAGTCCGATGGTGACTGGACATTGGGGCTGGACAGACATTGGTTGTTGCCGAATCAATGTGCTGGAGTTCGCACCGATAGTGCTTTCGCTTTTCGTCGCCTATCTGATCCGGGTGTTCAACTATAAGGCGTTTGCAACCGTTGGGATGGCATTGGCCGTGATAGTCGGTGCGGTTGGATACAGAGTATTCAGTAGGCAGAACCGCTATGAACAATCCGCTCTTCCTCAATCGCAACGGATCGTAGCTAGAGATACGTACGAGACCGCGCGTTCCTATCTTCAAAATCAGAGCGTTTGCGCGATTCGGGAATCGAAATGGTTTGGGTCCTGCTACTTCGATGTACGCCGCCTTCCTGAATCCGCAACGACGTGCATGCCGACTTCTGCGACTGTTATCTTCGGAAGATGGTATCTGGTCTTGTTGGCTTTATCCTATTCTGTGATGTTGCGTAGCACCGCCGCCCTCGCCGTCGCCGCATTCGCCGCCCTCGTAATGGCATATGCCAATCATTGGCGTAGGTGGAGTTCCAATGGAAATGGATATGTGTATTGAGCTGCCCCCTAGGATATGTGTATTGAGCTCTCAGCTGCCCCCCCTAGGATATGTGTATTGAGCGTATGAGCGATCTTCTTGAATACATGTATTTTGTGTTGAACTAATGAAACTTATATGGTATAATATTGGGTATGAAACGCAAAATCTATAACGATTTACTTGAGTGGAAGCGTGAAAGCGCAGGCCGCTATGCCTTGCTGATAGAAGGGGCGCGTCGTGTAGGCAAAAGCTGGATTGTTGGGGAATTTGGTAAAAATGAGTACGAAACATACTTGTTGATTGATTTTGCCCGGGTGAATTCGCAGATTAAGCACCTTTTCGAAGAGAATCTTGTCAATTTGGACGACTTCTTCCTTTTGCTGGAAGCGAGGACGCGGGTGAAGCTCATTCCGGGGAAAACGCTGATTGTGTTTGATGAAGTTCAGCGTTTCCCTCGCGCACGAGAGGCGATTAAGTACTTGGTGGAAGATGGGCGTTTTCATTATATTGAAACGGGATCGCTCGTGTCTATAAAGAGGAACGTGGAAAAGATTGTGATTCCGAGTGAAGAGATTCGGATTCAGATGTACCCAATGGATTTTGAGGAGTTTCTGTGGGCATTGGGAGCGGAAGGGGTGATGAAGCTCATTAGAAAACGCTTCGCGGACCAGATTCCCATGGGGCAACAGGATCATCGGATGGTGATGGAACTCTTTCGCCAGTATCTTGTTGTTGGCGGAATGCCGCAGGCCGTGGAGGCGTTTTCGCACGGGCGGGATCTTAAGGCGGCAGAGAAGGCGAAACGAAACATCCTTGATCTTTACCAAGATGACATCGGCAAATTCGCCGGGCGTTTCAAGCAGAAGGTCCGAGCGATTTGGGCGAATATTCCAGGCGCGCTTAGTTGTCAGGAGAAGCGGTTTAGACCTGGCCTCGTCGGCGTGGGCATACGTATGAGGGAATTGGAATCTCCGTTCGAATGGCTCGCCGAGTCGATGACTGTCAATCTTGCGAGTAATGTAGCCGATCCCAATGTGGGGCTTCGGCTGAACGAGGATAGGACTGCAATCAAGTGCTATATGGCTGACACAGGATTGTTGGTCAGTCATGCTTTTTCAGAAAACCGTCTGGCTACATATGAAATGCAGTGGAAGATATTGACCGGCAAGCTTGAGATCAACAAGGGAATGCTGCTTGAAAATAGCGTGGCGCAGATGCTTCGCGCGGCAGGTCAACAGTTGTTTTTCCACTTCAACTACGATCAGGAAAATGCCGCTAACCGCATGGAGATCGAGTTTCTGCTGGCGAAGTCGCATGTGACGGCTCGACATAACATCTACCCAGTAGAGGTTAAGAGTGCGAATGATTATACGACGGTTTCCCTCGAAAAATTCAAGAGGAAGTTCTCCTCTATCACAGCGCGACAAATTGTGTTGTGTCCGCGAGATGCTGATTTTGGCGGCGAGGTTCTTCGTCTGCCGTTGTATATGGCGATGCTGATCCCAGAACTGCCGAGTTGAATTGAATGACGGAGGTTGCGGATGAAGAAATCTGAATCGCAGAATCTTTCCATCTCTTTCCGTTCACCATACAGCGCCCGCACCGTACGGCGTCCTTCACTATTGCCCATTGCCTAATCCCTAACCCCTGGGTGTGATTTTACCGCACCAGGGGGTCAAAGATCAGTCAATTGGATGTCGCCTAAGAAAATCACACCCAATGGGAGACGGCCGTTTTTTAGGTTGAAAACCGACTGTTGATTTGGTATACTGAAGGTAATTTTGCATAATCAATTGTCGAAGGCGAGGAATCATGAAAAGTCTAGTTGTATGTACCGCACTGGCCGTCTGCGTTGGCGCACGGGCTTTTCCCATAACCGAGACGGCGCGTCGAGATGCGCGCGACTTCATTGACAACGAGAAGCAGTTCCAGCTCGGATTTCTGCCCACCGAGCAGTCGAATCCCATCACCGCGACGCTGGAGGCGGACTTCCATCGTTCCACCTGCGCTGGCGTGGAGTGCCTTCAGCGCGGCGATCGCCAGATAGCGATCACGATGCGCCATGTGTTCGACTCCCCGCGGTTCGAGCAGCTTGTCGACGCGATGGTCGCCAGTGTCACCGGTGAGAAGGGGCGCATCATATTCTCCGGCTGCGGTGCCACCGGCCGCCTCTCGATTCTGCTGGAATCGCTCTGGCGCGACTTCTTCCACCGTCGCACGGCCGAGTTGACGCCCGCGGAGCTGAAGCTCGCCGATCGTTCCGCGTCCATAATGACCGGCGGCGACTTTGCGCTGATCAAGTCGGTCGAGTTCTTCGAGGACTACGCCGAGGGTGGCCGCCGTCAGGCCACCGCTCTGGACGTGGGCGAGGGCGACACCTTTGTCGCCATCACCGAGGGCGGCGAGACAAGTTCGGTGCTTGGCACTCTTGCCTACGCCGCGGAACATGGTGCGCGCTGCTTCCTCGTCTACAACAACCCCACGCGGCTGCTGCGGGAGCGTCTGGACCGCTGCCGCAAGGCAATCGACGATCCGCGGGTGACGGTGATCGACCTCTACTGCGGTTCGATGTCCGTGGCGGGGTCGACCCGCATGCAGGCAACCACGTCCGAACAGCTGCTCGGCTCCGCGGCGCTGGAGGCGACGCTCTGCCGCGTGCTGCCACGCTTTGCGCCCAAGACCGCGCCCGACTACACGCTCGGTTTCGAGTGCCTGCTCGCCGCGCTGGAATCGTCCGTCGGACGCAAGCTGATCGCCGACCAGATCGAGTTCGAGGAGGGCGTCTACGGTGCGGGCGGGCGCATCACATACATAGCGGACAAGTGCATGCTCGATCTCTTCACCGACAACACCGAGCGCGGCCCGACCTTCATGATTCCGCCGCTCCGGTCAAGTCGCGAACTGTCCATGCCCCAGAGCTGGGCGTTCGTCAAGAATCCGCACTATCCCACCGAGCGCTGCTGGACGGTGATGATGCGTTGCCGTCCGCGCTGCCTCGAGTTCACGTCCGATGACGCTCGTTCGCTCGGCATGCCGCAGGTCTTCATCGACCATCCGCCGCTCATCAAGTATTCGGATCTCATCGCCTACCGCATCGGCAACGAGGCGGCGCCCGAGCGCATCGATGGCTATCCCCGTGCGGCTGCCGTCATCCTCAAGGTCGACGCCGCCGACGACCTTGCCGCCGCCGACAGTCTCGCGTCCGCCTGGCCGGAGAAGCGCCGGTTCGATCTCTCCGCGCTGCTCGACGATTCCTCCTCCCGGCTGCCCGAATCGCCGATGGAGATATGGAAACACCTTGCCGTGAAGCTTGCCTTCAACTGCCTTTCCACGGGTACGATGGCCAAGATGGGCCGCATCGCGGGCAACTGGATGAGCTGGGTTTCGATGTCGAACAAGAAGCTCATCGACCGCAGCATCCGGTTGGTGTCCGAACTCGGCGGCATCGGCTACGAGGAGGCGGCGGTAAAGGTGTTTGCCGCGCGGGAATGGGTGAAGACGCAGGATTGGACGGCGCGCGAGGAGCCGTCGCCGGTGCAGGTTGTGCTCGAGGACCTGCGGGCCAAGTCGAGCCGCAACGTTGCCTCGGAATCCATCAAGTAGTGGAGCGGCAGGGCAATGGTCTTCACGTCGCCGGTGTTCCTGGGAATGTTCCTGCCGCTTCTGCTGGCGGTGTACTTCCTGTGCAACGAGAAGTCGCGTACCTACGCGCTGCTGCTCTTCAGCATCCTGTTCTACGCCTGGGGCGAGCCGCGCGCGGTCTTCGTGATGATCGCGTTGATGCTGGCCAACTACTTCATTGCGCTGGGCATTGCGGCGGCAGGACGCCGTACGGCGAAGGCGCTGACCGCGCTGGGGATCGCTCTTGATCTCGGGGCGCTCGTCGTCTATAAGTACCTGGGCTTCTTCGCGCTCAATCTCGCCGGGGTGGCGAGGTCCGCTGGATACGAGCTTTTGGTGCCCGAAATCGCGCTGCCGATCGGCATCTCGTTCTACATATTCCAGACCATCTCCTATCTCGTCGATGTCTGCCGCCGCGAGGTGCCCGCGCAGCGCAACCCCTTCAGGTTCATGCTCTACGTCTCGCTCTTCCCGCAGCTCATCGCCGGTCCCATCGTGCGCTACTCGACGATTGCCGCCGATATCGGTAACCGGCGGGCGGACTTCGACAACATCGTGGCCGGCCTCCGGCGCTTCACGATCGGTCTCGCCAAGAAGGTGCTGATCGCGGACATGGTCGCGCGCGTGGCCGATACGGTCTTCGCCTCGCCGGTTTCCACCATCCCCTGCGCCTACGCCTGGCTCGGCGCGATCGCCTACACGCTGCAGATATACTTCGACTTCTCCGGCTATTCCGACATGGCGATTGGCCTCGGGCGCGTCTTCAACTTCCGTTTCCTCGAGAACTTCGACCACCCATACGCCTCCTGCTCGGTGCAGGAGTTCTGGCGGCGCTGGCACATCTCGCTCTCGAGCTGGTTCCGCGACTACCTCTACATCCCGCTCGGCGGCAACCGCAGGGGAGGTGTGCGCACCTATTTCAACCTCTTCACGGTGTTCGTCCTCTGCGGCCTCTGGCACGGCGCGGCCTGGAACTTCGTCGTGTGGGGCGTGTACCACGGCGCGGGCCTCGTCGTGGAGCGGGCGGGGCTGGGGAGACTGGTGAAGAGACTGCCGCGCCCGCTGGGGAACCTCTATCTGATGCTTTTCGTGATCGTGGGGTGGGTGGTGTTCCGCGCACCGGATCTATCCTACGCGGTCGGCTATCTCGGCTGCATGTTCGGCGGGACCGAGGCGGCGTTCGGGTCGTATGCGCCGGCACTGGACTTCTTCAGCATCGAACGCTTCGCCCTGATCGCGATCGGTATCGTCGCCTCGTATCCGGTCTTCGCGCGTCTGGCCGGGCGCTTCGGCGATTCGGTGCGGCTCGCTTTCTCGGCGCTCCTGTTCGCCGTCGCGTACATGATCGCGATGACGAGCGCCTACAGTCCGTTCATCTACTTCAGGTTCTGAGGATGGAAGCGCCATGAATAGAATCGCCCGAATCTGCTACCTGCTGCTGTTCGCCGCCGCCATGGCGCTGCCGTGCCTGACCTTCTTCGGTGTGAAGGAGACCTGGCGCCGGCTCTACGGCTGGGAGTCGATACCCGATGCGCCGAAGTTCACCTGGGCCGGCTTCGCCGACCGCTCGTTCCAGAACGTCTTCGCCGAGCGCTTCGCCAAGACCTTCATTCCCCGTACGCTCTTCTTCGTGAACGCGATGCAGCTTCACGACTGGGTGAACTTCGGCCAGTTCCACTACGGCTACAACGGCACTCTCATCGAGGGCCGGAACGGCGTCCTCTTCGAGAAGCCATACATCGACTTCCATCTCCGGCACGACCGTGCGACGCCGAAGGCGAAGTACGACCGCGCGCTCTCGAAGCTCCGCGAGATCGATGCCTACTGCAAGTCGATCGGCGCTGAATTCGTCTTCATCTCGATGCCCGACAAGCCCCAGGTCTACCCTGAATATCTGCCGCGCTGGCTCGGCTGGTTCTGGGACTATTCGGAGTACGACGTGCAGAAGGACCTTACCGACTATCTCAACGCGCACGGCGTCAAGGCCGTCGACGGCAGCGCCGTGTTCAGAGAGGCGAAGGTGAAGCGCAGCGAGTGGCTCTATCCTCCCGGCGGCACGCACCTCACCTGCGTGGGCACGGCGATGGCGGCCGAGGCGATCATCAGGCGGGTCAACGAGGGTGGACGCATCAAGCTCAACTCGAACCCGCTCCTCAAAGGCGTCGAGACCGACGTCAACTGGAGCGTCGACAACGACATCAGCGAACTGCTGAACATCTGGGATGACAGCCGCATCCGTGCCAACGTGCATCTCCAGCCGCGCTTTACGCACGGGGGGAGCTCCGCGCTGAATGATGGCGGGGCGTTCTTTCTCGGCGACTGCTATCGCGAACAGCTGATCAAGCTATTCCATGAGGCGCGCATATTCCTGCCGCACAAGATGATGACGTCGCGCCGGAAGGGGGAGACCGGGGAAAGGCTGCAGCCCATCGCGAAGGACCTCAAGCTGGTGGTGCTGTCGTTCCAGTCGTTCAACACCGGGCGGCTCTACGATCGCGTTGATGAGCTGGACTCGATTCTCTCGGCGCTCCGCAGGGCCCGCGGCGAGCTCGTGGTGCGTCTTCCCGAGAAACCGTCTGCGGTCGAGAGGACGGCGGCGGAGGAACTGCGCGCCGCCGCCAGGAGAATGGGCGCCCGCGCCGACTTCGACTTCATCATTCGCTCCGACGCCTCGCTCGGGGAGGATGGCATTGCGATCACGCCCCGCCCTGAGGGGCTCGTCCTCTCCGGCCACCCCGTGCGCGGCCCCATCTATGCGGTGAACGAGTATCTGGAGCGTTACTGTGGCGTGAGGTGGTGGACGAAGGACGAATCGCTCTACCCTCGTCTCGGCAGGCTTCCGTACCCGTCCAGCTCCTACCGCTATGCACCGCCGTTCAGGTTCCGCGAGACGTTCTCGTACGATCCGATCAACGACGCGAAGTTCAAGGTGCGGATGAAGTCGAACGTATCGTCCTACACTCGCTACATCCTGCCGCCGGCGAAGGAGGATTTCATACCGCCCGAATGGGGCGGCAACCACAAGCTCGTCTTCTTCGAGGGCCGCCGCAGCGCCTACCACTCGTTCTTCCAGGTGATACCGCCGGCGAAGCACTTCAAGGACCACCCCGACTGGTTCTCGCTCGTTAAGGGCGAACGCAAGGCCTTCACCGGCGATGCGGGCACGGGACGGAGGAAGGGCGGCCAGCTCTGCCTCACGAACGAGGAGATGTTCCGCGAGTACGTGAACGAGACGAAGCGCCTCCTGCGGGCGAATCCCGACTGTGACGCGATCCAGGTCACGCAGAACGACTGGAACAGCGACTGGTGCGAATGCGAGAAGTGCCAGGCCGTCTACAGCCGCGAGGGGGCGATTTCGGGCGCGTACCTCGACTTCGCGAACAGGGTGGCCGCCGCTATCGAGGGGGAGTTCCCGAACGTCTACGTCGACACCTTCGCCTACATGTTCACGCGCAAGCCGCCAAAGCACGTGCGTCCGCGGCGCAACGTCCTCGTGCGACTCTGTGACTTCGAATGCGCGTTCAACCATCCCGTCGCCTTCGCCCCCGAGGGGTTCAAGCGCAACCGCTCGTTCATGCAGGATCTCGCCGACTGGTCGAAGGTCGCGAAGGGGCAGCTCTACATCTGGGACTATCAGGCCAACTTCGCGAGCTATCTGCTGCCGCATCCCAATCTGCACTGCTTCGCACTCAACCTGCGCACCTTCCGCGAATACGGTGCCGTGGGGCTCTTTGAGCAGGGCGACGGCATGTGTCGCGCCGGCGACTTCGCCGCGCTCAAGCAGTGGGTCACCGCCCATCTGGCGTGGAATCCGAACCAGGACGTCTGGGAGCTGGCGGAGGAGTTTCTTGGCGGCTACTACGGTGCGGCGGCACCGCATCTCATGAGGGTGCTGCGCCTGGCGTCGGAATCTGCCTCGCGCCTGGAGGCCGGCGAGATGGGAATGTACCGGAAAAACGTCGTCCCCTGGATCACCGAGGAATGCTTCCTGGCGGTGATGGCGGAGTTTGCGAAGGCCGAGGCGGCGGTGAAGGACGATACCGTGCTCGCCCGCCGCGTGCGCACTGCCGCGCTCCCGTGGGAGCACGTGCGGCTTCTCAACTGGAGGGAGTGGAACCGCGGCGCCTCCGAACAGGACCGCGTGGCGGCGGCGCGGAAGTGGGTGGCCGAACTGCGCGAGCGCGGCGTCAATGCCTACCGCGAGACGGTGGGTCCCGCGCTGTTCGAGCGCTACGCTGCCGAGATCACCGCTGAGCGTCATTGACGGCATGGGTGACAGCCCGATTTGGAAACACATGGAGATCTAAATGAAAATAGCATATACGCTGACGGTAGGCTTCGTTGCGGTGGCGGGTATGGCGCTTGCTGGCGAGAAGCTCTATAATGGCATTGAGCTGCCGGACGAGTGGCCGCCGCAGATTGATCCCGCGAACCAGGGGCCGATGCGGGTGCCGTATCTCGAGAAGGGGAATCTCCCGAACGTGGTGCCCATCGATCTGGGCCGCCAGCTCTTCGTGGACGATTTTCTGGTGGAGTCCTTTACCGGCGGTAGACGCATCTACAACCATCCCGTGAAGTATCCGCTAAATCCGGTGCTGTGGCCCGAGACGGAGATCGAGGTGCACCGTCCGGGCAATTCCGTGGCTTTGCCCAAGGGCGGCGGCATGTGGTGGGATGCCGACCGGCAGGTGTTCCGCCTCTGGTACGAGACTGGCTGGTGTCACCGCATGGCCTATGCCGAATCTCGCGACGGTGTGCACTGGGAGCGCCCCGAACTAGACGTGGTGAAGGGCACCAACCGCATTCTGCCCAACCAGAAGGTCGATTCGTGGAGCGTGATCTACGATCCCGACACGACTGATCCCGAGCAGCGCTGGAAGATGCAGGTGCAGCCGGGTGCGAATCCGCGTCCGAACGCCCTCTACGTCTCGGCGGACGGCATCCACTGGAGGAGCGTGGGGAGCACCGGCCTCTGCGGCGACCGCACCACCGCCCACTACAACCCGTTCCGCAGAAAGTGGATCTATTCCGTGCGCGGGGTGCCGCGCGGGTGGCCGGGCGGGTATGGCGGACGCAACCGCAGCTACTTCGAGACCGACGACTTCGCCGATGCCCACTGGACCTGGCCCAAGGACGGTGAAGGGCGCGATCCCGTGATCTGGCTGCAGGCGGACCGCGAGGATCTAGTCGATCCGCGCACCGGCCAGAAGAAGGCCCAGCTCTACAATTTCGATGCTGTGGCGTACGAGTCCATCATGCTTGGCGCCTTCGAGGTTCATCTCGGCCCCGAGAACCACATCGCCCAGCAGAGCGGCATGCCGAAGATCACCGACATCGTGTTCGCCTATTCGCGTGACGGTTTCCACTATTCGCGGCCCGACCGCACGGCCGCGATCGCGAGCGAGCGCTGGGACTCCCCGCAGTGGGACCGCGGCTACGTGCAGCCGCTGGGGAATCTATGCGTGGTGATGGGTGATGAACTGTGGTTCTACTATGGCGCCTTCGGGGGCAATCCCACCCGTCTGGAGCCGGACAACAACAACAACTGCTACTACAACGGCATGTACGACCAGGGCTGCATGGGGTTGGCGAAGATGCGCCGTGACGGTTTTGCCGGGCTTGCCACCACTTCGCTGACCAATGATGCCGTGGTGCTCACCCGGCCGGTGCAGTTTTCGGGAGCGCACCTCTTCCTCAATCTCGATGCGCCATCCGGTGGTGTGAAGACGGAGGTGCTCGATGCCGCCACTCTCGCGCCGCTGGCGTCGTTCGTCACCGAGCGCCGGAATTCGACCAGGATGAAAGTGGGCGATGTGGGTGCATACGCCGGTCGTTCGGTGCGTTTGCGCTTCACGCTTTCGCGTGCTACGCTCTACTCGTTCTGGGTGAGCGCAAAGCCCACCGGCGAATCCGGTGGCTACCTGGCCGGCGGCGGTCCTGGCTACCGCAGCATCCGCGACCTCTGACGACAGTAAGCCAACCACGATAGGCGGGGCGGCTCACGATAGCGCGAAGAAATTTCAATTTCAAAAATCTTCGATGCGATTTCTCAACTTGTCCATTTAGGATAAGTTTGGTATAATATGTGTAATGTCTGCACAGGAGAGTTCGGTGAAGCTGCGGCCGGCACGGCTGGTTGACGCGGAAAAGATACGCGCCCTGGTGCATTTGCACCGGGACGCGCTGGTGCCGCGCGCACTTGGCGACATTGTGGCCTGCATAGACCGCTTCCTTGTGGCGGAGGTGGGCGGCGAGCTCGCCGGATGCGCCGCCTACCAGATCTGGCCTGAAATCGGCGACGCGACGCTCGCCACCGTTGAGATCCAGAGCGTGGCGGTGCGCGCGCCCTATCGTCGCCGCGGTGTGGGCGGGATGCTGGTCAACGGCATCATCGCCCGCGTTGAACCGTTTGAACCCTGCGAGGTGATGGTGCTTACGCTCACACCCGCGTTCTTCGAGTCGCTAGGCTTCCACGAGATACCGAAGACGCACATCATGCACAAGCTCTATTCAGGGTGCATCAACTGCACCAAGCACGCAAATCCGTTCACCTGTCCGGAAAAGGCGATGGTGAAGGAACTTGGAAAGGGAAAGAAACAATGAGAAAAGCCGCGATTGTCCTTGCCTGCACTGTGGTCTGCACGGGAATGTGCGTTGCCGCCCCTGTGCGCAAGGCACCTGCGCACAAGGCCCCGGCCGGCGCGGTGGTCCCTCTGCGCGAGACCGAGTTCCGCTGCACGCCCTACGTGGGGGCGATCGCAGTCGATGCGCAGACGGGGCGCGAGATCTTCGAGAAGAACGCCGATCGCATCGTGCGCCCCGCCTCGGTGACGAAGCTGATGACGCTGTTGCTGGTGCTGGAGGATATGCACGCCGGCCTTTACGACCCCACGACGCCTGTGACCGCGAGCGTGCGCTGCATGCAGGAGAAGCCGAGCGTGGTGGGCATCAAGGCTGGGCAGACGATGACGGTCGATGACCTCATATTCTCGATCATGGTCAAGAGCGCCAACGACGCGGCAGTCCTGCTGGCCGAGAACTCAACTGCCAAGCGGGCGGGACGCGAGATCCAGCCGGGCGATCTGCAGGCGTTCGTGGCCCGCATGAACGGCAAGGCCAAGGCCCTGGGAATGAAGTCAACCCACTACGAGACCCCGAACGGATATCCGCCCCGCCCTGGTTCATCGCGTCCGTTCGACACCTCGACCTGCCGCGATCTCGTCAAGCTCGCCCGTGAGGTGCTGCGCTACCCAGAGGTGATGCGCTGGTCGAAGACCAAGATGTGCTCCGTAACCGACGGCGCCGGCAACCAGCTCAAGATGGTCAACCACAACAACATCCTCGTCAAGGACAAGCTGAAGATACTGAACGATCTCGGCGAGAGCGAGGTGGACGGACTCAAGACTGGCTACATCGACGCGGGCGGTTCGTCGGTGGTGCTTTCCGGCATCCGTGGCGGCAGGCGCGCCATCGTGGTGGTGGCCGGAGCGCAGACCGCGAAGCTGCGCGACTCGAATGCGCGGGAGCTGATGGTGAAGGCACTTGATGCCGTGGCGAAATGACCGTGCTGGTGGACGGATTTTAACCTCAAACTTTTCAAGCAGGGCAAAATCACAAACTCAACTTAATGCCGGAGTGGCGAAATGGCAGACGCAGCGGACTTAAAATCCGCAGTCAAGTTTTTGACATACGGGTTCGAGTCCCGTCTCCGGCACCACAATGATTTCACGGAGCAAGAATGGACGGCATGGGTGTGGATAACATATTCTCCGGGCACCGGGTGCTGATTGGCGAAGAGGACGTCATTCAGTCCGAAGTGTTCATGGATACGTTGTTCACGTTCGGCCCGGAATACGAGACGGCCACGACGGGCGAGGAGCTCCTCGCCAAGCTGACCGCCGCCGAGCCAGGCAGATATTCGCTGGTGATCACCGATATCGCCATGCCCGGCGTTAGCGGCATCGAGGTGTGCGAGCGGTTCCGGTCGAGCGGCCATCCCGACGCGGCATCGTTACCGTTCATTGGAATCACGTCCGAATGCGAAGTCTCGGTGTACGAGATGGCGTATGCCGCCGGTTTCAACGCCATGGCGACGAAGCCGCTGGCCCGGGACTCCGTGAGGGCCTACTACACGATTTTCCTGAAGGAGCGCTATCGCAATGCGCGCGTGCGCATGCTGCCAGCCGCCGAGAGGGTGGAGACGGCGCGGGAGCAGCTCGTCGATCTGCGCACGCTGCTGCAGGACAACTTCTACATTGGACGCGTGCGGTTTAGAAGCGACAAGTATTCCGACGTCCTGGAGCCGCTCTACGAGTCGCCGGACTTCCTGCTGCGGATGCCGCTTCCCGACCGCAGGATCAACTTCACCATGTGGCTTGACACGTTCTCGTCCTCCCTCGTCCATCCAGACGACCGGATGGCGATGATAGTTTCAACTCGGCGCGAGCGCATCGTCGATGCGCTAACGCGCCAGAAGTCCCACTTCATCAACTTCCGCATGCGCGGCGATGACGACGTGTGGCACCGCGCCTCGATGAAATGGGTCCAGATTCGAAGCGCGGCTGGCAAGCTCGATGGGTTCGTCGTCGGCATCTACAACATTGACGAGACCGTGGAGTCCGACGCGGCCTGCCGCGAGTGGAACGACGGGGACGGCCACCGAATCGATGCCATGCAGGCGGACCGCACGCTGTTCTCGGGGCTCCTCTCGCATCTGATATCGGCTTCGGAGGTGAGTAATCCCACCAAGATGATCATCAGCGAGATCGGGCGCGAGATCCAGGCGGAGCGCTTCGGCGTCTACTATCTGCGCGAAGGCGAGGCCGGGCAGATCGCCGATCTCTCGTGCACCGTGGCGGTACCGGGTGTTCCGGCGATGCCGAAGACGATGAACGCCATTGATCTCGCGGAGCTTCCGGGGATCAACGCCGCTATCTCCGCCGGGCGCATGTATTCGTTCCCGAATGATGCCGATCCCGACGGCAAGGTGGCGGCGGCGATGAAGGAGTACGGCACCGGGGCGTTCATCGCCGCTCCGCTGCGCCACGCCGATGGCTATGTGATCGGATTCGTGGTCTTTCGTTTCTCGGACCGCAAGCTGGTCACCAACCGAGCGATGATGAACGTGCGCGAGGCGGCGACGATGGTGGACATCACGCGTCGCCTTGTCCACGAGCGTGAGCACAGCCGTGAACTTGAGCTGGCCTACCGCCTGTCGCGTCTGCGCGAGGAGATCGTGACCTACGCCTCCGAGCACTTCCGCCTGGAGGAGATGCTTTCCCAGCTGGCCCGGCGCGTTCTCGCCATCACTTCGTGCGATGGGGTGAAGGTGGTGTCGGCGGTCGATGGCATCGATCTTTCGTGGCAGCGCGAGACCATTGGCGACGTCAGCGGCTATGACTCTGTCAGCTCGCCCATCGAGGTGAATGTGGAGGGCAAGGCCTGGGGCAGCTTCACCCTGACCCACACGCGGGTCAAGTCAGTGATGATCGGGCAGGTGCTCAAGGTCTGCGCCCGCCTGACCGAGTTCGTGGTATCCAACCAGCGGCTGCAGCTTGAACGCACGGCTGGCAGTGAGATGCCTAGCATCTTCGCCGGCGAACTCTCGAAGGAAGTAATGGTCGAGGCGTGCAAGGTGGTGTGCGACTATCTCGGCGCGTCGCGGGTGTATCTGCTGAGGTCTGCGGAAAGTCTCAACAAGGGTAAGTTCGTCGCCGAGTTCCGTGCCAGCGATGACATCGATCCCGTGGACTGCGGGCTCACCGTCGATCTGATGAAGGAGACCGTCGAGGCGGCTGAAAACGGGGTGGACGTCATCTTCGCGCCGAAGGCGAGGGATGCCGCGACGATCAGCCGGTTCGGACTGAACGACGAGATCAACGCCAAGCTCGACATCCGTTCGATCTACGTGTACAAGTTCAATGTCAATGTTGGCGGCGAGGCGTCGTGGGGGTCGATGGGTGTAACCTACGAACATCGTTCGCATGTGCTGTCGGAGGGAGAGAACCGATTCGCGATAGTGGCCACGCGGTTCTTCCGCCTGGCCGCCGAGCGTATCGCCCGCCAGCGTCTGCTGTCCGCCGAGCGTGACCGCGCGCTGGCTGCGGACCGCGCGAAGAGCTACTTCTTCTCGACGGTGAGTCACGACATCCGCACCCCGCTCAACGCCATCATCGGCTATTCCCAGATGCTCAAGGCGGGAATCAGCGACGAGTCGGAGCGCAAGGACGCCGTCAACTCGATCCTGGTGAGCTCCCAGACCCTCCTTGAACTCATCAACGATGTGCTTGACCTTTCCAAGCTCGAGGCGGGCAAGATGGAGATCATGCCCGAGCCGGTTGACGCGACAAAGCTACTGCACGGCGTGATCGACGCCTTCAAGGCGACCCTTGGCACCAAGGACGTGCGACTCGTGAGCGACTTGAAGCCGATGCCTCCCCTGAAGCTCGACCCCCAGCGCATCCGCCAGATACTCTTCAATCTCGTGGGCAACGCCGTGAAGTACACCGACCACGGTTCGATCACGGTCGGGGCCGCGTGGTCGGACGGGATGTTCTCGTTTTACGTCGCCGATACCGGTTGCGGCATGAGCGACGAGGACCTCCGGCGCATCGCCGATCCCTACGTGCAGGTGGGCTCGGCCAGAAGCCGCAACGGCGGCACCGGTCTTGGCGTAACCATCTGCCGGCAGCTGGTGGGGCGCATGAAGGGGACGATCCAGGTGGCGTCCGGCATTGGCGTGGGCACGCGATTCGACGTCGCCATCCCGAATGTCGAAAGTGCCGCCGAGGAGATCAAGCGCCGTCTTTCCACCACCCAGAAGATCAAGCTCAGCGTCGCCCGCAAGGTGACTGGAGTCAAGCGGGTGCTGGTGGTGGACGATTCGCCGGTCAACCTCTCCGTGATCCGCGCCATGCTGCGCCGCTTCGGCATCACCGACGTGGTCACGGCGGCGAACGGGCGCGAGGCGCTGCAGAAGCTCAAGGCGGCGAACACGCCCGCCACGCCAGCCGCCGCGCGCTTCGACCTCGTACTCAGCGATTTGTGGATGCCGGAAATGGACGGCGAGGGCCTGGTGCGCGCGATACGCGGCGACCCGAATCTCTCCTCCCTGCCGGTCTATGCCCTCACCGCCGACGTCGAGGCACCGCAGACCGTCCAGGCGGTCGGGTTCACCGGCGTTGTGCTTAAACCGCTCACATTGGAGAAACTCGGCGAGATATTCGCCTGAAGGGAACATACATGCGAATGATTCATCTTGCTGCCATGGCATTGTGCCTTGTTGCCGCCGCCGACGAGGTGGACGAACTGAAGCACTGGCGCGAAGTGACCGATTCCAGAATCGCGTCCATCTGCTCGACGGAGTCGATTGTGCCGCCGCCCAACGCCGAGGTGCGCTATCTTTCGAATGACGGTGATGATGCCGCGGACGGGCGCAGCCCCGCCACTGCCTGGCGCACCGTCGAGCGTCTCAGCCGCGAGAATCTCGCCCCCGGCTCCTACGTGCTGTTCCGGCGCGGCGACGTCTTCCGCACCTCGCTGGATATTTCCAAGCATCCGGCAAACGCTCCGTACTACGGATACGCCGGGGGGCTGCGTGCCCGTGCCGGCGTCGTCTATTCCGCCTGGGGGAAGGGCCCGAAGCCGCGACTCACCGCCTCGCCCTTCGACGGCGCCGATCCCGCCCGCTGGGCGAAGAGCGAGAAGGAGGGCATCTGGGTATGCGACCTTGGCCACATTGATGTGGGGAACATAGTCTTCGACGGTGGTGCTGCGCACGCGATCAAGATCGTGCCGGTCTACCACAAGGACGGCTCAGTCACCAGTCAGTACACTCGTCGTCCGCTCCATGGCGGGCTCGACCTCGACACCGACCTCCACTTCTACCACGACAGCCCCACCAATGGCATTGGCCGCGGCACGGGGATGCTCTATCTCCATTCCCGGGAGAATCCCGGGAAGAGGTTCAAGTCGATCGAGTTCGGCGTTCGCCACAACATCATCACGGCGCACAACCAGCGGGATAATGTCATCGACAATCTGCACCTGGTGTGCGGCGGCGCCCATGGCATCCATGGCGGTGGGGTGAACCTGCTGGTGAAGAACTGCCGATTCGAGTGGATCGGCGGCGGCATTCAGGAGGAGGGGCTCTTTGGCCGCGCCTGGGGCGTGCGCTACGGCAACTGCGTGGAGGTGGGCGGTTGCGACGGCTATACGATCAGCAATTGCTGGTTCCGCCAGGTCTACGATGCGGCGATCACCCATCAGGCGGGTGCCACGCACTGGAAGAAGGGGAAGGAGCTCACTTTGTACCAGCGCCGCATCCGCTACATGGACAATGTGATCGAGAAGTGCAACTACTCGATCGAGTACTTCCTCTCGCGCTGCAAACCGTCTAACCCGAGCCGGATGGAGGACTTCATCATCTCGGGCAATCTGATGTGGGATGCTGGGTATGGACTCTGCGAGCAGCGCCCGGATGTGACGCAGGACGCCCATCTCAAGAGCTGGGAGTCGTCCAACCGCGCCACGGGGTTCATTGTCCGCGACAACGTCTTCGCGCGCGCCAACTCCCAGTTCTTCCAGGTCTGTTCCCGCCTGCACAATCCCGACGGATCGGATTCCATGCCGCGCCTGGAGCGCAATCTGGTGCTGGGGCGGGCGAAGCGCCTGGGCGCCATCGAGCAGATACCAGATGGTGCCAAGACCGCCACGTACGTTCCCCTGGACGCAAATTCCGCTGCCTACCTCAACCGTCTAGGGGCTGGCAACCGCGTTGAAAATTACTGAAATTACTGAAAGCACAGTTTCCTGTTCACATAAGGCGTGTTTTTTGGTATAATCTTATTGTTGCCAAAATAAGGAATTCTGTATTTGAGATGAAATTGAGAAAAATTGACGTCGACCGCGGGGTCGCATTCGGTGACGGATCGCTGACGTTCGTCGCCGGTCCGTGTGTCATCGAGAGCCGTCGGATGGCTCTCGATCTGGCGGCGCGTCTCGTTGAGGTTGCCAACGAGCTGTCGGTGAACTATGTCTTCAAGGCGAGTTTCGACAAGGCAAACCGCACCAGCGTCGATTCCTTCCGCGGGCCCGGTCTCGACGAGGGGCTGGATATTCTCGCCGAGATCCGCGAGACGTTCGAGGTGCCGGTTCTCACCGACGTGCACGAACCCTGGCAGTGCGAGCGCGTGGCCCAGGTGTGCGACGTGCTGCAGATCCCCGCCTTTCTTGCGCGCCAGACCGATCTGGTGACGGCGGCCGGCGTGACGGGCGCCGTGGTCAACGTCAAGAAGGGGCAGTTCATGGCACCCGAGGACATGGCCAACGTGGTGAAGAAGATTGAGTCCACCGGCACCCGCCGCATCGTCCTCTGCGAGCGCGGCGCCAGCTTCGGCTACCGCAACCTGGTGGCCGACATGCGCTCTCTCCTGATCATGCGCGAGCTTGGCTATCCCGTGGTGATGGACGCAACGCACTCGGTGCAGCGTCCGGGCGGCCTGGGCACGGGTTCCGGCGGTGACGGCAAGTACGCGCCGGCATTGGCGCGCGCCGCGGTGGCCACCGGCGTGGACGGCGTGTTCATGGAGACGCACGTCAATCCGAAGAAGGCGCTTTCCGATGCTGCGAATGCGATTGCGTTCCGGGAGGTGAAGCCGCTCTGGAAGAAGCTGCTGGCAATCCACGCAATCGTCAACGAACGGGGTGGAAAGGGAAGATGACGAGGTTGCTTGCAGTTCTCGCGGTGATGCTTTCATTCGCGGTGTATGGCGCCTTCTCGAGCGAGAAGTGGCTGGCTGAGCGTGGCGACGATTCGGACATGCTGCGCCTTCGCAAGGCGTATGCCGAGTGTGTGAGCAAGCTGGAGAGTCCGGCCGAGGACGTCACCATTCCGCTCGAGACGCATCCCGATGGAACGGTGAAGAGCCGCATCACAGCCGCGCGCGCCTACGTGTTCGCCGACAGCCCCTTCATCTGGGGCGAGAAGATCAGGGTCGAGCAGTACGATCGCGACGGCAAGCTGCACGCCAGCCTTGACGCCGAGAACTGCCTGGTGGACCGCACGTCCAAGAGTGGCTGGGTCGAGGGAGCGGCCAAGATGGTGTATGGGGATTCGTCCGTGAAGGGACGCGGAATCTACTTCTCCCTCAAGCGCGAGTTCATCAAGATATTCTCTCAATCTGAAATCAGAACCAGGCATTCGGGCTTTGACCCGGGAGGTTTAACGAAGTGAAGAGTCTTTTCTCAGTGGTGGCGGCGGCATTTGCGATGGTTGTGGCCGCGGATCTTGCCGATCTTGTAAACCCCGACGACGTGATGCTCCGGCGCCCAGAAAAGAAGGCCGCCGCGCCCGCGGTGGCCGCGCCCGCGCCGGAGACGCCGAAGACCGTGGAGAAGCCCGCCCCCGTGGTGGAGAAGCCCGCGCCTGCCGTGGAGAAGCCCGCTCCTGCGGCGGCCGCACCTGCGCCGGAGACGCCGAAGGCAGCGGAGATCGTCAAGGAGCAGCCCGCCGAGTCCGCTCCTAAGAAGGCCAAGAAGCGGGAGCTCACTGGGCGGGAGGCGGTCATCACCGCCGAGCGCACCGACTACGACCGCAAGGAGGGCGTGATTCTCTTTGACCGCAATGTGTTCGTGGACGACGAGCAGTACCAGATGCACGCCGACCGCATCTTTGTGTTTCTCGAGGGCACCAACGACCTCAAGCGCATTGTGGCGCTGGGCAACGTGGCCATTACCAATGAAGACAAGACGGCCACATGCTCGCGTGCGGTCTACGTGCGTTCGCTGGGCAAGATCGTGATGTACGGTGACGAGAGCAAGAAGGCGGTGCTGCACGAGGAGGGCAAGAAGGGCGGCGCGGTCAACGGCGACCGCATCACGTTCTGGCTCAACTCCGAGCAGGTGGAGATTGAAGGCACCATCGTGACGATGCCGGGCGGTGCGCTCAAGGGCGGGAACTCGCCCAAGGACATGCTGAAGATGGCGAGGTGAGGACGATGGACGATCCTGTCATGCAGGCAATGGCCGCGATGGCGGCCGAGAGCGTCGCCTCGCCGAAGCAGCCGGCGGCGGAGGGGGCGGAGTATCCGCCTGACCTCGAGGCCGATTCGCTGGTGAAGATCTACGGCGATCGCACCGTCGTCAACGGAATGTCGATGAGCGTTCGCTGCGGCGAGATCGTGGGTCTGCTCGGGCCCAACGGAGCGGGCAAGACGACCACGTTCTACATGATCGTGGGTCTGGTGCGGCCCGATCGCGGCAAGGTGGTGTTCCGCGGGCAGGACGTGACGGCACAGCCGGTGTTCATGCGGGCGCGCCGCGGGCTCGGGTATCTGGCGCAGGAGCCGTCGATCTTCCGCAAGCTGAGCGTGTGGGACAACGTGATGGCGATTCTCGAGACGATTCGCTCGTCCCGTGCCGACCGTAAGGCCAGGTGCGAGGAGCTGCTGGGTTCGCTTGACCTGCTGAAGGTGGCGAAGCAGCCGGCCTACACGCTTTCCGGCGGCGAGCGCCGGAAGCTGGAGATTGCGCGCGCCCTGGTGCGGCGCCCGTCCATCCTCATGCTCGACGAGCCGTTCGCCGGCGTCGACCCGCTCGCGGTGCACGACATCCAGGAGATCGTGCGTTCTCTGGCCTCGCAGGGCCTGGGCATCATCATCACCGACCACAATGTGCGCGAGACGCTGAACGTTGTGGATCGGGCGTACCTCGTGTACGACGGCCGCCTGCTCTGCGAGGGGTCGAGCGCGAAGCTGGTGGAGGACGAGGATGCGCGGCGCCTGTATCTGGGCGAGGACTTCCGGATGTGAGGACCGAAACCTTTCAGAACTACAACCAACAAAACAGGAGGAAATGATATGTCAATTGAAGTAACGCTGCGTCACAGCGATGTCAAGATCGAGGCGCTCAAGGAATACGCCCAGAAGCGCATGGAACGTCTGCAGGTATCCTTCCCGAAGGTCACGAAGGTATCCATTGTCATCGACGTCGACGTCAAGAAGCACATGTACATGGCTGAAGTGGTGGCGAACCGCCTCGGTGAGGTGGCGGTGGGCGCGAAGGAGTTCAGCGAGAGCGGCAAGAGCGTGATCGACGCTGCCGCGGCTCGCGCCGAGCGCCAGCTGCTGAAGATGCGCGTCAAGGCGCGCAAGGGCAGCGTGCGCGCTGCGCGTGCGGGCTCGCCGCGCAACTGAGGTCGGCACACGGAGACCAGGGACAATGCCGGAAAGCGTCGACAGGGAAGCAGCGACTGCGGTATTCGCGCTACGTGATTTCGTCGAGGCGGGACGCGAACGTCTCGCCATGGATATCGCGGTGGGCGGAGAGGCGCTCGATCACGAAGTGCTCGAGCCGTCGTGCAGTCGCCCGGGTCTGGCGCTGACCGGCTTCTTCGGCTTTTTCGCGTGGCGGCGGCTGCAGGTGATCGGCCAGGCCGAGCACGCCTATCTGGATGGGCTGCCGCCGGACGAGCGCATTGGCCGCTTTAAGGCGATGTTCGATCGAGGGGTGTATTGCATCGTGTTCTGCCGCGGGCTCCCCGTTGGCGACGATGTGCTGCGGCTCGCGCGGGAGGCGCATGCCTGCGTGCTCACGACCTCGCTGACCACGCGCGAGTTCTTCAACCGCTCGTCCTACATCCTGGATCGCCTGAGCGCACCGACGGCGCGGCTCTACGCGACCACGATCGAGGTGGCGGGGCTCGGGGTGCTGATCGAAGGTGCTCCGGGGCTTGGCAAGAGCGAGACCGCCCTGGGTCTGCTAAAGCGGGGCAATCCGCTGATCGCCGATGATCTCACGCAGGTGCGCAAGGACAAGTCGGAGGGCGCGATCTATGCGTCCGCCTGCGACTCCACGCGCAATTTCATGGAGATTCGCGGCATCGGCATCATCCACGTGCCGAGCGTCTTCGGGGTTTCGGCGGTACGTTCCGAGAAGAAGATCGACCTCGTCATCACCCTGCGCAGCATGAGCGAGACCGAGGGCGAGCTGGATAGGTCCGGACAGGACCGGCTGACGCGCTCCATTCTCGGTGTCAAGTTGCCACAGATAGTGATTCCGGTTGCGGCCGGACGCGACCTCGTCAATCTGGTGGAAACCGCCGCCCAGCAGTACAAGCTGCTGGCTGCGGGGTATGACTCGGTGGCCGAGCTCGACGCGAGACTGTGCGCCAGGGCAGCGGCCAGAGCGGCAAATTCTGCAAATTAAATCAAGGAAGAAGGTTATGGACGACAACAAGGTAACGAAGGAACTTGTGCTCATCAACAAGTATGGTCTGCACGTGAGGCCGGCCGGTCTCTTCGCCAAGATCGCGTCGCGGTTCGATGCCGACGTCGAGGTGGAGAAGGACGGCAACGTCGTCAGCGGCAAGTCGATCATGGCGCTTATGACGCTCGAGGCCGTCTACGGCACCAAGCTCATTGTCACCGCGACTGGCCGACAGGCCAAGGAAGTGCTCGAGGAGCTTGAGGCGCTGGTGCTGCGCAAGTTCGACATTCCCGATGAACAGTGAAGATTTCCGCCACAGATAGCGGACTGGCGGGTGGAGAACATCCCGGTACCGCGGTTCTCGCCGGACTTGCCACCTCCCGAGGCCTCGCCTCGGGTAAGGTGTTCCTGTACACTGGCGAGGACGAGGACATGGCGGTGGGCGAGTACGCAGTGCCGCCCGAGGGCGTGCTGGCCGAGATCGGGCGCTTCCACGCCGCCCGCGTGACGGCGCGGAACCAGCTGGAGGAGCTGGCGGATGGTCTGCGCGAGCGCACCACTGGGCATGGCGTCAATGTTTTCGAGAACCATCTGCTGCTGTTCGACGATCCGCTGATCGTGGACGGCGTCGAGCGCGTCATCCGCGAGGACCGCGTCAACTGCGAGGCGGCGGTGCGCAGGACATGGGCCGACTACCGCGCTGTGTTCGCCCGGATGAAGGACTCGTATCTGCGCGAGCGGGTGCGCGACCTTGACGATCTCGAGCGGCGCATACTCGGCATCCTCACCGGACGCAACGGAAATCCCTTCTCCTCGATAACGTCGCCGGTGATCGTGGCCGCGGGTGATCTAACACCGTCCGAGACCGTCACCTTGCCGCGCGAGCTGATTCTTGGCTTCGTCACCGATCGCGGCTCCGCCACCTCGCACGTGGCGCTGCTCGCCCGGGCGCTTGGCATTCCCGCAGTCACCGGGCTGGGCGATGTGACGCGCCGCGTGCGCGCAGGCGACCATCTGCTGCTTGACGGGGGCGCGGGCGAGGTGGTGCTATCGCCGTCCGCCGCCGCAGTCGAGGCGTTCGAGAGCAGAATGCGCCGCGAACGCGAGCTGGCGGAAGGCCTGGTGGCCGAGCATGGCGTTGCCGCCGAAGGCGACCTTGACGTGCTGCTGGCGGCCAATGTCCAGCCGGGGATGTCGATGCAGGATCTTGCCACCTA
>JAZRXT010000170.1:0-3227 GCA_045600365.1 Kiritimatiellia bacterium | reverse complement strand
AATCTGCTCGTCTCGCAGCCCAACTCCGGCGAGGAGGCGCTTTCGATCTGCGAGCAGCTCTGCAAGTCGGGTGCGCTCGACGTGATCGTGGTCGATTCGGTGGCGGCGCTCACGCCGCAGGCGGAAATCGACGGCAACATGGGCGACAGCCACATGGGGCTGCAGGCGCGGCTCATGAGCCAGGCGATGCGCAAGCTCACGGGCGTCCTCAACCAGACCAAGACGCTCTGCATCTTCACCAACCAGGTGCGCGAGAAGATCGGCGTCATGTTCGGCAACCCCGAGACGACGCCTGGCGGCAAGGCGCTCAAGTTCTACGCCTCGTGCCGTCTGCAGGTGCAGCGCATCGGCGCGATCAAGGACGCGGCCAACACGGTGGTGGGCAACCGCACGCGCGTCAAGGTGGTCAAGAACAAGGTGGCGCCGCCGTTCACTGAAGCGGAGTTCGACATCTACTACACCTGCGGCATCTCGTGGGAGGCAAGCGTGCTCGAGGCTGCGCGCGCCCGCGGAATATGCGAGAAGCGCGGCAGCTGGATTGCCTATGGCTCCGTTCAGCTTGGCCAGGGCACGCTTGCCACGGTGGCCTACCTCAGGGAACATCCCGAGACCGTGGCCGAGATCGTGGAGAAGGTCAAGACCACTCCCGTGGTCGCCGGCTACAAGAAGAAATGATCGTTGGTGAAGCATGGATCTGATTGATAAAGTCAAGGCCGTCGTGACGGCGCTCGAGGATCGGAAGGCCGTGGACGTCAAAACGTACGACGTGCGCGGCGTCTCGGGCCTTTGCGACGTGTTCGTGGTGGCGGCAGGTACCGCGTCGCCGCATCTGAAGGGGCTCGCGAGCGCCGTGCAGGGCGCCATGAAGGACGTGGGCGAGAGGTCGTTCCGCGTCTCGGGCGATCCCGAAAGCGGCTGGATGGCGCTGGACTTCGTGGACATCGTGGTCCACGTGTTCTCGCCGGAGGCGCGTGCCTACTATGCCCTGGAAAAGCTGTGGGAGAAGGCGCCTGCGGTGGTCTGACCGCCGCCACCTCCCCCGTCGTGCAGAATCTTAATTCGAAAAGGAGAAATGAAAATGCCAGACACTGAAATCACCCGCCGCGGATTCGTCGGCGGTTCCGCCGCGGTTGTGGCCATGGGCGCCATGCCGGGCATCCTCAAGGCCGCCGAGGCGCCTGCCATTGGCACCAGCGCGTTCTACAAGGCGAACGAGGAAATCCGCGTTGCCTGCGTCGGCTATTCCGACCGCTTCCGCAGCTCGCTGCTGCCCAGCTTCATGAACCACCAGAAGGACCTGAACTTCAAGATGGTGGCGGTGGCCGATCTCTGGAAGAAGCGCCTCTACGAGAACGCCAAGCCCGAGATGGAGAAGGTGCTCGGCCATGCGCTCGCCACCTACCGCAGCGACGTCGACCTCTACGACAAGGCGGAGGACGTTGACGCGGTGATCATCTCCACCGCCGACTTCCAGCACGCGCAGCACGCTGCCCATGCGGTGAACGCCGGGCGCGACGCATACTGCGAGAAGCCGCTGGCGGAGGACATGTACTCCGCCAACATGCTCAAGGACGCCGTCGAGGCGAAGCGCGCCGCGGGCTTCGCGCCCGGCTCGGTGCTCCAGATCGGTTCGCAGCGCCGCAGCGGCAAGAAGTACCACGCCGCCAAGGAGTTCATCAAGTCCGGCGCCTTCGGCGACATCTCGTACGTCGATCTGCGCTGGAACGTCAACCAGCCCACCCGCTGGCGCCGTCCCAAGGCGCTGGTCGACTCGCTGCGCCTGGAGGACATCGACTGGAACCTCTGGCTGCTCGACCGCGATCCCTCCGCGTATCCCTTCGATCCCCGCAAGTACCTGGAGTTCCGTCTCTTCTGGCCGTTCTCCAGCGGCACGCCCGGGCAGTGGATGTGCCACCAGATCGACACGGTGGCCTGGTTCATGGACATGCCCTACCCGAAGAGCGCAGTTTCCTCGGGCGGACTCTACCAGTGGGTTGACGGCCGCCAGAGCTTCGACACCTTCACCACGGTGCTCGAGTATGGCGAGAGCGGCGTGAAGGGCAAGGGATTCCAGTGCGTGTTCCAGAGCCATCAGCACAACGCGGGCGGCGGCTCCAAGCTCAACGGCGAGGGCCCGGTCGAGAAGTATTTCGGCCCCAACGGCTGCATCGACATGGGCAAGGGCAAGGTCACCAACGAAGGCGTGGAGCGCGTCAAGTGGGAGGAGAAGGATCTTCCCGCGCCCGACGAGAAGGTCGTCACCAGCGCCAACACCGGCGCCGATCCGCTCACCTCCGCCCACATGCGCAACTGGATGGAGTGCGTGCGTTCGCGCAAGAACCCCAATGCCCCGATCGAGGCCGGCTATTCCCACGCGATTGCGCTCATCATGGCGAACGCCGCCGCCCGCACGGGCTGCAAGGCGTCGTTCTGCCCCGAGAAGCGCCAGGTGATGGTGAACGGCAAGCCCTTCGTCGGCTACGAGTCGACTGCCTCCGCCGGCTTCTTCTCGAAGCTGTTCGGCTCAACGTGACCGCTTCTTCGAGGGGTTCTCCGCCTTTCTGGAACTGAGGATGGACGAAGAAATCAACTGTGCCGCCGTACTGGCGCGCTGCCCAGTGCTGATCGACCTCGCCTCGGCGACTTTAGCCGAGGTGGTCGACGGTCTCGTCGGCGCGCTCATCGATGCCGGCTGCCTCGCCCCCGAACTGCACGACCGTGCGGTCGAGGCGGTGATGGAGCGCGAGCGGGCGGGCAACACCGCGCTGGCGGATGGCATCGCCATCCCCCATGCTCGCCTCGACCTGCCCGCACTGGTTGCTGCCATCGGAGTGCATCGCACGGGGCTGGACTGCGCGGCGGTCGATGGCCTTGCGTCGCGGATCTTCGTGCTCATTCTCAGTCCCGTCGAAATGCGCCGCGGGCACATCCGCCTCCTTGCCGCCGTCAACCGCCGCCTCATGCTTCGGGACGTGCGCGAGTCGGTGCTGATGGCGCGTGATGCGGATACGGTGCGCAGGCTGCTGATGCCGGAGGGGCAATGAAACTGACCCGGCTGGTGGACTGGCTCGACCGCACTCTGGACGTGCCCGGATTCTCCGATGTCTCCAACAACGGCGTCCAGATCGCGCGCACCGGCGACGATGTGCGCAAGGTGGCCTTCGCGGTCGATGCGTCGCTCGCGTCGGTGGAGGCCGCCGCCGTCGCGGGGGCGCAGCTGCTGGTGG
>JAZRXT010000169.1:0-12661 GCA_045600365.1 Kiritimatiellia bacterium | reverse complement strand
CCCACGCGCTCACGTTCTCCATGCCGTACTGGCAGAGGGAGAAGAGGATGTCGCGGTTCTGCTCCCGAAGGGCCTTGCCCATTACGAGGTAGGGATACATCGCGCGCTGCAGACCAGTGCCCATCGCGACCGAACCGTAGCTGCACCAGTCGTACTTTAGGAAGTCAAATCCCCAATCGGCGTAGGTCTTCGCATCCTGGGCCTCATGCTGCCAGCTGCCCGTGCAGCCGCCGCAGGTGGTCGGCCCCGGCGAGGAGTAGAGACCTATCTTGAGTCCCTTCGCATGCACGTAGTCGGCGAGTCCCTTCATGTCGGGGAAGCGCCTGTTCGTCGCGATCGTCCCGTCGGGAAGACGCGCCGGCCCGCGCAGCGTCTCGTCCTTCTCGCCTTGCTTCTCGTTGTTCTCCCAGAAGTCGTCGATGTTGATGTAGCTCCAGCCATGCTCGGCGAGTCCGCTCGACACCATCGCATCCGCCGCGGCCATCACCTTCTCGGCGGTTACTTTGCTCGCAAAGCAGTTCCAGCTGTTCCAGCCCATCGCGGGGGTGAGCGAAATCGTCTCGCCGACCTTGATCGTGAAACCGCGCTCGGCCGTACCCTTCGCGTTCATCGCCTTGAAGACAAGCTTGTATTCGCCGGCCTCGTCGATCTTGCCGCTCAGAATCCGCGTTGCGGGATCAAAGTCCAACTCTCTCAGCTTCTCAGCTTCCCCGACCTTCTCAACATCAACTTTCAGCGGCTGCTCGCCGGTCACCGGCACCTTGAAGAGGATCGGGTGACCGGGGCGGACGCCAAGCACGGTCGCGCCGTTGATGCGCGGTGCGGCGCCGGCCTTCGGCGTAAGGATGCCGAGCTGACGCGAGTTGACCCGGACGTCGTTCGGCGGATACTTGCCGTCCAGGAACCTGAAGTTCGCCTCGGCCCAGGCGCCGAGCGCACCGTCGGGACCTGTCACCTCGAGGATGACGGCATCGAGGCCCTTCACGTTCGCATACATCGGAAACTCCACGCCCTTCTTGACGTCCGCCTTCACCCACAGCACCTTGCCGTCGGGTGCCAACACCTTGAACGTAAGGCCCTCCCCCTTCGAGTTGTCGGCAACGCCGGGCGCAGCGGTGAAGTTCACCGCGTTACCACCAAGCGGAATCGTGACGCGGCTCGGCGCGACGACGTTGAGCGAGCGCCAATGGATCTTCTTGCAGGTATGGACCGCACCCGTCCTCGCCGGGGTCTTCCCTGCCTCATGCGAAATGTCCATCATCTCGATCAGCATCCCGTGGTCGGCCAGCGCCGCCACGGACAAAACCGCGGCAGCCGCCGCAAACGTCAATTTCAGCATAGTCACTCCATTAGGTTTTGGTCTTCAATTTACCTGCAACTGTTCCGTAGCACGCGAGCAACGCGGCGGCAATAGCGATATAGAGGACGTACTCCGCCGCCGAGCATGCGAAGGCCGCCAGGGCCGAGAAGTCCTTGAAATACGCCCTCACCAGCCACTGGTGGACCTCGATAAGCTGATAGTGGGACATGTAGAGCGGATACGAGAGTTCCGCCAGATACACCGTGGCCCGTCCGACCACGCCCTGCGGAACGGCGGGCGCATTTCCCACACCCACCAGCAGCATCGCCGGCAGGACTGCGAAGACGACCGCGCTCTCAAAGATCCGATGCGCCATATCGTGCCCGGCAAACCACGTCATCGGCGTGAAGAGCAGGGCCAGAAACAACACGCCAACCGCGATTGCGGCAACGGTCGGCGGCAGGGTGAGGCGCCACTTGAGTCGGGAAAGGAGCAACCCGAAGAAGAGCGGGAACAGAAGGCGCACCATGCCGTTGTGGAAATGCCCAACGTTCGCGCTCCAGCCACCGGCGATGCTCAACCCATGACGTCCGCCGACAACCGGCACCTGGAATATCCAGCACGCAGTGAAGGCCGCGCCCAAGACCGACAGCGCCACCAGCCACTTCACGCCGACTCGCCTCAGCACAAGGCCATAGAGCAAATTGCCGATGTACTCGTAGTAGAGCGTCCAGGAACAGGCGTTGAACGGGGCAAGAATCGAAATGCCGGGCACCGGCAGCATCAGCGCGGAGCAGACAATGGCCAGCGCGATCGTACCCACCGTGGCGCCCTTCATCCACGGGAAGAACACCGGTCCGCCCGCGAGCTGCACCGCATACACTGCCAGACCCAGCAGCAGACCCGTGACAACGAAGGGATGAAGACGCTTCAGACGGCGCAGGAAGAAACCGCCAGTACCCATCTTCTCCCCCCAGCGGTTATCGTACGCATGGCCGAGCATGTACCCCATCAGGAGCATGAAGAACTCGACGGCGAAGTAGATGTGGCCACCATAGAGCGTCTCCCGCCCGCTGCGAAATCCCTCCAGCAGGTGCAGCACCGGCACGGAAAGACCGGCCAAGGCCCGCATCACGTCCAGCGCGATGTAGCGCCCGCGCTGACCTCCGCCCATGCCTGGCCTGGAGCTCATCTCGCAGTTCCCTTCGGCGATGCGCTGCGCAGACGCCTCGCGCGCCAGTAGGCCGCGAAAAGATGGCAGGCACGGCAGGCGCCCACGCGGTCCGCCGGCACCGCGCAGATCGCCCTGGCGAGAATATCCTGCTGGGGCGCCGTCCAGTCGAACGCCGCCTTCGGCACCATCATCTGCGCCAGGTGCAACTCGGCGCACCCGCAGAGGTACTTCGTGTCGGAACTGCCGCGCACCGGCGCCCGCCGGCTGGCGATATTCGCGCACATCACCATTGCGGAGATCATTCTGGCGCGGACGGCCTCATCGGCCTCGACCATCAGCAGCGCCTCCAGCGACGTGTTCATCTGGATCAGCGCATAGTCGGGCATGAGACCGTTCACAACCCGGTCGGGCGTGGTGGCAAGCGCGCAGGAGCCGGTCACCGCCTCCTCGCGCACGTCCTCGTACGCCTTGCGGTACTTCTCGTCGCCGGTGACCTTCCACGCCAGCGCATAGACCATGGCCAGGCGCGCCGCCTCGTGCGGATAGGTATGGCGCATTTTGCAGATGCCCCGAGGATCCATCGTGCCGTCCGCCTGGAGAAAATTCCAGTTGTTCTTCTCGGTGACGTTACGCAGCATCAGATCCGCCACCTCGGAGAAACGCAGGCGTATCTCCGCCCTCTCCGCATCGGATGCCATCGCGCTCGCGTAGTAGCGGTATAGTCCGTGAGCCCAGTGCGTGACCTGGTCGCGGGAGGAGAGGCGGCAGATGGACTTTCCGTCCTCCACGCACAATCCGCGGGCGACGAATCCACGATACGGGTGCGCAGAGGTGAGCTTCAGGAGGCCCCTTGCCACCTTCGCGGCGTCGCGGCGGGTGGCTTCGTCGCCCGTGACGGCGAACCTGTCGACGAGACCAGAAAGCGCCACGCCGCCGTCAATCGCGCAATCCTCAAGGCCAGTGCCATATCCGAATTCGGGCTTGAGCAGCCCACCCGGGAAGTCCTTTGCCTTGTTGACCCTATCCGGGGACGAGATGTAGATGCCGCCCGTCTTCTCGCAGTAGAAGACGTTCATCACGCGCGTCCACGCCGCGTCCGCCCACGCACGCTGCTCGGCGTCCGACGGCACATCCGCCACCGCCAAGGCAGTGGTCGCGGTCAGAATGGCGATGCCATACAGAATGCTTCTCATAGTACTCCTTGTCAGTCGGTTATCAGCATGCAGTCGCCGTAGGAAAAGAAACGATATTCGGCCTTGACCGCCAGTGCGTAGGCGATGAGCATGCGCTCGCGTCCCGCCAGGGCACTCGTCATCATCAGCAGCGTGGACTGGGGCAGATGGAAGTTGGTGAGCATGGAATCGCACACCTTGAACTTGTATGGCGGATAGATGAAGATGTCGCTGGCACCGCTGCCCGCAGCCACCAGAGGATCGCCGGGGGCGCGTTCGCGCGAGGCCACGGTCTCCAGCGTGCGCACGCTAGTGGAGCCAACGCAGAAGACGCGTCCACCCCGCGCCTTGCAGGCGTTGATCGCGTCCGCCGCCTCGGGCGGCACCGAGAAGGCCTCGAAGTCCATCTGATGGTCTTCGATGTTCTCCGCCTTCACCGGACGGAACGTGCCCGGCCCCACGTGCAGGGTTACCGCCACGCGCTTCACGCCCTTGGCGTCAAGGGCGGCGAATATCTCAGGCGTGAAATGAAGTCCCGCGGTGGGGGCGGCAACGCTGCCCACGTGGCGCGCGTAGATGGTCTGGTAGCGCTCGCGGTCGGCCGCCTCCTCCTCGGCCGTACCCTCACGGTGGACGTACGGCGGCACCGGGGTGTGGCCAAACTCGTCGAGAAGCGCCGCCAGCGGACGCTGCGAGACGAATCTGATGCGCCACATTCCGCCGGACAGCTTGGCCACGAAATGCGCCTCGAGTTCCCTTTCCGGGCCGAACACCGCGACCTGCCCTTCCCGCGACGGGCGTCCCGAGCCCACCATGCACGCCCACTCCAGCGTCTCGAGCGCATCGTCGGCCATGGGATCCACGTCCGCCGCCGTGGGATGCACCATCAGCAGCTCAACCGAGCCGGGCGAGTCCGCCCAGGTTCCCAGCAGCCGCGCCGGGAAGACCTTGGTGTCATTGACAACCAGAAGATCGTTGGCGGTGATGTATTCGGGAAAATCGGCTATATGGCGGTGCTCGACCATGCCGGTGGAGCGGTGGAGCACCATCATTCTGTCGTCGCCACGCTTCTCAGACGGATGCTGCGCGATCAGACGCGTTGGCAGGGGATACCAGAACTGCTTTGTTTTCATTGGCCGGAAAGATACGGGTTTAGGAATTCATCCTTGAAGTCGTAACCACCGATGAAGTCGGCGGCGCTGTCGGTGGGGGTCTTGCCGGCGCGGCCGGTGTCGCAGAGGTTCATCACCACCGCGCCCACGTCCTCACAGCTCTCAAGCCCCCATTCCGTGAGCACGGTATAGGCCAGCGGACCGAACGCGTCGATTGCCAGGTCGCTGAAGAACCCGAGCAGCTCCTGCCCGGTCACATGGCCCTTGGCGGACTCGCTCGCAATGGCGATCACCCGCAACACAAAATCGTATGCCCGCGAATCGTAGCGTCGGTCTTTGGCGAGGATGTCGCTGAAATCGTCGGTTTCGTACTCGATCACGGGAACGTTCACTGCGCGATCTCCTTGCCTTCGACCAGATCCGCCACCAGCGCGGCGGCCTTCGGCATCGACATGTCCTTCATAGCCTTCGCCTTGCGGCAAAGGTCTTCCGGCGACTTGACCCGATTGAACACATAGTTTGCAAGCGAGCGCGGAGTGAGCTTGTCCTGCAGGCCCTCGTCGGCCGCCCCCCGCCTGACGAACGCCTGGGCATTGAGATGCTGGTGGTCGCGCACTGCGATGGGCAACGGTATGAAGAAGGCCGGCTTCCCCGCGAGCGCGAGCTCGAAGCAGGTGGAGGCACCGGCGCGGGCGATGACGAGGTCGGCCGTGGCGAATGCGCGGTTCATCTCTTGCTCAAAGGCGCACACGCGGCAGGCGATCCCGGCCTCTTCGTAGCGGCTGCGAACCTCCGCTTCGTCGGCGGCGCCGGTCTGGTGGATCACAAACAGCTTTTGCATGCCCTCACGCACCATGTCGCGCGCCAGTAGCGACATGGCCTGTGACGCGATCTCGTTCACGCGGTGCGCCCCCTGGCTGCCGCCGGTGATGAACACGCAGAACGCACCGGTCGGGACCTCCTCAAGACGCTTCCCCTCCGCAATCTCGGTGCGCACGGGGAGACCGGTGAGGACGGTCTTCCGTCCCGGCAGGCTCGCCATCGTGTCCTCGAAGGACACGGCCACCGCATCCGCATAGCGAGACAGCCACTCCACCGCCCTTCCCGGCACGGTGTTCGCCTCGTGCAGCACAATGCGCACACCGGCACGCTTTGCCGCCAGTACCGGCGGCAGGCTCGAATACGATCCCATCGCCAGTAGCGCGTCCGGCTTGAAACGACGAATCTCGCGCCGGCAGCGAAAGATGGAGAACAGTATGGACAGGATGTGACGCGGGCGCAGCTGGCAGGCCCCCGTCGAAAACACCGGTCCATCCCACGACTTCATCACCGAGCTCTCAATCGAACGCCCGGAGTCCCACACCACCACCTCGTGCCCGCGAGCACGCAGCTCACGCGCGACCGCCAGTCCGGGGAAGGCATGCCCACCCGTACCTCCACAGGCAACTATGATCTTCTTTGCTTCCATAAAGCCCCCATTACTCGAAAATGACATAAGCCGGCACGCCCCTGATTTCGCATTCCCGCAGCTCGGGATGCGTCTTCAGCTCATCAAAGCCATCCACCTCGATGCGGCGCACATCATACCGTTCCATTGCCTCTCTCACCTTCGGCAGAGCCAGCACGTCGCGCTCCATCGCCCTGCAGTTCCTGCACCAGGGAGCGCCGACGATGTAGAGGCGCGGACGCGAACCGCCGTTCCCCTTGGCCTCCTGGGCCCCCGAGCCACCAGCCGATCCGCCGGAACTCTGGAATCCCCGCCAGGCGATGAGGGCGTAGTAGACCGAGGCGACGAATAGAACCACGGCAAAGACGCGGTTGACCCACACCATCCAGACACCGGGCCTTGGCAGCACGGAAAGCCCGGCGGCGGCGAATGGCCACGGCAGCGCCAGCCCCGCGCCAAGCACAAACGGCAACGACACCGCCCACCACTGGCCGGCCGCGCACCACTTCGCGGTGAGCGCCAGCGTCGCCAGCAGAATCGGCTCGACGCAGGCACCGGCCAGAGCCGCCGCGCCCGCCCCCAGCATGAAACACCCGAGGTGAGACCTGGTGCGCGGCGCCTCGCCGGTCTTCCGCGGCTGCGGCGACCGGCGGCGATAGCGGGTGAAGTCAAGACTGAATACGCCGCACATCGAAAGCCCCAGCAACGCAAACACAACCGCCGCCACTAGGTTGAACCAGGGGCTGGACTGCATCGCGCCAAAGGCAAGCGAGCCAAACGCCGCCACCAGCCCCAGTGCCCCATAGGCGCAGACAATGCCCGCCCCGTACGCGGCGCCGCGCTTCCATCCCCGACCAACCAGGATGAGATTCACCGGCACCAGCGGCAGCACGCACGGCGTAAGATTGGCGGCAAGCCCCCCCAGCAGCACCAGCAACAGCACCATCCAAAGTGGATGTGAGGCAAGCGAGTCGGTGGGCGAAGCCGCTCCCGAAAGAAACGCGATGAAATCATCGGCGCCCATGTAGCCGGCAGTCATGCGATGGCGCCCGATGGATACGGGGCCAGCCCCGGGAGCAGCCGCGGCTGACGGCGGATTCGCAACCGCATTGGTCGCAGGCGGCAGTGCGCCGGCGGCCCTGGCCGCCTCCTCCGAGGGATAGCACATGTTCCCCACGCACACCGGCCTGGCCAGCGCGGTCAGAGCCAGAAGCGCAAACGAAAATAGTGCCAGTTTCCTTTTCATCGTCAAATCACATTCCCGCTTGTCACTTGCTTCCATCCGCCTTCAGAATGTCGGACAGAAAGCGCTCCAGACGCGCATACGCCTCGGTGTCGTCGGCGGTGCGGATCGAAAACACGTTGGAATTGCGGATTCTTCCCGTCAAACCGAGCGCAATCAGAGCCGGAGCCTGCGACATCTTCTCGTTGTCGTCGTCTCCATACACCTCGGGCGCAACGCCGAACTTCTCCTCGCACAGGCGACGGGCACGTTCGACCAACGGCACCTTGTAGACAATCAACGAGCGCGGCACCACGATCGCGAACTTCGGGCGGCCGTCCTCGCGGACAATATCCTCGCGCCTCCAGTGCGTCTTCTTCGCCGCCGGTCTCCCCTCGAGATGAACTGGCTTCTTCGCACGATAGCCGCCAAACGTGACCAGCCAGACCGCGCTCCGCCCGGTGTTGGGGAGCGTGAGCGCACCGTTGGAGAAAGACCATCCGTCACAGGCGGAAAGACGGTGCGCCCCGCCGTCCTCAAGCAGCACCTCGGTGGGAGCATCGGCCCCCTTCACGGCGATCCTGACCGGTGTCGAATCCGACGGACGGAACGCCGCCACCATCAGCGCGGCGCGTCCATCCTCGGCCCGTGTGGCCACTGCGGAGAATCCACGGTCCTTCGGGGCTGCCGTCCTCACGCGCGTCCTGAGGCGCGCCACGTCGGCGAACGCCTTGAGCGCGTACCAGTGGGAGTTGAGCTCGCCGTTGTGCCGTCCGTTGCGCAATCCCCAGAAACCGCCGTCGCCATCCGCAAGGTAGTAGAGCATGCGGTCATAGACCGAGTCCTGTCCGAGGAGGAGCATGGAGGCGGTGAAGGCGCCGCCGTTCACGCCGGTAAGCTCGCTGTACACCTCCTCGCGGTCGCGCCCGGGGGCCGGTGTCCAGTCCGCCGGCTCGTAGTGCCATTCGCAGAGATCGACCGTAGTACGGGAGTAGCCGTTGGTGTCGAGGATCGCGCGCAGCTGATCACCGCTCGCGAACATCGGCTCGAGCGTGCGCCGGTAGTCGGTCACGGAGCAGAAGTCGAGCGGCAGCGAGTGTTCCCGGCAGTAGGCGACGAACTGTTCGGCGCGGAACATCTCGCGGCCGCGCGTGGCGCACCCACCGACCTGGTAGTCGGGGTATTTCGCCTTGATGGCACGCGCTATCTCGGCGTAGAGGGGGAAGAATTCCTTTTGGTAGTCACCGTTGAAGAGATGGGTGTTGTCCGGCTCCTCCCACACGCTCCAGCGGCGGATGTTCCAGTGGAAGCCATTCGCCCAACCCTCGTTGTAGTGGCGGATGATGTTCATGCAGATGCGGGCGAACTTGGCGCGATCGGCCGGTGGATTCACGCGGTAGCGATGCTCATAGTGCTCGATCGCCTCGCCGATCTTGAACTCGATCTTGGCGCCAAAGGAGATGGCAAGGGCGAGCAGGTCGTCGGTGGGCCTGAAATCGTAGTTGCGGGGATCGTTCTCGTCCAGATGGAACAGCGGAAAGATGCGGCTGATATCCATCACCGAGGCGCCGGGATTGGTGAGCGCGGCGTCGTGGAAGCGCACGAACGGGGGTTCGAGCGCCGCGTACTCCGCGCGCAGACGGGGATTGGCGTACTGGGTGAGCTTGATGGTGTTGATAATGCCGTTGAGATGCCTGATCTCGCCAAGCGGGGAGGTGAAGTCGACCGAAAGCTCCACCGCCCCGGCGGAAAACGCCGCGAGAGCCGACAGGACCGCCGCCATTTTACCTAATCTCATCTTTTCTCCAACTGTCATTGTTTTCTCTTAAAGTGATATTATACCACTTTTACACTCCACAGGCAACAACAAACAGAGCTGGAGGTTCCCCCAAATTTTTTCCGCTGGCGAGGCGTTGCGGAGCCCTGCGCGGTTTTGAACCAAATTCAGGAAAAAAAGAGTCGCCTTTCGGGTCCGATCTTCGTTATAATACGAAGGGCAAAAAAAGCAGACAGAAAGGCGAACCATGTAATACTCCAATTGCAGCGAAATTGCTCGGGCAACTTGAATCTTTTTTGGGGAGGATTTCTCCCCATTTCCACAAGCCGGTCGCCCGTTTCATCGGCGACATGGTCTACGGGATCATGGTCGAGAAGGACGTGAAGCTCTCGTCCGTGGTCCGTGCGCTCGGGGGAAAACCACCCCGAAAAAGGTCGAGGTCAGGGGAGTTCCACTTCTACGCCATCACGCTAAGGCGCATCTGAGTTTCCCAACAACCATTCCGAATCAAAATCAAACAATCCGACCCCCCAAAACAGCCGCAGGACACGCCACAAACCGCAAATCTTTGCGATTCTCTGCGTTCATTGCGGTTTTCAACATATATCACCGGGAACAACGGGGACTGTCCCCGAGGAGATAACGGGGACAGTCCCCGAATGTATCGGTATGGCGGTTTCGATGAAACCGCCATACCGAACGTCAGCCCTTCGCCCTTCAACCTCTCGTTTTACCAACCCGCAGCACTCGGCAAAGCGGCAGACCCGCGAATGCGAAGAAGAGATAGCCGCCAAACAGCGTCATGCCAAACGAGCGGCTGCCCATCATGCCCGCCCCGGAGGAGAACACTAGCGGCAGCGCCATTGCCGCCGCAGTGAGCGGCAGCAGCATCCGGCGACGCCACGGAACCTCGTTGCCACCGCAGAGCGAGAACGCGGCATTGACGGCCACGAGCATCACCAGCGCGAGACGAGAGTAGAGCGAAAGCGACACTCCCGTGAGGAAGAGAGCAAGCACCGCGCCAAACACCGCCGCCACCGTCGGCAGCAGCGAGAGAAACGCCTGCCGCCATGACTCGAAGCGAACGAGCAGCACAAGATAGACCGCCAGAACCGACAGCGCTATCATCAACCCCGCCCGGCCCGGATTGGACGATTCCTCGTAGGCGATGCCCGACCAGCCGGTGTCGAAGTCGCGGGGAAGCTCGCGCGCGAAGACGCGGCTGATCTCGTCCATCGCGTCCTGCAGCGAATATCCCGCCTTCTGCGCCATGTCAACCGTGCAGTATATGTAGCGGTTGTAGCGGTAGATCACGCGCGGACCAAGCTCGACCTCGTAGTCGACGAGGGCGCTGACCGGCACCATGGCTCCGGTCTTTGAGCGAACATAGAGGCCCGACATGGCATCGGGCGCAGAGCGTCCCTTCCAGTCGCTCATCAGTGTGACGCGGTTGACCTGGATACCGAGGTTGATGTCGTTGATGTAGATCGAGCCGAGATAGTGCTGAAGCGTCGTGAACAGGGTCGACAGCGGAACGTTCAGCAGCTCGCACTTCGCGCGGTCGACGTGTATGCGCAGATGCGGGGCGTCGGTGTTGTAGCCGCAGGTGACGGAGTCGGCGATCGGGGAACGCTTCAGAATGGCCTGTAGACGGTGCGCCTCGTTCGCCAGCCGCACCGGGTCGTTGTCGGATACGGAAAGCACCAGCGGCGAGACGCCGTAGACCGTGCCGAGGCCTGGAACCGTGGGCAGCGTGAGCAGGCTGATCTCGGCGTTGGGGATATCCGAAACCACCTTGCGGATGCGCGCGATGGTCTCCATCGTGCTCTCGCCGGGTCCGCGTTCCTCCCACGGCTTCAGGACGAGGTACATCTTGGCCACGTTCTCGCCGCTGCCCGAGAAGATACCCTCGCCGAAGACGGTGCAAGACTTCACGATCTTGCACACCTCGCTGGCCTTGCGGTAGGTACGGGCCGCCACGGCCTCGACCGTGGGGCGCGACGTCCCCTCGCGTGTCTTGATGTCGACGAGAACGACGCCGAAGTCCTCGTTGGGCACAAGGTCCTGCGGCATTCTGGACGCGAACGCCACAGCCGCGAGCGCCATGGCAGCCACGGCGCCAAAGGCCACGAACATCCCCGCAGGCGACGGTGCCGCCGGAGGCCGGGGGTTCGCTTCCGCCGCCGGTGCGGGCAGCCCTCCGTAAAGGAGAGAGGTCAGCGCCGGAACGACTACCAGCGACGTCAGAGAGGTGGCCACGCCCGCGGAGGCGAAGACAACGCAGAACTGCCTCAGGATAAGGCCCTGGACGCCGCCGATGAGCATCAGCACCAACGAGGCCGCCGTCACGATCACCCCCGCCGCCAGCACCGGAGAATACGTCTCCGCAAGCCGCCCGCCGCGGCAGGCGGTCGTCACGTATGCGGCCATGCACACCATGAATGCCAGAGCGGCCGAGGCGGCATAGAGGGTGAGGACGGTGATGAAGTAACCGGTCGCCGCAAGAACAGCCAGGACGATGGAAAGCGCAACCAGGGACGAGGCGAACGGAACGATCGCCGTTCGGATGGATCTGAAGGCGGCCATCAGCACGACGAACGCAAGGAGGAGCGCCAGGATGAGCGACTTCACCGCGCCGCGCAGCGCCGAACCTGAATAACGCGAGACGTCGACGGTCATGTCCCATTTGAGGTCGCCGGGGAAGCGCTTCTCCAAATCGACGAGGAGCTTCTTCACCTTCGCGATGGTCTCGAGAGTGTTGGCGCCCGGAAGCTGGTACATATGCAGGACGCAGGCGGGTTTGTCACTACCGAAAAGTCCCGAATGCGCGTAGCTCTCGTGGCCAAGTCCAATGCTGGCGATATCCCTCAGATACACGAGTGAACCGTCGGCCTTGGTCCTCACGATGATCGCGCCGAACTCCTCGGCGGTGTGAAGACGCCCCTTCGACACCAGGGAGAACACGCGGCATTTCGCGTCGCCCGACGGCGAAGCGCCGACCGTGCCGAGCGAGGCCTGCACGTTCTGGGCCTTGATGGCGGCGACCACCTCGTCGGTATTGATCCCCAGCGCCGCCATGCGGTCGGTGTCGAGCCACACGCGCATGGCGAGCTTCTCGTCCTGGACGCTGGATGCCCCGATGCCCCGGACGCGCATGATGGCCGGGCTCACGACGCCGAACACGTAGTCGACCACCTGGTCGCGCGTGAGCCCGCCCCGGTCTGAATAGCAGCTCACGTACCCTAGGCCGATGGTCTGGCCTATGCCCACGGTGACGCCGGTGTTCTTCACCTCCTGCGGCAGCTGGGTCAGCGCCTGCTGCACCGCGGCCTGCACCTTCATCAGCGCCAGATCACGGTCGAAGCCGGCCTGGAAGTAGACGGTGAGGCTGTAGCTCCCGGTGTCGCCGCAAGAACTCGTCATGTGGTCGAACCCCTCCACACCATTGACCTGGTCC
>JAZRXT010000168.1:0-9005 GCA_045600365.1 Kiritimatiellia bacterium | reverse complement strand
GTTCCTCAACCGCGCCCCGACGCTCCACCGTCTGTCGATCCAGGCGTTCGAGCCGGTGTTGGTGGAAGGCAAGGCCATCCGTCTGCACCCGATGGTGTGCACCCCGTTCAACGCCGACTTCGACGGCGACCAGATGGCCGTGCACGTGCCGCTTTCGATCGAGGCGCAGATGGAATCCCGCCTGATGATGCTCGCGGCCACCTCCATCTTCTCGCCCGCTTCCGGCAAGTCGGTGATGACCCCGACGCAGGATGTGTGCCTTGGTCTCTACTTCCTCACCACGCCGGGCCAGCAGGACAAGCTCAACAGCCGCGTCGCCGGCAAGGACGACCTTTCCGGCGAGCACCTGCCGCTGTTCAACGACATCGGCGAGGTTGAGTTCGGCATTGCCGAGAAGGCCATCGGGTACCATACGCTCATCCGCTTCCGCAACCCCGACTACATCCCCGGCTACGATGCCGCGATCGCGCCCTACAGCCGTCCGCACGGCGATCCCAAGCCGAGCACGATCGTCACCACCGCCGGCCGCGTGATCTTCAACAGCATCTTCCCGAAGGAGATGGGCTTCTGGAACGACAAGGTCACCAAGTCCACCGTCGGCAACCTGATCCTCGACTGCCACCGCGTCGCCGGCCATGATGCCGCCGTGAAGCTGATCGACGACCTCAAGGACCTCGGGTACAACTACGTGACCGTGTCCGGCGCGTCCATGGGCCTCAAGGACATGATCCGCCCCGCCGTCAAGGACGACGTGATCGCCAAGAGCCGCGCCGAGGCCGAGCGAATCGAGGGGCAGTTCAAGCAGGGCATCATCACGGCCGGCGAACGCCACAACAAGATCGTCGAAGTCTGGGCCGCCGCCACCGAGAAGGTGGGCGACGAGCTCTACAAGACGATCGACCGCAACATCGCGCCGGAGAACCCGAACCCCACCGAGCTGAACCCGATCTTCATGATGGTCGACTCGAAGGCCCGTGGCTCCAAGCTGCAGATCCGCCAGCTCGCCGGCATGCGCGGCCTGATGGCCGACCCTTCGGGCAACATCATCGAGCGTCCTATCACCGCGTCCTTCCGCGAGGGCCTCTCGGTGCTCGAGTACTTCATCTCCTCCCACGGCGCCCGCAAGGGCCTGGCCGACACCGCGCTCAAGACGGCCGACGCCGGCTACCTCACGCGCAAGCTCGTGGACGTGTCGCAGGATGTCATCATCTCGCAGGAGGACTGCAACTCCCTGCGCGGCATCGAGGTCGAGGCCATCGTCGAAGGCGACGAAGTCAAGGCCACGCTCGCCAGCCGCGTGCTGGGCCGCACCGCCCTCTACGACATCGAGGATCCGAGGACCGGCGAGATCATCGTCATGGCCAACTCGGAGATCGACGAGGAGGCCTGCAGCCGTCTCACCAAGGCGGGTGTCGAGCGCGTCTGGATCCGTTCCGGCCTCACCTGCGACGCCGAGCACGGCATGTGCGCCAAGTGCTACGGCCGCGACCTGTCCACCGGCAAGCAGGTGGAGATCGGCACTGCGGTGGGCATCATCGCCGCCCAGTCCATCGGCGAACCCGGCACGCAGCTGACGATGCGTACGTTCCACATCGGCGGCACCGCGTCCATGACCGCGAAGGTTCCGGAGATCCTGCTCAAGAACGACGGTATCGTCAAGCTCGTCGACGTCCGCAAGGTGCGCAACAACGATGGTTTCGAGGTCGTGCTCAACAAGAACGGCTCGCTCGAAATCTGGTCGAAGGACGGCAACCGCCTCGACACCTACCAGTTGCAGATGGGCGCCACCCTGCTCGTCGAGGACGGCGCGTCCGTCAAGAAGGGTCAGAAGGTCGCCCAGTGGGATCCGCACTCCGTGCCTGTTCTCTCCGAGGTCCACGGCCGCATCTCGTTCGTCGACTTCGAGGAGGATATCTCCGTCAAGACCGAGACCGACCGCACCACCGGCGCCAAGACCCTGGTCGTCCTCGACACGCGCGAGAACAACCTGCATCCGCGCATCGTCATCCGCGGCAAGGATGCGGACGGCAGGACCGACGCCATGCTCGACTCCCACGACATTCCCACCGGCGCCATCGTCATGGTGCGCGACGGGCAGGAAGCCACCCCGGGCATGCTGCTCGCCAAGACCCCCCGCGAGGAGGCGAAGACGCGCGACATCACCGGCGGTCTTCCCCGCGTGGCCGAGCTCTTCGAGGCCCGCCAGCCCAAGGACTCCGCCGAGATCTCCAAGATCGAGGGCGTCGTCGAGTTCGGCGAGCCCCAGCGCGGCAAGCGCAAGCTCATCGTGCGCGATCCGGACAATCCGGACATCTTCGAGGAGCACCTCGTGCCCATGGGCAAGCAGGTGGTCGTGTTCAAGGGCGACCGTGTCAAGAAGGGCCAGCAGCTCACCGAAGGCCCGATCGTGCCGCAGGAGATCCTCGAGGTCTCCGGTCCGCAGGAACTCCAGAAGTACCTCGTCAACGAGGTCCAGCAGGTGTACCGCGTCCAGGGCGTGGAAATCAACGACAAGCACATCGAGATCATCGTCCGCCAGATGCTGCGCAAGGTGCGCATCAAAAACCCGGGCGACACGGACTTCATCTGGGGCGAGCAGGTCTCGAACCAGAAGTTCAACCGCGTCAACGAGCAGATGATGAGCGAGGGCCGTCGCCCCGCTGAGGCCGAGCCCGCGCTGCTGGGTATCACCAAGGCCGCTCTCGAGACCGACTCCTTCATCTCGGCCGCGTCCTTCCAGGATACGACCCGCGTGCTCACCGAGGCCGCCACCATGGGCCGCACCGACGAGTTGCGCGGTTTCAAGGAGAATGTCATCCTTGGCCACCTCATCCCCGGTGGCACCGGCTTCCCGCTCCACCGCTACCTCAAGCTGGTGCCGCTCTGCGAGCCGATTTCCGACGAGGAGATGGACAAGCTGCGCGCCGAGGCCAAGGACAAGCAGACCCGCATCTTCGGCAAGATCCCCACCCGCGAGGAGGAGAAGGATTCCGACGACGACGAGGACGAGAACGCCTTCACCGTTCCGAACGCCGACAGCTTCGCCCAGGTCCCGTCCGACCAGGCGCCCGACCAGACCGCGGATGGCTATTCGGCCGATTCCGGCTACGATGGCGCCTCCTTCGGCGAGGAATAAACGGCAATTGACACGAGGAACTGATAAATGATCGACATCAAGAAGATTCGCGAGGACTTCGACGCCACCGCCGCCGCCCTTGCACGGCGCGGCGTCGAGCGTGACAATGTCGCCAAGGCCCGCGATCTCGACGAGCGCCGTCGCGCGCTCGTCGCCGAAACCGAGGCGCTCAAGGCCAAGCGCAACGCCGCCTCGAAGGAAATCGGCGCTCTCGCCAAGAGCGGCGGCGACATCGCCGCCGCCAAGGCGGAAATGCGCGCTGTCGGCGACCGCATCGCCGAGATCGACCGCGAGCTCGCGCAGATCGAGACCGATCTGCGCGAGACCATGCTGATGATTCCGAATCTGCCCGCGCCGGAGATTCCCACCGGCGCCGACTCCACCGCCAACGAGGTGGTGCGCCTCGTCGGCGAATGGAAGGATCCGGCGTACGCAATTCCCGACCACATGCAGATCGGCGAGCGCCTGGGCATCTTCGACTTCCCGCGCGGCGTTAAGCTCACCGGAACCGGCTTCCCGATCCTTCTCGGTCAGGGTGCCAAGCTCCAGCGCGCGCTGATCCAGTACATGCTCGACCTGCACTGCCAGAAGCAGGGATACACCGAGATGCTGCCCCCGTTCATGGTCAACAGCGCCTCCATGACCGGTACCGGCCAGCTGCCGAAGTTCGCCGAGGATCTCTATCATTCCAATGCGGACGATTTCTGGATGATCCCCACCGCCGAGGTCCCTGTCACCAACTACTATCGTGACGACATCTTCGACGGCGTCAAGCTGCCCAGAATCACGCCTGACGGCCCCGTCAAGCTCACCGCCTACACGCCGTGCTTCCGCCGCGAGGCGGGTTCGGCCGGCAAGATGACCCGCGGCATGCTGCGCGTGCACCAGTTCGACAAGGTGGAGATGGTGAACTTCGTCCATCCCTCCACTTCCTTCCGCCAGCTGGAGACGCTGGTCAAGGAGGCAGAGGAGGTTCTCACCGGGCTGGGCCTGCATTTCCGCGTGCTCATGCTTTGCTCTGGCGACATGGGCTTCTCCGCCGCCAAGTGCTACGATCTCGAGCTCTGGGCCCCCGGCGAGAAGCAGTGGCTGGAGGTGTCCTCCTGCTCCTGCTTCACCGACTACCAGGCCCGCCGCCTGAACTGCCGCTTCAAGGACGAGGATGGCAAGACGAAGCTGGTCCACACCCTGAACGGTTCCGGCGTGGCGCTGCCGCGCCTGATGGTGGCGCTGCTCGAGCAGCATCTCCAGGAAGATGGTTCGGTGCTTCTCCCCGAGGCGATCCGCCCGTATTTCGGCGGCGACCGCCTCGTTCCCGTAAAGTAAGTCAATGCAGCGAGGGAGCGACCCGCGATGAAGAAGTGTATCCTACCAATCCTGATCATCGCGGCGTCGCTTGGCGCTGCCCTTGCCTGGAAGTTCTGCCCGGCATTCAGGGCGCGCTTACCCGCCGCCCGCGCCAGCGTCACTTCCGCAATCGAACGGGTGAAGTCGGCTGGTGGCGAACTGCGCGGTCGGGGTTCGTCACTTTCGACGGAGTCCGTTGCTCCTTCCGCCTCGGAGCCGGCGACCCCAGTCGTCCGTGAACTCCCCTCCGAACGGCCCGCTGCACCCATGGCCAGCAAGACGACCGCTCCCCGCGCCCCCGCGTCGGCCGCGAACGCTACCGCCGCCGAGGATGAATTGCCCTCCCTGCTCGGCGTGACGCAGGAGGATCCCATGCGCGCACCGTGGGGCGTGCTGTGGCAGGTCACCGAAGTGGAAACCCCCAGTGGCGTATCCAAGGGCAAGGTCGCGGGTGGTCGTTTCTTCCTCGTCGAGAGCAGGAAGCGCACCTCCGGCGGACTGATGCTCGTGGGCAATTTCACCCCGAAGAAGCTGGACGAGCCGGTGTGCGTTCCGGCTGCCAGCCTGCGTTGCTTCACCGGTTCCCCCGATCTGCTTTCCGCCCGTCAGCGCGAGTGCCTGCGCAAGTTCTACGAACTCCGCGCCGAGGCCGAGGAGTACAAGGCGAAGCTGATGCGCGAAAATGCCTCCCGCAGCCCGTTCTTCAAGGCGGCCGGCGAGGCGGTGAAGGAATTCCGCGCCCGCGCCAAGGCGATAGAGTCGGGCAGTCTTGACATGGATGCCAAGCGCAAGGCCACCTACGAACTTTCGTCGCTGCGGGCCAAGGTGCAGGAGCTCAACGCCAAGCACAAGGCGTGGAAGGAAGCCCACAAGAAGGAGCTTCCCGATCCCGAGAAGAACCCCGTATACCGCGAGATGCTGTCCAGGGGTGACCAGTACGTCGATCCGATCGACGGCATGGCCTTCTGATCGGCGCCGCTTCTGAAGGAGGGAACTCGGCCTATGCTGCGCGAAGTTGCCTGGAAACTGGCCGATCGCGCATTGGTTATGGCCGACTGGGACGGCTTCCGCGAGGAATGCCTGCTCGGTGATCGTCCGGCCGGCCTGCTGCGCTGGGTTTCGCGCATGCTTACTTCGACGGGACTCCTCGACGCCTGGTGGTGGGCTCCGTACTCTGCTGTTGGCGTTGCGCTTGGCATCGCCGTGTTCTTCGTCCTTCCGCATCGCCGTCTGCGCTGGCTGCCGCTCTGGATGGTCGGCGCTGTGGCGCTGGCGTTCTTCCCGCTCTGGACTTTCAACACTTCGGTGTGGACAGATCCAGAACCGGCTTCGGCGATTATGAATTCGCTTGGGCTGCTCATCGTCTTCTCAATCGCCCTGTTGTGGCGCCATGTGCCCAGACGTACCGCTCCACTGCTGACCGGGGCCCTTGTCTGCTGTGCGCTCTATCCGTTTCTTGGCGTCTATCCTCTCCTGGGGGGAATCTTCTTTGTTGTCTCGCTCGCCCGCTGCAGACGCTGGCTGCCTACTGCGGCGGCGCTGGTTTCGCTGGCGCTCACTCTGCCGCTCGCGGCGGTGTTTCTCTATGGCGGCATGGCTATGTACATCGCGCTCGATCATTCCCATGCCTTTCGGCGGCGCTTCATGCCATCTCAGCCGCTAGCCCCGATATTGGCGATGGAGCGCCGTGTGCGGGAAGGGGACTGGAACGGGGTGATCGCGATTGCGGACGAACGACAGAGACAGGGGGCCGACTTTCCGCTCCGGATGGAGATAGCCTACAGGATCCTCGCCCAGTTCCATACCGCACGCCTCCCGGACGATCTCTTCAAGTATCCAATTCGCACCAGCCACGTTTCCTGTGATGCCGAGCAGCTGTTCATGGACGGGCATCTGCTGCTGTTCGGCTACGGATTGCTTCTGCCGGCGCGTCGCGAGATCTTCGAGCGCATCGCAATGTCCGGCCTTGATCCCGGTCATCTGCGCCTACTGGGTGATATCGCGCTCTTGCGCCGTGAGCGGTCCCTCGCCTTCCGCTATTACGCGATGCTGGCGCGCTGTCCGTTCCGCGAACGCTTTACTGACGGCCGATTGAAGTTCATGCATGGGGAGAAGGGTAGCGACGCATCCGATCTGGCGCCAATCGCGGCGATGATGTCGTTTGTGGACCGGCATTCGTCCAATGCCAACCTTCAGTACTACAATGGTGGACAGAATGTCGAGCTCTATGTCTATTCCCTTGCCCGCACGATTCCGCAGGGGCCGAACGAGATCGTCCGTCTGCTGCTGTCCGTCGGCCTGCTCTCCGGCGACGATGCCATAATTGGCAACAATCTCGCCGCGCTTTCGGCGCTTTATTCCTCTCCCGCGGCGTGGCCAGACGTGATGCGCGAGGCACTTCTCGAGCATGCCTTCCGGTTGGAAGATGGGGCGAGGAATAGCTTTCTTGCAGGACTCCCGGCGGGCGCAATCACGCAGGCGGCGACCGAGCGGTTCGCCCATTTCGCCACCATTGCCAATTCCTCGACTCCTGATCAGCTGATTCCGGAATTCGGGCGGACCTATCATTTCTACCGCAATGTCGTCGTGGGAGGCGGACAATGAAGGCGGTCGTTTCCATTCTCGCGATCTCTGCCGTCATGGCAGTGTCGGGAATCGCCGTCTGGCCGGACTTCACCGATGCCATTCTGCCGCCCAACATCGCGCCGTTCAATTTCCGCGTTATTGGGAAGGGCCGTCCTACAGTTACGCTGAAGGATCCTGGTGGCGGCGAACTGCGCGCCAAAGTCGATTCCACTGGCGTGGCCGAATGGCGGGAAGGCGAGTGGCGAGAATCTCTCTCCCGCAACGCTGGCGGGGCGATATTCTTTGAGCTTGCCTGTGGTGAAGAGCGCACGACGCTCACGAACCGGGTCGCCAGGGAGGCAATCGACACCCATCTGGTATATCGTCTCATCCCGCCTGGATACAGCGGATTCTCCGAGATGGGAATCTACCGCCGCGACCTTGGGTCTTTCGCCGAGGAGGTGATTGTACAGAACGCCGGTAGCGACTACCATCGGTGCCTGAACTGCCATATTCCGAACTGGTCCGACCCCGGGGAATACGTCCGCCATTTCCGCAAGATCGACGCCGGCACCGAGATCGTGTCCCGTCGCCACGGGCGACGTTTCACGAGCATTGGCGGTACGCCCGGCACCGCTGGCGGTGCCGCCTATCCCGCATGGCATCCATCGGGCGACTACATTGCGTTTTCCGTGAACGAGACGAGGCAGTTCTTCCGCATGACCGGACTCGACCTGATCGAGGTGGTGGATCTGTCGAGCGACATGATGGTGTATTCGCTTGCCGACCGTGTGACCATTCCGGTGGAGACGGGGCGGGAATTTCTCGAGTCGTGTCCGGCCTGGAGTGCGGACGGAAAGGTCCTTTACTCGGTTCGCGCCGCCGATCCCATTGCAGGTGTCGGTGAGAAGGACAGGTTGAACGCGATGTCCAGAAAGATCGGTGCTGTCCGCTACGATCTGGTGGCGCGTGATTTCGACCTGGTCAAGCGTGCCTTCTCCGCGCCGCGAACGCTGTTCTCGGGGGTGAATGCCGGTAAGAGCGCCTCCTGGCCGCGTCCGTCGCCCGACGGACGGTGGGTGGTGTTCACCGCGGCCGACCATGGTTATTTCCACATCTGGCATGGCGACGCCGACCTGTACGTCCTGGATCTGAAAACTGGCCAGGTACGGGTGCTTGACGAGATAAATTCGAAGTTCGCCGAGAGCTATCACTCGTTTTCTCGCAATGGGAGGTGGCTGGTGTTCAGTTCGCGCCGTGACGACGGCAGCTACACCAGGCCGTACTTTGCGCACTTCGATCCCGTCACCGGCCATTTTGGCAAGCCGTTCCCGCTGCCGCTTTCATATCCCGACCATTACTTCCGCCAGATGCGAAGCTACAACGTCCCCGAATTCGAGAACCACGGATTGTAAGTCCTTAATCTCTAACCAACCCCAGTCTAAAATCATACTTCAATGTTATTGACAATCTGCAATGGTCTGTGCTATAATTTCTCCCGAAAGGAGGGATTGAGTACGGCATGGAAATAACGGTCTGGCTACGGCTGGCGGCGTTCGCGGCACTGGTTGCCTGGTTGTTCTTCCTGTTGCGCGAACGGAAGCTGCTTTCCTGCGAATGGCTGCGGTGGCAGTTCCGCCATTCGTTCTGGGGCCTGGTGCTGCTGGCCTCGATGGCGGTCTGCATGATCTACACCGCCGCCACGAAGACGACCAACGGACTTTGCGGCATCGGTTCACCAAAGTTGGCATCGCTTGTACTCCCTCTTTCAAGCGTCTACTTCCCCCCGCCCGAATCGGCGGCAGGGTACGACTTCGGGCCCTACACGAATGCCGTGACGAATCTCACGATCACCGGCATCGGCGTCGAGACGAACGCCGTCTACCTCCGCGCCGCGTGGCCAGCTGACGCCAACTGGGCTAGCGACCAGTTCCACGTCTTCGCGAGCCGCGACCTC
>JAZRXT010000167.1:0-2548 GCA_045600365.1 Kiritimatiellia bacterium | reverse complement strand
GATCGGCACTATCTCGTAGCCAAGCGGATCAACCGTGCGCCAGCGGCCGCCCTCGCCCTGCTCCAGACGAAAGAATCCCGTTGCCGCATGGCGAACCTCCGAAATCGGCTTCGCGCCGTTCGCGTACGGGGGAAATTCCGCCAGCGACTCGGGATCGTCCGGAACGAACGCGGAGCCGGCGACCTTCGCCGAAAGCACGTCCGCGTGGAAGCCCCCCGCGGCATGCAGCGCCGGAGCGCCGATCTTGACCGCCTTCGTGTCCTTCACCCGATAGGCCATGCGGTAGACCACCCTTCCCTCCGCGGTTCTCGCCACCCCTTCCACGCGCTCACCGGTGAAGCGGATCTCCAGCTGATAGGTCTGACCGAATTCCCAGGTGCCGGCCATGACCTGACCTGGCAGCGCCTTGAGCTTGTCCACATGCTGCGCGGGCCACTGTCCCCCGTTCTTCTCCGCAAACTCGAAGGTGTGGCGTCCCCCCTTCTCCAGCGGCTGACGCACCAGCGCGAGATGCCAGAACCGGTCATTGCTCTCGAATCCCGCCACCCCGAAAACGGCCCACGCCGGATTATTGGTGGAAATGTCGCGGGGCTTCACCTCGGCGACCAGCGTCAGGTTTTCGCACCGCGGAAAATCCTTCACCCGGGCGAATCCCGACCCGACGCTCGCCTCCAGATGCGTCGCGCGCGGCGTCCAGCACCCCAACCAGAAAGAAATGGTTTGGGTTGATGAGGGTTGAAGAGGCTTGATAAGGCTTGAAAACCTTTTACGGCACGGGGGAAATATGCGGTTATAGATGGGATTTGGTGGGGATGGGACGGGGAAGGCCCATTAGGGTTGCGCGGAAAGTAATGGTTAGGGTTGGAAACGGGGTGTCGGCGCTGGGATAGACAGGGCGATTTTGTTCGCTTCACAGAACCTTGTCAGCGCATTCCACACCTGGTTGTGGGCCTCCCGTTCAGCTGGTGCAGCCGCTGTCGGCGGATCGCGTCGCAATGTCGCGAAAAGTGCGCCGTCTCGTTCCTCGAATACTATTTCCATCCTCATCATTTTACGGATCCTCCACCATCAAGGCACGAGTTTGACACGACCTCCAAGCTCGACAAAGAAATGCGGTTCCTCGGGCTCGCCCCATTCTGGATGCATTGTCTTTCCTGATGCCGAATCGACATACGCGTAGGGCTTCATGCCGCTGGCTGTTCCCAACCCCATGCACCAGAACGCCATGCGCGGCGCGTTCTTGGCATAACCACGGCGGAACTCGACGACTGGCGTGTTCTGCGCCGTAAACGCAGAGTCCCAATTGTAGAACCTACGGCTCCAGTACTTCGTGGCATCGCGGTACTCTTCCCGCTTCCCACCGTGTTCAATCATGTCATACCACTTGCCTTTCAGCACAAGCGACAGGACCGCACATTTGTTTCGCTTGATCTCGTCCATCAGTTCACTCCGTTTGGGTTCGAGGACCTTGCCGTGCCAGGGTCAATGCAATACTACTCGCTATAGTCGAGTGGGAGCACAGTGTCCTGGCACGGCTACCTCTGGCCGGTCGCCTGAAGTTGCCCGGCAGGTGCATGGAAATCATTAGGGTCGTTTGCGGCGGGTGGGACGGCCGGCGCGGGCTCCTGCCATCGAATAGACGTAGAGCGCCTTCTCGATCACGTCGGCGGCATTCGCCGCGTTGTGGTTCGAGACCCAGTCCTGAACGCGGCGGATGCAGTCGTCGGGTGAGGTGGACTCGGCGATAACGGTCTGCAACGGCGCAAGATCTGCGGCAAAGGCCCTGCTGAGGTCTTCGGCCGACGAGGCGGCGGCACGGTCGTCGACCGTGCCGCCTGCGGAGAGCGGGACGGCCTGGGCAGAGAACGGCATCATGGTGGGTTGGGGCACGGCGGCGCGGCGGATGCCGAAGCCGAGGCGTTCAGAGAGCGTGTTGAGCGCGTCGTCGTCGGGTTCGAGACCTGCTTCCTTGAGCTTACTGATCAGCGAGAGCGAGGCGGAAAGCTCGGCGGACGATTCGGAACCGAAGAGGATCTTTGGTGCCCTGCCGGGCTTGCCGTTGATCGCGAGGAGCTGGTCGAAGAGCTGGCCTCGGAACGTCGCCGCGAGTGCCTTTGCGTCGGCCTTCCTGATATCGTCCCGCACCTCTCCCTGGAGGTTCGCCGTGCCTCCGCCGAGCTCTCCCGTGGGCGATGCCGAGGAGGAAAGCGTCTGGCCGACGATGAGTTTCGAGATCTCCTGGTTGCAGATGGTGATGAACCGCTCGTGGCTATTGGAAGAATCGCCGTTCGCCGCCTGGACGACCTCAACTTCGGTGTTCTTCGACACGACGATCGCGCCGAGTCGAACGGCCAGACGGAACGCCCGCTCGAGCGTAGCCTTGCCTTTCTCGTCGGAGTACTTGCCCTTGAGGAACGGAACGCCGAAGCGTTCCAGGAGGTCGGCCCACCACTGCCGCGACATCGTGCGAAGCAACCACCAGAAGAGTATCGAACGCATCGCGCCGCCCCAGTTGTCCGGCGCCGGCATGAGGTCGCAGCGGTGGACG
>JAZRXT010000166.1:0-9510 GCA_045600365.1 Kiritimatiellia bacterium | reverse complement strand
CAAGTCGTTTTGCCGTCGAGCCTTTCAGAAAAGCGTCGCCCCTGCCCGTCCTGCGGGCCTATGGGATAGCACCAGGCGAAAATCGGAGTGACACATTGGAGAACATGCCGTATTTACTGGGGTTTGAGAAATACTTCGCGGCGGCTATGGGATAGCAACGCGCCAAAACAGGACATGGAACGAAACGAATCGGCACACGCATCGGAGAGACTGAAACCATAATCGCCTAAAAATCAAAACCGCAACGGAATTATCGTCCGTTGCGGCTCAGAGGATTTCACCTATGGGATGGTAGTGTACCAAAATCATACCGCCACTGCATGCGAGAGTTGCGCCACATCGCAGAACACCGGTATGATATGACAGAAGGTGGGAATGAGTGGAGCGGGCGATGGGAATCGAACCCACGTAAGAAGCTTGGGAAGCTCCTATTCTGCCATTGAATTACGCCCGCTTGGCGGAGAGGGAGGGATTCGAACCCCCGATACCTTGCGGTATGCATGATTTCGAGTCATGTGCATTCAACCAGGCTCTGCCACCTCTCCGTGACAACAAACGAGAATTATATCACAATGCCCCGCCCAAAGTCAAGTGCTCATTTGAACTTTTTACAATCTTGGGAGCGATTTTCCCACTGACATCCACAGGCGATATGTCCTTCGGTCATATCTTGATGAAGACCTTTCTCCGATACATGAAGTACAGCAGAAGCCAGCAACACACGACGCGTCCCACCTGCAGGACAAGGGTACTGTAGGCCGGATTCTGACAAAGCGAAGCCAAACCGCCGAAAAGGCAAGTGCTCGGCCGCGTGAAGTCAACAGCCCACTGAAGCATGTAGATCGCAATCGAATTCATCCCGACGACGATGAACACGAATGCCCATTTGACCAGCCCACACCCTTCGATCAGAAAGCCGAATGCCGCGAGAAGCATCAGCGCAATGCCTCCGGCGATCAGGACGAAAGAGCTCGTCCATGCGTTCTTGATGCACGGGCAGACCGGCAACACCAGCAGCCCGACGGCCAGTACCGCCATGCCCCCGCCGAACATGACACCAACCTTACGGAACGGCGAGAGTCGACTCCGCATCAGGAAATCCCCCGTCAAAACGCCCAGCAGCGCCGTTGCGATCGATCCGAATGTCGCGAGTATCCATTCCGTCCCCCACTGGTCGTGGAGAAGATGTCCGGGCCAGAGCCACAAGTCGAAACGACGGACGACGCATACGTCGAGGGCGAAGGGATCCGCGCCCGGAGCATACGCAAGCGGAGGCAGATACAGCAGCAGCCAGTAGCCGACCAGCAGGGAAATCAGTGTGATAACAGTCGTCCGCGGACGACCAAAGAGCGACACCAGCGCGGCAACGGCCCACGCGATACCGATGCGTCCGAGAACGGACAGATAGCGCACGTTGGCGAAGTTGAACCTGAGAATGCCGTCGATCAGCAACCCGAGGATGAATAGCGTTCCAGCGCGCTTGAGTATTCGGCGGACGATCTGGCCTTTCGTACGGTTTCGCTCAAGCTGTCCTCGACAGGAGAAAGGCCAGGACGCACCGGCAAGAAACAGAAAAGTCGGAAAGATCAAGTCCTCGAGGTGCAGCCCAATCCACGGCACATGCTCCGTCTGCGCGGCCAGGCCAGGCCAACCGAATATAGAGGCGATGGTCCGTAGAACCGGGTCAAGCCCGATAAGAAACAGCATGTCGAAGCCACGTAGCGCGTCGATCGACAGCAGACGCCCGTTATTGTCCATTCTCACCCCCTATGTTCCTGGCGTCTCGCTCAAGCAGATCAAGAACGCGCTTCACGCCTTTCAAGCAGGGTTCGCCGTCTCTCACACGGTCAAAGGACAGGTCGGCAAGTGCCCGTTCAAGCTCGACCGACGACTTTCCGGCGCGGCGCAGGAGAATGATCTTCTCTGCGTCCTCGACCGCGTCCCGCAGGCGTTCCCACCGCGTCGAGGCGACCCCGCGCGGATAGAGCAGGAAGAACTCGCCAGCGGCGAAATTGCCGCTGCCATCATCCGCGATTCTCCAAGGATCCCTGCTCCAGTGGAAAGCCGACCAGCGCAGGATTCCGGAAAAGCCCTTCGCGGCGGCAAAGAGACCCATCCACTCGGTCTCCTCCGGCGCACTCGAAAGCCATGTGTTCGGGACCCGTGGTTCGTTACAGACATAGAATGTCGTCAGGAATCCGTTCGCCTTTCGTTCTGGGAGCATTAGCGTCAGGAATTCCTCCGGCACAAAATCTCTCCACAGAATCTGCGAGAAGGACTCGATCTTCATTCCACGGTATGGCAATGGGCTGCGATTGGTCGCCACCGCGAATTTCAGACGAGGAGCATTCTCACGAAGAAGGGCGGCCACGTGTCCGACGGCGGCGACATCCGACTCGTCAACGGCCAAGTACACGTCGCCCAACCATCCCTTCTCCGCCGCATGGCGTTCGAACAGCCGAAGGAACACGCTCCAGTAGTCGTCGTATTCCTTTGACCCGGGGCTGCAGTTGCGGATGCGGGTTTCGCCGGTTTCGGCGTCCTTGTAGTAGTAGCGGTCGTTCTTGAGAAACTTCAGGGGCGAATAGCAGTGTATCTGCGGACCGATACCGCATCGCCGCCCGAAATCGACATATTCATCCAGAACGCGACAGTCCAGCGTGCGCGTGCCATCCTGATGGAATACGTAGTCCACCATGGTGCGAGGCACGTCAATTCCCCACTTCTCGCCCCAGGGATAATCCGTTATCATCGCGGTCAGCACCTTTTGCCCGCCCTGCGCAAGCTCACAATATAGCGGTTCAAGCGCCGCGTAGTGTTCGGGCGAATAGGGACGGACGCCTTCGAACCGCGCGACCGTCAGCGGATGCTGCCAGATGTCCAGGAAGAAGGTCCTGTCCTCATTACGCGGCAGCGTCGCAGCCATCACTTCCAGCTCGACGGGAAACGAAAGGCACCCATCGCCGGTGATGGAGGCAGAAATCTTTCCGCCGTAGACGCCAGGTCTTGCATCGTACGGAACCGCAAAGGTAAACCATGCCTGTCTTCCCTCCCCCGCCGCAAAGGCCCACTCCGACGATTGATCGAGAATATCCGGCAGCTCGCAGGCCGCCTCCCCGCGCAAACGCGGGCCCGACACCTCGCGGACGAATCGCCTCCGCACGTCCCCGCCCAGATCGAGCGCACCGTTGCTCGAGACCAACGGCGTCGACTTCAACGTCACTCGCTCCGCCGCACCGCTCCTGATGAACAGACGTACGTGCACGCGCTCCCCACGCCAGGCGGAGACTCTTACCACATCAGTCTCGCAGACGCCCCCCGATTCCGTCGCAGAATCGCTTTCGAACGGACCAAGCACACGCCCCGACAACACCTGCGCCGCAGCCGACAACTGCAGATACGGCAGCAGAAGCGCGAAGAACAACTTTGGCAGAAGAGAATCCAAAACAGGCCTCATCTTTCACGGGGCGGTGATCACGCCGGTTGACATCTCCGCCTCAAGGGCGCGCGCCAGCTGGTCGGGGCAGGACGTACCTCCCCGGCACTGGATGCCCTTCAGCAGCGAGACCACCTCCTCAACCCTGCGTCCAACCACCAGTTTCGACACCGCTTGCGTATTGCCAGGGCATCCACCCATGATCTGGCACGCCGTGACAATGCCGTTTTCCACCTCATAGCCAATCGCCTGCGAGCAGACACCACTTGTGCGAACAACTTTTCTCATTTTCTTTTCTCCTTGAAGAACTCCCGCATCACCTCGGCGCACGCACCCTCCAGCACGCCGGCCACCACCTCCGGATGGTGGTTCATCCCCGGATGGTCGAAGATACCGAACACCGTGCCGCCGCCGCGCTTGGGATCCGACTGCCCCCACACCACGCGCGCCACCCTGGAAAGCGCGATTGCGCCGGCACACATCGGGCACGGCTCCTTGGTCACGAACAGAACCGCATCCACCAGGCGCCACGAGCCCTTCGCGGAAAACGCACCCGACAGCGCCAGCATCTCCGCGTGCGCCGTGGAGTCGACCAAGCCCTCGGACTGGTTGTGGGCACGCCCGAGAATGCGCGCCAGCGACGGATTCCAGTCGTAAACCGCAGGATGTCCATCATGCGCCGGCTCAAGCACGGCCGGTTCCACCACCACGCACCCAGCCGGCACCTCGCCATCCGTCGCCGCCTTCTGCGCCTCGCGCAGCGCCATGCGCATGAAGAACTCGTCGAACTCGGTGCGCGTCATTTCGCCTCCATCTGCACCGGGCGCGCAAACTTGGGATTGCAGCCCGCTATCACCAGCGCGACCTCACCCTTTACCTTCGCCCCCCTGTACTGGGCCACCAGATCGGAAAGGTATCCACGCGAGACCCGCTCGTGGAGCTTCGTGAGCTCAATGCACACCGCGGCCTCGCGGTCGCCCAGCGCGTCTAGCGCCGCCTCCAGCGTGGCACCAATGCGGAACGGGGATTCGTAGCAGATCAGGGTGTGTTCCTTGTCGCGGTCCTCCGCGAACCAGTTGCGCAGCGCACCGGGTCCGCGCGGCGGGAAACCGCGGAAGGTGAAGGAGGAAGTGGGGAGCCCGCTCATCAGCAGGGCCACGTTCACCGCGCTCGCACCCGGAATCACCTCGTACGGCACCCCCTCCTTCGCGCAGGTGCGGATGAGCCGGTAGCCGGGATCGGAAATGCCGGGATAGCCACCGTCGGAGCAGAGCGCCACCTCCCGGCCGGCTTTCACCGCCTCGACGATGGCGAGCGTCACGCGCTCCTCGTTGCCCTGGCGGTAGGAGATCATCTCTGGCCGCGGCACGCCGAAATGCGACAGCAGCTGCCAGGTGCGGCGAGTGTCTTCGCACGCCAGAAGCGAAGCGTTCTTCAGCGCCTCCAGAGCGCGCGGCGAAAGATCGCCCAGGTTCCCAATCGGTGTCGCTATGACATGGAGCATCTTCCGTCCTCCCCTCAGAACATCCCGCCGTTGACGGATATCACCTGGCGGGTTATGTAGCCAGCGTCCTCGCGCATGAGGAACGCGACGGCCGACGCCACCTCCTCCGCGCGCCCGAAGCGCCGCATCGGGATCGCCCGCTTAACTTCGTCGGCGAACTCGGCGAGGCTGGTCGTCATATCCGTCTCGATCACGCCTGGCGCCACCGCATTGACCGTTATTCCACGCTTTGCGAGTTCGACCGCCAGCGCCTTCACAGCACCGATCACGCCGGCCTTGGCCGCCGAATAGTTCACCTGGCCGCGATTGCCCACCAGCCCGCTCACCGAGGAAATCGCCACGATGCGCCCCCTGATGCGCGCCGACACCATCGGCATCACCAGCGGACGCAGCACGTTGTAGAAACCGTCAAGATCTGTGCGCACCACGCGGTCCCACTCCTCGTCGAGCATGCCGGGGAAAGGGGCATCGGAATTTACGCCGGCATTGAGCACCACGCCGTAGAATGGTCCGTTCGCCGCCACCTCCGCCTCCAGCGCGGCGCGCGCGGCGGCGCGGTCCGCCACGTCAAAGACGAGATCGGTGCCGCCGCTGCGCGAATGCGTGGTCACCGAGAATCCTTCGACCAGCAACCGCTCCGCAATCGCCCGGCCGATTCCCCGCGAGGAACCTGTGACCAGTACCCTTCTGCCTTCATTCATGCCATCGTCTCCTTCTCCGCCGTTGGTTCCGCACCGGTGAATTCACGCATGGTGGCCTCGCCTTCGGCCGCAATGCCGTCGTGCACCAGCACCTTCGCAACGGTGAGGAATAGAATCTTCAGGTCGAGGGCGAACGAGCGGGTATCGACATACTCCACGTCCAGAGCGAACTTCTCGTTCCACGAAAGCGAATTTCTTCCGCGCACCTGGGCGAGACCGGTGATGCCGGGACGCACCTCGTGCCGACGCGCCTGCGCCGGGCTGTAGCGCGGCAGATACCGCACAGGAAGCGGACGCGGCCCCACCAGCGACATTCTGCCCGAAAGCACGTGCAGCAGCTGCGGCAGCTCGTCCAGCGATGTCGCACGCAGCAGACGCCCGAATCTGGTGAGGCGCTCGGCGTCGGAACCGACGCCTTCCAGCATCGTGCGGAACTTCATCAGGCGAAACGGTCTGCCTCCCTCCCCCGCACGCTCCTGGAAGAACAGCACCGGACGTCCCAGGCAACAGACGACGGCAAGCGCCACCACCAGAGCCAGCGGCACCCACAGGGGCGCGGCAAGCAGCACGCAGAGAACGTCGAACGCCCGCTTCATCACCTGGCGCGAACCAGAGCGGACGCCTCGGCCGCAAGCTTTTCAATGCGATCCCAGTCGCCGGAAGCGAGCGCGTCCTTGGGCACGATCCAGGTACCGCCGCAGCAGACGATTTCCGGCACGGCCAGATATTCACCGACATTTGCGGCATTGACACCGCCAGTGGGCATGAACTTCACGCCGGTGAAACGGAACGCGCCGAGAAGATTCTTGATCATCTTCACGCCGCCCGCCGCCTCGGCGGGAAAGAACTTGACCATCTTCATGCCCGCGGTGAGCGCCTGCGAGAGTTCGCTAGCGGTGGCGATGCCGGGGCAGAACGGGAATCCCTTGGCGTTGGCGGCGCCTACGACGGCGGGATCGAATCCGGGCGCCACGCCGAACGCCGCGCCGGCGGCGATTGCCGCCTCAAGCTGCGCCACGGTGAGGAGCGTGCCGGCACCGACGACCGCCTCCGGCACCTCGGCGCGAATCTTCGCGATGGCGCCGGCCGCAGCGGCAGTGCGGAACGTCACCTCCAACACGGGCAGACCGCCCTTCACCAGCGCGCGCGCAAGCGGAACCGCCTGGGCTTCGTCTTCGATCACAATCACCGGAATGATGCCGGCGCCGCCAAGAGTCTTCACAATGTCCATCTTCAAACCTTCCAATCCTTCTGTCTTCTTGATTGCTGTCTTCTAGACTGCTACCGATCGACGCGGGCGCCGCCCCCGGCGGCGAGCTTTTCCACATCGGCCAGCGTGGCCATCGAGGTGTCGCCGGGCGTAGTCATCGCGAGCGCACCATGGGCCGCTCCGTACTCGACCGCCTTGGCGGCATCGTCGAAGGTCATCAGCCCGTAGACGAGACCGCTGGCGAAGGAGTCGCCGCCGCCCACGCGGTCGTAGATCTCGAGGGCCGGACGCTCCACGCTGTGATGGAGCTCTCCGCGATACCAACAGAGCGCGCTCCAGTCGTTTATGGTGGCGGACTTCACGCTGCGCAGCGTTGTGGCCACCGCCTTGAAATTGGGATACAGCCCCACTGCCTTCTCGATCATCCGGCGGAAACCCTCGATCGGAAGCTTGGTGAGGTTCTCGTCCACACCCTCGACCTCGATGCCGAGCGCGGCGGTGAAGTCCTCCTCGTTGCCGATCATCACGTCCACGTACCGGGCGATTTCGCGGTTGACCTCGCGTGCCTTGTCCTTGCCGCCGATCGACTTCCACAGCGAAGCGCGGTAGTTGAGGTCGTAGCTAGTGACGGTACCGTGCTTCTTGGCGGCCCGCAGCGCCTCGATCGCCACCTCGGCGGTGGTTTCGGAAAGCGCGGCGAAGATGCCGCCGGTGTGGGACCAGCGCACGCCCTCGCGCCCGAAGAAGTCGTCCCAGTCGATATCGCCGGGCTTCAACTGTGACACCGCGGTGAGACCGCGGTCGGCGCAGCTGCGCGCCCCGCGGCAACCATAGCCACGCTCGACGAAGTTGAGGCCGTTGCGCACGGTACGGCCAATGCCGTCGAACGGCGCCCACTTGACGTGCGAGACGTCGACACCGCCCTGGAGCATGAAATCCTCCACCAGCCGGCCAACGGGATTGTCGGCAAACGCGGTGACCGCGGTGGTCTTCATGCCGAAGCAGCGCCGCAGACCGCGCACAACGTTGTATTCACCGCCGCCCTCCCAGACCCTGAACTCGCGCGCGCAGTGGATGCGTCCGTCGCCGGGGTCAAGCCGCAACATGATTTCGCCGAGCGACGCCGCGTCCCACGCGCAAGACCCGGCCGGCTTTACATTCAATGATTCGTATGACATTTTCTCTGCCTTTCAGTGTAGAGTATACTCTTTATGGCGTTTCGAGTCAACCAATTACTTCATCGTGAAGAAGCCGTACTGGATGCGCTTGAAGGTGGCGGGCGAATCCGGCTTCGGGTAGGACGAACCGCCCTTGATGAAGACGGTCCGCCCCGGAACGGTCTGGAAGCGCTTCGGCGCCACATCGATACCCATGCCAGAATACGCCTGGTGCGTCTCCAGCAGCTTCATGTCGCGATCGAACACCCCGCAGGTGATCGGCGAACCCGGACGCGAACCAAGATGCGTGTAGAAGAAGCCGTATATCCTGCCGTCCGCAGCCATTAGGTTCTGCACGCCGTGGTTGACATCCACACCGATATCGATGTCCTTGATGTCGATTGTCGCGAGATCCATGCCGAGGCGCATAACCCGGTTGCGCCGATGGAGCCCGCGCCCGTCGTTGCCGCCGCCAGCCCCAATGCCAACGTAGATAACGTCGTCTAGCACCGTGATGCCGTCAATACCGGGGATATCGGGGAACTCGCGGCGCGAAAGTTCGTTCAAATCCTCGTCGAACACGGCCACCATGCTGGTGCCCTTGCCCGTGGCGGGATTGGGGCCGCCGCCAAACGCCCAGGCGGCATACACCCTGCCCTTGTACCAGGCGACATCGCCCATGTGTCCGCGCGTCTTGACCGCCTTGACGGGCTTGCCGCTCCAATCCAGCTTCGCAATCGAAGCGGAGTTGCCCAGATAGATGTGAGTGTCACTCACTCCGATGCCCTGCTGGTGGCCATGGCGGAGGACGGGGAAATCTGCGATGTCGCCCAGTGTCGTGACAATCCGGCCAAGATCCTTTACGCTCTCCCACTCCTGGTAGTAGTCCAACGACGTTCCCCAGTCGCCGGGTCGATCGCAGATGTCGGCGGCGCGCACCAGCACCGCGCAATTGCTCTCGTTGCCGCTGTAGTAGGTCACGTAGTGACGGCCGCTCATCGCCACCGCGTTGGCGTTGCCAGCGTGGTGGACGACGCCGCCGTCCTTCTCCAGCACTTCGCTTCTCGGCCAGGCCTGGGGACGATCCCACACCTCGTACACCTTGGCGGTGCGGCGGCGCAGGATGCCGGGCCCGCGATGGTAGTAGTAGTTGCTGAGAAGGCCAGTCTTCTCGTCGTAGATCAACGAGGGGGTCGACGCGCCCACGTCGCGGATGTTCGTCGGCTCCACCTTCCACGTGGCGCCGTTGTCGACACTCTGCAGCTGCAGCTGGCGGCCGGAAGCCCCCTCGGTGCGGGCGATCGCCAGGATGCGCCCATCGCCAAGATACACGGCGGACTGTTCGGTGGGCCAGAACGCGAGCTTCATGTTCTCGCCCTTGACGTGGAAGCTCCATGTCCTGCCGTTGTCCGCGCTCGTGGCGGTCCCCCAGCGGCGCGGACGATCGTCGTCATTGTAGCTGCCACCGAACCACAGCGACATCAACCCCACGCCCGGCACCT
>JAZRXT010000165.1:0-5271 GCA_045600365.1 Kiritimatiellia bacterium | reverse complement strand
CTCGGCAAAGATCGGTCTTGTTCATGTCTTTGTCAATTAGCAACTTCCAAAGTTTTTTGTACGATACGGACATAACTCACCTTGTTTGTTTAATGCGCATATTATACCAAATCCAGCCGAGACTGCCAACCATCAGTTGTTGATTTCAATGTTTTTGTATGAGATTTCAAATTGCACACGCCATCCGTATCGGCAAGATACGGATCGGTCTTGGAAATGATGCGCTCGAAGGAATCCGAAAGGCCGTCTTGATCTGTATCGATGTTCAACCCCAGCATGAAGAACATCGAAGCCGCCGCCAGCAACGACGCGAAGATCAGCATCACCGCGAATCCACAAAGTGCCATATATGATATCTCCATCAGTCCTACCCTTGATTCCGATCGTCGAATATCATACCAGATTTTCTCTGGCATTTGTGTATGACTTAAGTGTATATGTTGTTCAGGCCGGCGGCTTCTGGGGTTGATTGATCGCCACCTCAATGGGGCCTTCTCTGAGAACCGTGACCGCGCCCGCCTCGAATCTGACGACCGTCGACGCCATTCCGCCCGGCGAGACGCCGTCGTCGACTACGAGGTCTGCCGACAGGCCAACGTCCGCCAACGCGGCGGGCGCGTCGGTAGCGGCACGCCTACCGGACATGTTGGCGCTCGTCACCCGCAGCGTTCCACCGCAACGCCTTAGCAGTTCCCGCGTCCACTCGTGGTCGGGCACCCGCACTCCCTCGCCACCCGCGACCACGGTGAGCGCCCCCGGCCAGTATCGTGCGCCCAGCGCGGCGGCGTCTTCGCCAATGAAGTGCGCCGCACTGGTCGAATCCGCCGCCAGCAGCGCAATCGGCTTGCCAGCCGAACGCGCCTTGATAGTGTAGAGGCGCTCAACCGCGGCGGGAAAGTTCGGATGCGCGGCAAGCCCGTAGACCGTGTCGGTGGGAATGACCGCCACTCCACCCGCCAGGAGGACGCGCGCTGCCGCCGCCATTCCCGCCTCGTCTGCCCGCACGAGGTGTTCGCTCTCGATCGCGTTCATTCCCCCTCACCCCTTGAAGATCATGTACTTGCGGACGAAGAAGTTCACGAAGAACGACACTATGATTTCCACGACAACTGCAATTGACGTCATCATGCCGAATGCGTCGATGAGCACCTTCATGACGCCGAGCGCGATGAACGTCGCGAACGTGGCCGCGCCGAAGAACATGCCGAATTCGACGTACCAGCGAAACTTCCCGGGTTTGAACACGAACCAGCGGTTCATCAACCAGCAGAAGATGTTGGCGAGAACGAAGCCGACCGCGGTGTCGATGGCCGCAAGCGTTCCGCGCGAACAGTACCATGCCTCGTTGCCGGTGAAGGTGGCGCTAGGAAGACCAAACCACTTCACGGCCCAGTCGTCCGGCGCCAGGCATTGAAGCCAGAGCGCGGCAAGGAGATAGAACACTCCTGTCTGCACACAAGTGGACATCACGCCCACGGCGCCGTACTTCACGAACTGCGCGAACGGCCCGGAGTCGTGGGAGAGGAATGTTCTAAGGCTCGGCATCATGCTCCTCAAAGGGAATCGGCGGCCTTGCGAAGGCGGGCCACGACGCGATCGCGTCCAAGAATCTCGCACATCTCGAAGAGGCCTATGCCCTCGCCGCGGCCTGAGACCGCCACCCGGATGGGGTGCACCCACGGCCCCATGCCCTGGCCCTGCGACAGCGCCTTGACCATTTCCTCGCCCGCCGCCGCGGTGAACGGCTCGAGCTTCGCGAAGCGCTCGGCGAGATCGAGCAGCAGCTCCTTCACGCCAGGCTTTTTCAGGCGCTTCTCCACCGCCTTCTCGTCGACGGGGAAGTCGTCGGTGAAGAAGCAGGCGCAGTTGCCGGGGATGTCGCTCCAGAACTTCGTGCGGATCTGCAGCTGGTCGACAAGGAAGTCGAGCTGCGCGGGCGTAAGAGCATCGGTGCTGAGGCCGGCCGCCTCGACGCGCGAGACAAGCTGGGAACGGTATATCTCCTTCGGGGTGCGGCGGATGTACTCGCCGTTCATCCACTGGAGCTTCTTCAGATCGAACTTGGCGGCGGTCACGTGCACCTTCTCGATGTCGAAGAGCTGCACCATCTCCTCGCGGGAAAGCACCTCGCGCTCGTCGCCCGGATTCCAGCCCAGCAGCAGCAGGTAGTTGAACAGCGCCTCGGGCAGATAGCCGTTCTCGCGGAACTCGCCGACGAACGCGGCGCCATCGCGCTTCGAATACGGCTTGCCCTGCGCGTTGACGATCATCGACAGATGCCCGTACTTCGGCGGTTCGGCGCCGAGCGCACGGAATATCTCCAGATGCTTGAAGGTGTTCTCGACGTGATCGTCGCCACGGATGACGTGGGTGACGCCCTGGTCGATGTCGTCCACCACGTTGGCCAAATGGAAGATCGGCGAACCATCACTGCGCACGATGGCGAAGTCCTGCACGTCCTCGGCCTTCTTCTCCATGTGGCCCTTGACGAGGTCATCGTAGGCGAGCACGCCCTCCTTGGGCATTCTGAACATGACCACCTTGCCGGTCTTGCCGTCGCGCGACGTGCGCTCGCACTCGTAGGCACGGTCATCGGCAAGAAGCTTCTTCACGCAGTCAAGATGACGCTGAAGGTTTTTGGTCTGGTAGACCGCCGGCTCGTCGTAGTCGAGGCCAAGCCATTCCATGCATTCAAGCAAGGCCTTGATCGCCTCTGGCGTGGAACGCTCCAGATCGGTGTCCTCTACACGAAGGAGGAACTTGCCGCCCGTATGCCGAGCGTAAAGCCAATTGTAGATGGCCGCACGAATGTTGCCGATGTGAACCTTCCCCGTCGGCGACGGGGCAAAACGAACTCTTATATCTGACATAGTGACGAATATTATACCATACTTCGCCTATATGAACAATCAGAAAAGGCATGAGATTGCATCTTGCCACTGTTCGGGACATAGAGGTTCGGGGGGGGGCATCTAGTTGTTTGATTTTGATGCGGAACACTTGCTGAAAATCCAGGTGCGCCCCTGCGGGGTGGCCACCCAATTTAGCCATTGACATGCAGCTTGATTTTGTGTATACTTGACGGCATGAAACACCATGTCTTCGCACTTGCCGTTGTCTCTGCCGCCTTGCTAGCCGTCGGCGAAACGCAAATCGTCCGTTCGGGCAAAACCTCGCACGCGGTCAACCGATCGATCTTCGGCGTCAACCAGCTCTCCTACGGAAAATGGAGCTACGAGTTCACCGCCCCCAACGGCAAGGTGAACCCCGAAATGACCACCATCTTGAAGGACATCGGCGTCAAGGCAATGCGCTATCCCGGCGGCTGCGGTGGCACCCACAGCTACAACTGGAAGGTTTCCGCCGGCCTCGTGCCCGGCAAACGCTACTCCCTCCAGCTCATGGAATTCCTCAAATGCTGCGAGGAGATCGGCGCCGAGCCCATCCTCGGTCTCTCCGGACTAAGGGGCACCCCAGAGGAGGCAGCTGAGTTCGTCGAATTCCTCAATTCCCCCAACGACGGAACCCATCCCATGGCCGCCGAGCGCGCTCGCCTCGGTCATCCCGCCCCCTACCGGGTGCGCCTCGTAGAATATGGCAACGAGACCTACGACAACGGACACAAGAAGGCCGATTCCGCCAAGCCCATGAATGGCAAGGTCTATGCCGCCAACTATCTCGCCTTCCGCGACGCCATGAAGAAGGTCGATCCGTCCATCCAGCTCGGTGTCGTGACGCTCGGCGATGCCGGCAACTACTGGGACGGCGCCATCCATGCGGCCTGCGGCAACAACATCGACTTTCTGATCATCCACACCTACGCCGGCGCCGCCCCCGTGCCACCTAAAGACTTTCCCCGCCTCTTCTCGCGCCAGGAGGCGATCACCAGCCGCATCGCCAAGGCCCGCGAACGCTTCGGACGCGCCGATCTGCCCGTGGTGATCACCGAATTCAACACCAACTTCGCCACTCACAAGACCCTCGCCGCCGCCCTCGTCAACGCCGAGGCGCTGATGGCCTTCGCCGCCGACCCCGGCGTGCTGCACGCAGACTACTGGCAGTTCGTCAACGAGGGCTTCGGCATGGTGCGCGGCAAGCCGGGTACCTACGTGCTGCGCCCGAACGCCCTCGCCTTCCGCGTCTTCACCCGCCACACCCTGGACAAGCTAATCCCCTGCACCGTGAAGCAGAATCTCACCGCCACCGACACCGGCATGAAGCTCACCCAGGAGGAAAAGGACAGAGAATACTTCGGCCTCAAGAAACGCCGCTGGTTCACCCACAAGGACAGCCGATTCCGCTTCAAGCAGCATCCCGACGACACCATGGAGGCGGAATTCCTCACCGACGAGGAGATGAACTTCTTCCACGCCAGCGTGAAGATCGGCGAAATCGAGCCTGGCAATGACTACGACTGGAAACTGGAGGCGGAAATCAGTGTTCAGGGCATGCAGAACACCAGCGGCTTCGCGCTCCAGTTCGGCGATGGGCGCGGCTGGAACGCCACCCGCTCGTCAGTCAGCACGCCCACCACCCTGGCGGCGGACTGGATTCCGGTCGAATGCGTCTATACGCCGCTGGCAGACACCAAGTCGCTCTCAATCCAGCTGCGCCGCGTCGCCGGCGGCGGCAAGGGAATAGCCAGGGTACGCAACGTCCGCATCCACCGCATCGAGCGTGGTGCCGTCGAACGGCCGACCATCGGTGCCCAGCTGACCGCGTCCGCCGATGGCAAAACCAGGGCGCTCGTGCTGGTGAACCGCACCTGCGAGAGCGAGGACATCGTCTTCGGCGTGCCCGACGCCGAGAAGTGCGCAATCGAGGCCGAGACGCTCACCGCGCCATCGCCCTGGACCAACAACGAGGAAAGCGCCGACGCCGTCAAGATCGTGCCGCTTCAGTTCAAGCGCGAGGGCAAGGCAATCCGCTTGACTCTCCCGCCACACTCCCTTGCCGGAGTGAAGTGCCAAGCAGAATAGGCAGCACCTTCAGTTTGCCGCCGCCTGGCGGAACTCGACGCGGCGAAGGAAGCGGATCTGCAGCACGGTGAAGCCAACGAGCGCCGAGCCAAGGTACCACGCCATCGTGGTGGCAGTCGAGAACCGGAGGTTGTTGTACGCCTCCTTCCAGATCATCAGCGACATCACCTCCGTGGCATCGCCCGGCCCGCCGAACGTGAGCAGGAAAATCGATCCCATTCCCTGGAACGCGGCGATGAACGCCCCCACGAAGTTGATCACCATCAGCGGCATCAGCTGCGGCAGGGTCACG
>JAZRXT010000164.1:0-60761 GCA_045600365.1 Kiritimatiellia bacterium | reverse complement strand
AGCGTTCGTTCGGCGGTCTAGAGGCGTCTGCGGGCGACCGCGTAGAGCTCCGCTTCGCCGGGGTCGACACGCGTGCGGAGTACTTCCTGAACGGCGAGCGGCTCGGCGAGTCGGCGAACATGTTCGTGCCGGTCGCATTCGACGTCACCGGGAAGCTGCGCGGCGAGAACCGCCTCGTGGTCCAACTGAAGTCGATCCTGGGCGGACCCTCCCTCGGTCTGCTGGGCCGCAACCGCGTGGGCGGCAGCGACTTCGAGTATCTGCGCAAGGCGCAGCACTCGGTCGGGTGGGACATCATGCCGCGGCTGGCGACGGCGGGCATCTGGAAGAGCGTCGAGCTTGCCGTTGTGCCGCCGGTGCGCCTGACCGAGTTCGGATTCGCGACGAAGTCGGTCGACGTGGCGAAACGCCGGGCCGAATGCGTGGTCCACTACCGTGTCGAGGCGCCGTGGCGCCATCTCCATCGCGCCAGGCTCCGCTATACGCTCAGCCGCAAGGGCAGGGTGGTTCGGCGCTGGGAGCGGATATACCATTTCCAGCACACCCGTGACGACTTTTCGCTCGGCGAGGTTGACTTCTGGTGGCCGCGGGAGGCGGGCGAGGCCGCGCTCTACGACCTCAGAACCGAGTTTGTTTCCGAGCGCGGCGAGGTGCTCGCCGCCGACGCGCGCCGAGTCGGCGTGCGGACCGTGCGGCTGGAGCGCGCGGACTGGAAGTGCGAGAGCGACCCGGGCACGTTCCGCTTCGTCGTCAACGGCCGCCCCGTCTACATGCACGGCTGCGACACGACGCCGATGGACGCCTTCCACTCCCGCGACCGCCAGCATGCGCAAAAGTGCCTCGAAATGCTGGTTGACCTCAACTGCAACATGATCCGCAGCTGGGGCGGCGGCGTCTACGAGGACGAGGAATTCTTCCGCTTCTGCGACGAGAACGGGATCTGCGTGTGGCAGGACTTCTCGCTCGGCAACGTCTATCCTTCCCAGCGCGACGATTTCGCCGCCGCGCTCGAGCGCGAGGCGATCGCGACGGTGACGCGCCTTCGGGCGCATCCGTCGCTGGCGCTCTGGTGCGGCAATAACGAGATCGACCGCGCAATGGCTGGTGCGTGGCGCACCTTCGCCCCGAATCCCGACCTGGAGCGCACCAGCCGCGACATCCTGCCGCGGGTGCTCCGCGAGTTCGATCCGTTCACCTCCTACCTGCCATCGTCGCCGGTGTGGAGCGAGGAGATGACGCGCGTCTCCGCGAAGGAAGGACCCTGGAGCGTGAAACTCTCGCAGGACCATCTGTGGGGGCCGCGCGAGAAGTATTTCCGCCATCCGTACTGGACCAACTCCGTCACCGCGTTCGTGAGCGAGACCGGCGTCCACGGCTGCCCCAACTACGACTCGCTGAAGCGGATGATGACGCCGGCCGGGCTATATCCATGGCCGGACCGTTCGGACAAGACGAAGTTCAACGCCGAGTGGAACTGCAAGGCGGTAACGGCCTATCCCGACCAGAACTTCAACGAACGCAACGCCCTGATGGTCCGCCAGGTGCAGGCGTTCTTCGGGAACGTGCCCGACGACCTGGCCGAGTTCTCGGAGCTCTCGCAGATCTACCAGGCCGAGGCGCTCAAGTGCTGGGCGGGAACGTATCGCTGCCGCAAGGGCCGCACATGGGGGATGCTGTGGTGGAACCTGCGCGACGGCTGGCCGATCATCTCCGACGGCATCGTCGACTACTACTACGGGAAGAAGAAGGCATATGCGGCGCTGAAGCTCGTCAACCAGCCGCAGCTGGTGCAGCTGTGCGACGGGCAGGTAGATGGCGTCATGGCTGTCAACGACCGCCCGTACGCGGTGAAGGGGAGGGTGAAGGTGTCCGACGTTGATTCCGGTCGGGTGTTCTTCGATGCGGATGCGGAGCTTGCCGCCGACTCCGTGGTGAAGCTGATGCCACGTCCTGCTCTTGCCGGGCAGGGTGCGCTGCTGATCGAGTACGACTTCGAGGGCGTCGGACGCCGCAATGTCTGCATCTACGGCGAACCTCCGTTCGCCGCCCCGAAGGTCAGGGGCTGGTTGAAGGCGGACAGTGCCGCCGAGGGCGCAGCCCCGTCGATGGTTGGGCGTCTGGACAGTCTGCGCCCTTCGTGGGCGATGGTCGTCGCGGATATGAAGACCGAGATTACGCCTTCCCAGATGAAGGAACATTCGCGCACCATTGACAAGAGGGGGCGAATGGTCGACGTCTGGTCCGGGCATCCGCTGGCTGGTGCCGGATTCAGGGTCGTCACCGAGTGGATCGAAGGCGACGAAGGACGTCTTGAGGGCACGATACGATTCGAGGGATATGCGGGAACGCAGCCGGTGGCGGAGATACATTTCCCCGCGGTGAGCGTTCCGTTCGAACAGGATGCGAAGTTCTTGTGGGGCGGTTCCGACATGGGCTTCACCTTCTCCTCCAAGACGTTCGAGCCGGGGAAGTACGACCACACGCGGGGCATGAACGCCATGCAGTTCGGCGCGATTCTGCGTCCGTCGGCCGAGTCGTTATACTTCGACTACCGCGACTCCGCGTGGAACATCAAGCGGGTGCGCACACGCCTGTCTTCGGACCGTGTCATCACGGTGTGCGGCGTCTATCCGGTGCCGCGAATGGACGAGCGCCCGGTCGCCGCCGGCGGGATTCCGTATCCTTCCGGCGTGAAGTTCTACCGCGGTGGCTGGTTCGATGCGGCGCGCATCTACCGGCCCTGGGCGCTGAAGCAGAGCTGGGCGAAGGGACGCTTCGTGCGCAATCCGCTTGCCGACATCGACCTCTGGATCTGGAATCGCGGGCTGGCGGAGGACGTCATCGCGCCCATTGAGCGACTTGCGGACGATCTGCCGCGCGTGAAGCTCGCCCTCGACTGGTACTGGTGGCACAGCAACCCCTACGACACCGACTATCCATTCTTCTGGCCTCCTCGCGAGGGCGTGGACGCCTTCACGAAGTCGGTGAAGCGGCTCACCGACCGCGGCATCTACTCGCAGGTCTATGTGAACGGGATGTGCTGGGACATCGATTCCATGCACTGGACGGCCGACAAGGCCTCGGGGCTCATGCACCGGTGCAATGGCGATGTGCGGGCGTATGCCTTCAACAAGTACAACAACCATCGGCTCGCGTGGATGTGTGGCGAGGCGCCGGCCCACCACGACGCGATGAGCGAGCTCGTCGGCAATCTGCATCGGGCCGGTCTCACCGGCCAGTATCTGGATATGATCGGCAATGCCAGCTTCGATGTCTGCTGGAACCCCGCCCACCGGCACGTTCGCAATGGCGGGCACGCGGTAACCGATGGCTACCGCGAGATGCTTGCGCGGCTCGGACGCGAACACCCCGGCTTCCCGCTCACCACCGAGGGCTCCACCGAGCTCTACATGGACCGCTGTGACGGCAGCATCATCTGCAATGTCGCCTCCGGCGAGCGGATGGGAGACGCGGTGCGGGAGATTGTGCCGCTCTTCACGGCCGTCTACCATGGTTCGTACGCGCTCTTCGGCAACTATGCACTACCGGACGCGATCCCGCCGTGGGATCCGAAATGGCCGGATGCCGACCGCTGGCCGGCGGCGGAGGAGAAGGCGTGGCACGAACTGTATCCCGACCAGTTCTATCTCGAGATGGCGCGTCCGCTGATCTGGGGTGCCCAGCCGATGGTGTGCAGTCTGCGTCCGAAGCACCGCGATGATCCCGCGTTCCGCTCGATCTACCGTTTCGTGCTCGACACGGCGAACTTCTACCACGACCACAAGGACTTCCTCTGGGCTGGCGAGATGACGTCGCCGGATGGCTTCGTTTGCGCCGAGAAGGAGGTCGAGTTCTTCGCCCGCATGATCTTCACCAAGAAGGATGCCGCCAGGGTCATCCGCAAGCGTCAGCCGTGCGTGCTGCACAGCTGCTGGAAAAATGCGCGGGGCGAGGAGGCTCTCTTCCTCTGCAACTACACCTCCGAGCCCCAGCAGTGGTCCTTCCGCGGAATGAGCGGTACCATGCCACCTCACAGCTACGAGATGCGTCCGATTTTGTATTGATGTGGCGTGCGTTTTTTGGTAGAATATAGGTGTTCGAAGCATCCGGAAGCTGTCGCCTGGTGGCGGCAGCGCCAACCGAGCGGAAACGCCGCGGTGGTACCGGTTAATTCCGGGATGCGCTTCGCAAGTACGAAGAAAAGAGAAAGTGATGAAAAACGAAAAGATTGCCTCTCGGCACGTCTTCACTTCCGAGTCGGTCTCGGAAGGCCACCCCGACAAGGTTGCGGACCAGATATCCGACGCCATTCTCGATGCCTGCCTCGCTCGCGATCCGGGCGCCCACGTCGGCTGCGAGACCATGGTCGGCCCCGATCTGGTGGTGAACATGGGCGAAATCACCGCTGCCGGATTCGAGGAACTGAACACCCAGGACATTGCGCGCGGCGTGGTGAAGGACATCGGCTACGACTGCCCGGCCGAGCGCTTTGCCTGGAACACCTTCAACTACGTCTCCGCGCTGCACGGCCAGAGCCCCGACATCGCACGCGGCGTCAACCGCCGCCGTGCCGAGAAGCAGGGCGCGGGCGACCAGGGAATGATGTTCGGCTATGCGACGGCCGAGACTCCGTCGCTCATGCCGGCGCCGATCGTCTTCTCGCACGACTTGCTGCGCCATTTCACCGCACTCAGGAAGAGCGGCAAATACCCCTGGCTGCGGCCCGACTCGAAGAGCCAGCTTTCTGTCGTCTACGAGAACGGCGTTCCGACGGCGATCGACACCGTGGTTGTTTCCCATCAGACCACCGAGGCCGGCGCCACCAGGAAGCGCTATGAGGAGATCGAGCGCATCGCGCGCGACTTCCTCAAGCCCACCGGACTCGTCTCGGCAAGGACGCGCTTCCTTGTGAATCCCACCGGCAAGTTCGTCGTGGGCGGTCCGTGCGGCGATTCCGGGCTCACCGGGCGCAAGATCATTGTGGACACGTACGGCGGCATGGCCGCGCACGGCGGCGGTGCCTTCAGCGGGAAGGACCCCTCGAAGGTGGATCGCAGCGCCGCCTACTACGCCCGCTATGCCGCCAAGAACGTGGTCGCGGCCGGCTGCGCCGACCGCTGCCAGATCCAGGTGGCGTACGCCATCGGCGTCGACCGCCCGGTCTCGGTGTGCGTGAAGACGTTCGGCACCTCGCATGGCGTCGATAATGCGGATATCGAGCGCATGATCCTTTCCGGCAAGGTGTTCGATTTCCGTCCGCACGCCCTCATCGCCGACCTTGGCCTGGCGAAGCCGAAGGGCTGGTGCTATCGCGACACTGCGGCGTATGGGCACTTCGGCCGCGCCGAATTCCCCTGGGAGAAGGTTGACCGCGTGGGCGCGGTGAGGTCGTACTTCAAGTGACGGAAGCGGCGTTCTTCAGGGACCTGGCCGTGCTGATGACGGCGGCCGGGATCGTCTCGGCGGTGTTCTCCCGCCTGCGGTGGCCGAAGGTCATCGGCTATCTGCTGGCGGGAGTGCTGATGAGCGAACATACCTGGGGAGGGTCTTTTCTCGTCGATCCCGGCAGCGTGGGCACGATCGGCCAGCTTGGCATAGTGTTCCTGATGTTCACGCTCGGGCTCGAGTTCAGCGCCGGCGACATGCGCAAGGTGGGGCATGTCACCATCCCCACCGCGGTCTTCGACACGGTGATGATGATCTATCTTGGATACACCTTCGGGCACAGGGTCCTTGGCTGGGGGAACGTTGCGAGCCTGTTCCTGGGCGCGGCGATCTGCGACTCGGCCACCACGCTGCTCGCGAAGACGATCGAGGAGATGAAATGGGGAACGCGTCCGTTCGTAAAGTACATCTTCGGCACCACGATCTTCGAGGACATTCTCTGTGTGGGCGTGATCGCGCTCGTCACCGGGGTGGCGAGCGGGAAGGGGGTGAGCGCCGTTGCCGTGGGGGCCAGCCTCGGCGGGTTGTTCGCCTTTCTGGTCGGCGTTCTGGTGTTCGGCCTCGTCTTGGTGCCGCGTCTGCTGAACAAGGTGGGGCGGCTGCGGGACGACGAGGCGCTGCTGCTGACAATGCTCGGCTACTGCTTCCTGGTGTGTTTCATCGCGTGGAAGTTGGACTATTCGGTGGCGATGGGCGCGTTTCTGATGGGCATCCTCGGCGCTTCCGCCGATGTGCGTAACCGTCTGCTGGCCCTGGTTGCGCCGCTGCGCAACATGTTCGCCGCCGTGTTCTTCGTAACCATCGGTCTGCTCGTGGATCCAATGGCGTGCCTGCGCAATCTGCATGTGATCCTGGCGCTGACGGCGCTGGTGATGGTGGGGAAGGGGTTCAACTGCTTCACGATGTCGTTGCTAGCCGGGCAGAAGGTGAAGGATGCGGTGCAGACCGGCTTTGGGCTGGCGCAGATCGGCGAGTTCGCCTTCATGGTGGCGCTCATCTACATGACGCGCACGGGCGACGTCTCCAGCCCGATGTACCAGATCGTTGTCGGCACCTCGCTGCTGACCACGCTGCTCAATCCGATGATGCTTCGCCTTTCCGACCCTGTCGGCGACTGGTGCGAGAACCACATGCCGGAGCGGCTGAGGGGGCTGCTCGGCGCCTATCGCGACTGGCTCGAGCGTTTCCGCGGCGCCTCGGTGCCGTCGCAGCTGTCCAAGCATCTGCGCAGCCGCGTGGTATGGCTGGCGGTGATAGCGATTCTCAACCTGTGCGCGGGGGTGGCGGCGGGTATGCTCGACGCCGTGGAATACGATCAGTTCTCGAAGTTCTTCGAGGAACACAAGCGGGCATTCTTCTGTCTGGGCTTCAATCTGATCTGCATCTCGATGCTGATTCCCGCATATGGTCTAGCCCGTTCGCTCGGTCGCGACATCGCCGTCGTGCTCACCGGCACACGGCAGCCGAAGCGCTGGAAGACGGCGGTTCAGCTGGTGACGCAGATGTTCGTGACCGTGCTTGCGATCATCGGCTATGCGGCCGAGATCGCGTTCCTCAACGTCAATCTGCTGCCGAAGGAGCCGACGGTCAAGATCGCGATATGGGTGCTGCTTGCGGTGGCGGCGGTCTTCGGCTGGAAGCGTTTCCGGTGCGCCGGACGCGCGGTGGGGTATCGTTTCAACGAGGCGATTCGCGCCGAGCGGCGGCGGGCGCGCCGCGCCAAGAAGTTCGACGCCGACAAGTCGATTACGCTCACCGTTCCAAGCGACTACTATTCGCACGTGATCGCCGAGGCCGGCTCGCCGGTGATCGGCGAATCGATCAAGTCCCTTGACGTTCGCGCCCGTACCGGTGCTAGCATCGTCGGCGTGGTGCGCAACGGTGAGCGCTTCCGCAACCCTGGTCCGGGCTGGGTCTTTGAACCTGGCGACGAGACCGTGGTGATAGGCGACCCCGCGCAGATTGAGGCATTGAGGAGGATGTGGAAAAATCCTGAGACGAAGTGAAGGGAGGTAACACCTAGTACCATTGCGGTGTGGAATGTGTGTGATGTTTGGCGATCTGTCCGAGATTGTTCGTTTCCTGAACGGCATTCGGGTCGTTTTGGCCTGGGTGTGTGTGTTTCTTGGGTTAGGAATATTGTCGAGATTTGTCATTGGACGGTTCCCGCCTGTTCGTTTCTGCGGCCTTCCCCGAATTGTGGTCTTCGTGTTGTTATGTGCACATTCGTCGTACTATTGCGGAAGCAAGACAAATGGCATTGATGGAGTGTCTGAGCCGATGAGCGCGATGTCGGTTCCTGAATTGTGTCTTTCCGGAACTGATGCAACGCCAGGCAGCGACGACGTGCCGGGCGATGCCTACCGGATAAGTTCGATATCCGTGAATTCGAATGACGTCTCGTTGTCGCTAGGCCGATCGGCCATACCCGGCGAGAAGGACCAATGGATGTCACCAGAAAAAAACGCACCTGCGACTAGTCTGGATTCAACTATTTTTCTTGAATGTACGACTCCTTTTTGCTATAATTATCTGCAACAAAAAGGAGTTTTATGTCGTTGAATATCGTTAAGGATATTGATGCGCGGGTCGCGGTGCGGCACGTGTTGATGAGTGTTTCGGACAAGACGGGTCTCGACACTTTCGTGCCTGCCATGGTCAAGGCCTGCCCCGGGGTGAAAATCTACTCAACCGGCGGCACCTACACCAAGGTGAAGGAGATTCTGGGCGATGCCGCCGAGGGCACGCTGGTGGCGGTGAGTGACTATACCGGCCAGCCCGAGATGCAGGGCGGCCTTGTGAAGACGCTGGACTTCAAGATCTACCTCGGGTTGCTGAGCGAGACTTACAACGACGCGCACCAGGCCGACCTCAAGCGTCTTTCGGCCTGCCCGATCGACATGGTGGTGGTGAACCTCTATCCTTTCCGCGAGACGGTTGCGAAGCCGGGCGTTACGCCCGAAATGGCCCGCACCAACATTGACATCGGCGGCCCCTGCATGGTCCGCGCCTCGGCGAAGGACTATCTGCGCGTGGCCTCGGTCACCGATCCGCTGGACTATCCGAACCTCGTCAACGAGCTTGCCGACCATGGCGGCACCATCGGCCTGGACACGCGCTTCAAGCTGATGAAGAAGGCGTTCGCGCACACTGCCGGCTATGACAAGGCGATAAGCGAGTTCTTCTCCACGCGCACGTGGGAGGAAGTGAACGGCACCTACGTTCAGCATTGAAGCGGAAGGCAGATCGCAAGGTAATGAAGAATCAGCTCAATCTGCTCAATCAGCTTCAGGAAATGGTGCTCACCCGCGATGAGCACCGGCAGACCGGTGACGGGTCGCATCTTGATTCGCTAGACAATTCGATCGACTCGCTGGTCGACAAGCTCGATCCCGTTCCCAAGGGCGTCTACCAGCGCATGATCAAGAAGGACCACGTCGTCATGTCGCCGATGGTCAATGGCTGCTGCGCGGTGTGTGGCATGCGCCTGCCCATCTCGCAGGTGCAGCAGGTGCGCCAGGCCAAGACCATCCAGACGTGCACGTCCTGCGGGCGCATCCTCTACAACGAGGAGGAGGACGCGCCGCGCTACGTGGGCGAGAAGCCATCCCGCACCGAGCCGCGCAAGACCGGCATCAGCCGGTTCTCCGCCGAGGAGCTCATGGTGGAGGTGAAGGGGACGAAGCCGGAGGAAGTGGTCGCCGAGCTCGCGCAGGCGATGGCCGACAATCGGTTCGTATCCAATCCCGTGGCGCTGACGGCGGCGGCGATGGAGCGCGAGAGCGTGCTGCCCACGACGATGGGCGATGGTCTTGCGTTCCCGCACGTGCGCGGGGTCGAGGGTGGCGGGCTTACGCTCGCGCTGGGCATTTCCCGCGACGGCATTGTCTGGGACGATTCCGGCGAGAAGGTGCATCTTGTGTTCTTCAGCGTCATTCCGGTGGCGGTGAGCGCGTTCTATCTGCGTCTCATGGCCGGTCTCGCGGAGGCGTTCTCCAAGAGGGAGAACCGGGTCGCGCTGCTGGATGCGAAGGGTACTTCCGAGGTCTGGAAGGCGTTTATGAAGGCGACGCGCTACACCATAAGGTAGCGAAGTCGGTCGTATGGCTTCAATCACATGGCGCAAAAGCGCCGAAAGGCAAGAAAGATGAGCAAACAGTTCAACGTGGGACTGGTGGGCGTCGGGGCGGTCGGCTCCGAGATGCTCAAGGTTCTCAAGGATCGCGCGTTCCCCTGCGGCAAGGTGCAGGTGTTCGCCTCCCGCGAGCGCGACGAGGTGATCAACGGCGAGACATATCATGTGCTGCCGGCGACGGAGAATTCGTTCGCCGGGCTGGACATCGTGCTCTTCGCGGGCAAGACCGACGTGGCCATCCAGCTCAAGGACGCGGTGGTCAGGGCCGGAGCGAAGATGATCGACAACTCGCGTGCGTTCCGCCAGGATCCCGAGGTCCCGCTGGTCGTGCCGCAGGTCAACGCAGAGGATCTCGACTGGAACAAGGGCGTGATCGCCAACCCGAACTGCACCACCGCCATCATGCTCGAGGCGGTGGCGCCGCTACACAAGGCGTTCGGCCTCAAGCGGCTCATCGCGTCCACCTACCAGGCGGCATCCGGTGCCGGCGCACCCGGGCTTGCCGAGCTCGAGGACCAGATCCACGCCTATGCGAAGGGCGAGGCGCTCACGGTCAAGGCCTTCCAGCATCAGCTGATGTACAACCTGATCCCGCACATCGACAAGTTCGACGAGACGAACTGGTACACGCTCGAGGAACTCAAGATGCGCAATGAGGCGCGCAAGATGCTGCATCTGCCGGAGCTGATGCTCAGCTGCACCTGCGTGCGCGTGCCGATTGCGCGCGCCCACTCCGAGTCGCTCAACCTCGAGTTCGAGCAGGATGTCACCCCCGAGATGGCGCGCGAGGTCCTCGCCGGCGCCGAGGGCGTGAAGCTGGTGGACGATCCGCTGAACGGCGGCTATCCGATGCCGCTCGACGCCACCGCCAAGTACGACGTGCTGGCCGGCCGCATTCGCCAGGACATCTCCCGTGCCGACAAGAAGGGCCTCGAGATGTTCGTCTCGGGCGACCAGCTGCTCCGCGGCGCCGCGCTCAATGCGGTCGAGATCGCCGAGCATCTGGTCAAGCGCGGGCTCGTCTAACCATCGGGAGCCGTCGCAAAGTGGAACGCACAACCATCCCGCTGGGGTCGATCGAGGCCAACTGCACCGTCCTCTACAACGAGGCACCGGGCGCGTGCTGGATCGTCGATCCCGGCGCCGATGCCGCCGAGCTCATCTCGCTGCTTGATTCGAAGGGGCTGGAGCCGGCGCTGGTGGCGCTCACCCACGCGCACTTCGACCACATCGGCGCAATCCCCGGTCTGCTGGCTCGCTGGCCCGGCCTTGCGGTGCACATTGGCCCTGCGGACGCGCCGATGTTCGGCCATCCGCTCAATGCCTGGGCACCATACTACGAGCCGGTACCGCGCCCGGCCACGCTTGCCGCCGATCTGGTGGACGGGTTCGTCCTCGAGGCAGCCGGCATCTCCTGCCGTGTGATCTCCACCCCAGGTCATACCCCAGGAGGCGTGTGTCTCTACTTCGAGCGCGACGGACTCGTACTTACTGGCGACACGCTCTTCGCGGGATCCTGCGGGCGCACCGACTTCCCTGGCGGTTCCTCGAAGGCTCTTTCCGACTCCCTGGCCGTTCTTGCAGCGCTTCCCGGTGCGACCATGGTGGTGCCGGGGCATGGCGCCGAGACGACCATTGCGGCTGAAAATGCATCCAATCCCTACATGCCACGCCGATGACGCGGGCGGAAGATGTCCGAAAATGAAGACTCCGACTGACAATCTCAAACAGCGTGCGGTGCTAAAGGACGCACGTCGCGTGGTGATCAAGGTGGGCACACATTCCATCGCCAGAAAAACCGGCCGTCCCGACTATCGGGCGCTGCGGCGCATGGTGGATGGCGTGGTCGGCCTCAGGCGACGCGGCCTCGAGGTGGTGTTCGTCTCGTCTGGAGCCGTGGCGGCGGGCGTGGAGGCACTGGGGCTAAAGGCACGTCCCTCCGACGTGTCCGACGTCCAGATGTGCGCCGCCGTCGGCCAGGCGCGCTTCATCGCCGAGTACGAGAAGCTCTTCGCCGCCCGCGGAGTGAAGATCGGCCAGGTGCTGCTCACCCATTCCGACTTCGCCGACCGCCGCCGCGTGGCCAATCTGCGTCGTTCGCTCGACCATCTGCTGCGTGCCGGCATCGTGCCGGTCGTCAACGAGAACGACATCGTGGCCGACGAGGAGCTGAAGGGGCTGGCATTTGGCGACAATGACTGGCTTTCCTCGCTCATCGTCAAGCTCGTGCACGCCGATGCGCTGGTGCTGCTCACCACCGTCGATGGTCTTCTCGACTCCACCGGTGCGCGCGTGAGCGTGATTGGCCGCCCGCGCGACGCCATGAAGCTCGTCAAGCCGGGCGAGAAGGGTGCGCTCTCGAAGGGCGGCATGGACTCCAAGCTCAGGGCGGTATTCAACGCCGCTCGCGGAGGTGCCAACGTCGTCATTGCCGGCTCGGTGCGCTCCAATGTGCTTTCGGCGGTGTTCGACGGGCGCGACATCGGCACTTTCGTACCCGGGAGCGCTCTGTGACCACGCTCGACAACATACGCAATTTCTGCATCATCGCCCATGTCGACCATGGCAAGACCACGCTTTCCGACCGCATACTCGAACTGACCAAGGCCGTGCCGCTGAGGGAGCTGAAGGAGCAGACCCTCGACGCGATGGATCTCGAGCGCGAGCGGGGCATCACCATCAAGAGTCACCCTGTCTCGATGGTCTACCACGCCGACAACGGCAAGGAATACCTTTTCAACCTCATCGACACCCCCGGCCACGTCGACTTCGCCTACGAGGTGTCGCGTTCGATGGGCGCCTGCGAGGGGGCGCTGCTGGTAGTCGACGCCGCCCAGGGCGTTGAGGCGCAGACCGTCGCCAACACCTATTTCGCCCAGGACGCCAATCTCGAGATCGTGCCCGTCCTCAACAAGGTTGATCTGCCTGGGGCCGATGTTCCCGGCGTCTCGAAGCAGGTAGAGGACATCCTCGCCATCGAGATGGAAAATCCGCTTCTCGTCTCCGCCAAGACCGGCGTGGGCTGCGCCGCCGTGCTGGAGGCGATTGTGAAGCGCATTCCGCCGCCCACGACTAGGGGTGTAGACGCGCCGCTGCGCGCGCTCGTGTTCGACTCGGTGTTCGACGAGTTCCGCGGCGTGATCACCTACGTGCGGATTGTGGACGGATCCGTCAAGAGCGGCGACACTGTTCGGTTCATGGGCTCCGGTGTCACCACCACGCTGCACGAGGTGGGAATCTTCTCGCCCACCAAGAAGCCAACCGATAAGCTTGAGGCGGGGCAGACCGGCTACCTCGTCGGCACGGTCAAGGATCCCTCCGAGATCAAGATCGGCGACACGGTGACGCTCGCCCGCCTGGGGAGCGACGAGCCCCTGCCCGGATTCAAGGAACTGCGCCCCACTGTCTTCTGCGGCATCTACCCGATGAGCACCGACGAGTTCGAGAAGGTGCGTCAGGGACTGGAGAAGCTGCATCTCAACGATTCCGCGTTCTCCTTCCACCACGAAAGTTCGATCGCGCTCGGCTTCGGCTTCCGCTGCGGATTTCTCGGGCTTCTCCACATGGAGATCGTCCAGGAGCGCCTGCGTCGCGAATTCAATCTCGACATCATCTCCACCACACCCGGAGTCATCTACAAGCTCAAGCTCAAGGACGGTACCGAGAAGGATCTCGACAATCCGCTGCAGATGCCGGACCCCTCGACGCTCGAGACCATCTCGGAGCCGGTCCTAAAGGCGCGCATCATCACGCCGTCGGAGTCGATCGGCGACGTGATGCGCATCGTCATGGACCGCCGCGGGACCGTGGAGGGCACCGAGACGGTGGATTCCCATCGCGTGATGCTCCACTGCCGGCTGCCGCTCAACGAGATTCTGATCGACTTCCACGATACGCTCAAGTCGGTGTCGCACGGATACGCCTCGATGGACTACGAGCCCGACGGCTACCAGGTCTCGGACATCGTGCGCATGGACATTCTGCTCAACTCCGAGCAGGTCGACGCCTTCGCCACCATGGTCCATCGCGACAAGGCGCGCGCCCGCGGCATCCAGATGTGCAAGGCGCTGGCCGACACCATTCCGCCGCACATGTTCAAGATCCCGGTTCAGGCGGCGATCGGGCGCGAGATCATCGCCCGAGAGGACATCCGCCCGTTCCGCAAGGACGTGCTGGCCAAGCTCTACGGCGGCGACGTGACGCGCAAGATGAAGGTGCTCGAGAAGCAGAAGCGCGGCAAGGCCCGCATGAAGGAGTTCGGCCACGTGAACGTGCCGCAGTCGGCGTTCATCGCCGTGCTGAAGGGCAAGGTGGGCGAGAACTGACCAGATTTCCAAAACCAAACAAAGGAACAAGGAAAATGGAAACCATAAAGAACCATACCGCACTGTTCTACTCGGTGCTAGCGGCCGCGCTCGGCGGTTTTCTGTTCGGGTTTGACTCGGGAGTGATCTCGGGCTGCGAACAGGCAATAGGTGAGGAGTTTGCACTGCCCACGTTCTGGCTCGGGTTCGTGGTCTCGGTGGCGCTGATCGGAACCGTGGTCGGCGTGTTCGGCGCCGGTGCGCCCAGCGACCGCTTCGGTCGCAAGCCCACCATGTTCGCCATGGGCCTCATGTTCCTGGTGTCGGCCCTTGGGTGTGCGTTCACGCCTTCCAATGCCACGTTCGGTCCCTGGTTCCTCGGCATCATGCGCTTCATTGGCGGTCTCGCGATCGGCGGCGTGTCGGTGGTGGTGCCGCTGTACATCGTCGAGGTGGCGCCCGGCCATCTGCGCGGGCGTCTCGTGGCGACGAACCAGCTCAACATCGTGTTCGGCATTCTGATCTCCTATGTCTCCAACTACTTCGTGAAGAAGTACGTCCATGCCGACGCCACCACCGTCTGGCGCATGATGCTCGGTATCATGGCGGTTCCCACCGTCGTGTTCATGGGGCTCCTGTTCACCATTCCCGAGTCGCCCCGCTGGCTCGTGCGCGTCGGCCGCAAGGACGACGCCCAGCGTGCGCTCGAGCGCGTGGGTTACTCCGACACCGCCTCCATCATCGTCGAGATCGAGCGCTCGATCGCTGAGAGCTCCAGCCAGGGAACCAGCGTGGCGCTCTTCCAGAGGCGCTACCTGAAGCCGATCATGCTCGCGTTCCTCATCGCGTTCTTCAACCAGGTTTCCGGCATCAACGCCATCAACTACTATGCGCCGCGCATCTTCACGATGGTGTTCGGCGAAGGCCAGCAGCTCGCCTCGCTTGCCGGCACGATCGGCGTGGGCACGGTCAATCTGATCTTCACCGTTCTCGCCCTGTTCATCATCGACAAGTTCGGCCGCAAGGCGATGATCATCGGCGGCGCTTCGCTGATGATTCTGATGCATTCGCTCGTCGCCTGGCAGCTCTCCCTCGGCGCCAGCTGCAACAAGTACCTCGCCGTCGCCGGCATTCTCGGCTTCATCGCGTTCTTCGCCTGCTCGTCGGGCGCCGTCATCTGGGTGTACATCTCCGAGGTGTTCCCGAACGTGGTGCGCGCCAAGGGCCAGGCATTCGGCTGCTTCACCCACTGGTTCATGTGCACGCTCATCAGCTGGTTCTTCCCCGTCGTCGCGGAGAAGGCCGGCACCTACGCCTTCGGGTTCTTCGCGTTCATGATGGTGATCCAGCTCATCTGGGCGATCCTCTTCATGCCTGAGACGAAGGGCGGCACCACCGAGGACATTGAGAAGCGCCTCGGCATCAAGTAGGCGCGCAGCCGCCTCCCCGCCATGATGCACTTCGGAGTGGAGAAGTTCAAGAAGCTGCTGCTTGCGGGCAGCTTCGCGATGGTCGTCGAGTTCCTGATGGGGCTTTCCGACAGCATCGTGGCGGGAAATCTGCTCGGCGAGAACGCCCTTGCCGCCATAAACCTGCTATCCCCGGTGATGAACGGCGTCACCTTCTTCGCCGGACTCTGCGGGGTGGGGATGGGCATCAACTACGCGCTGGAGCGTGGTCGCTGCGCCGCGCGCCGCTCTCACGAGTTCTTCACCCAGGGACTGGTGACCGTCCTATTGGGCGGAGCCATGCTCCTGCTGCTGTTCATCCCGGGGCGCGACCTGTTCCTCGGCTTCATGGCCCCGGGGCAGGAGATATCCTCGCTCGCCTCCGCCTACTGGAACTGGTACATGCCCTCGGCGATGCTGGAGCCGGTGGTTATTCTGCTCGTGAACGTCGCTATGGCGGACGGCGATTCCCGTCTCTGCATGGGAGCCTACACCGTCCAGCTCACGGTGAACTTCCTATATTCCTATGTGTCCGTGAGGTTTCTTGGTCTGGGGATTGGCGGATGTTCGCAGGGGACCTCGCTGGCGAACGTCGCCGCGCTCCTGGTGCTGCTCGTCCATTTCCGCCGGGCGTCCAACACCTTCCGCCTCGTGCGGCACTTCTCTCTCCTCGACACGCTGCGCATCTTGAAGTCGTCGATTGGCGACTCCTGTTCGTTCCTGTGCTCGGCTGGTCTGTTCTTCTTCCTCAACAAGTTCGTCATCTGCAGCTACGGCGCCGGGATGCTGCCGGTGCTGAGCGCGGTGATCGTGACAATCGGCTTTCTCGAGATATTCAACGGCGTCGGCACGGCGCTCTCGCCGATCGTCACGGTGTATGTGGGCGAGCTCAACTCGAGGGCGGTGCGCACGATGATGGCGTACGCCACGCGCCTGGCGGTGCTGGAGGGGGTGGGCCTTGCCGCTCTGCTGGCGGTGTTTCCCAGTATCGTGACGCGTACAGTGGGCATTGACGACCCCGGGCTCGTCCCCGCCGCCGAACTCGCCGTGCGGCTGGTCTCCGCCGGGCTCGTCTTCTACTCGCTTGTCTATCTCTACAATTCCTACTACGTGTTCATCGCGCACGAGGCGCTTGCGGTGGCGATGACGGTTGTCAATGGGCTCATCGCGCCGGTGGCGCTGGTGGCGATCTTCGGGCGTTTCGGACTTACCGCGGTGTGGGAAATGCTCGCCCTTGCGCCTTTTGCCGCCATGCTTGGCTTCATGGTCTACCTGCTGGCTCGCTATGGCAGGAAGATGTTCCCGTTGCTGCTGCCGCGCGAACGTGACAGCAGGATCACCATGTTCGACCTGTTGCTGGAGGAGCGGGCCATCGCCACCGTGGCCGAGAAGGTCGCGAACGTCCTGAAGGCCGCCTCCGTCGCGCCAGCCGTGACCATGCGCGCCTCGCTGATGACCGAGGAGGTGCTGATGGCGGTGAAGGACCGCAATGGCTCCCGCCGGGTGCTGGCCGAGGTCACCCTTGACCTGAACGATGGCGTGCGGCTCACGCTGCGCGACGATGGCGAGATCTTCGACATCACCGACGCTGATAGCAGGGTGAACTCCCTGCGCACGTATCTCGTCGCCTCAGTGATGGAGCACCAGAAGTCGCGCCGCAACATCCTCACCACCGGTTTCAACCGCAATGTTTTCAGATTCTGACAGTAAAGGAACCTTGTCATGCAGATAACAAAGAAACTTGAGGGTACCAAGCTGACGGTTGCCATCGCCGGCCGGCTTGACACCGTCACCAGCCCCGAATTGGAGACATTTCTCGCGTCCGCGCTAGCGGATGTCTCCGACCTCGTCATTGACTTCAGCGCGATGGACTACATCTCGTCCGCCGGACTGCGGGTGATGCTGAGCACCAACAAGAAGATGCTCAAGGTTGGCACCATGACGCTCACCGGTCTCAACGACGTGGTGCGCGATATCTTTGACATGACCGGCTTTTCCGACATCTTCACGATCGTCTGAGCTCCAGATGGCGTCCGCAGGTGACAGCGCCGTCGGTCACGAGACGGTAGACGGAACGGTCAAGAGCGTCGTCTTCCGCAACGACGAGACCGGGTTCACCGTGCTGAAAGTGACGGTTGCGGGAGGAGCGGCCTTTCATCTCGGCGAGCGAGAGGTCACTGTTGTTGGCACCTGTGCCGCTGCCTGGGAGGGTGAGGAGCTTCATGCAGAGGGCGAGTGGGTGGATGATCCCGTCCGCGGTCGCCAGTACCGGGCGCGTACCATCGAATGCATACCGCCCAAGAGCGCCGAGGGCATCCGCCGATATCTCGCCAGCGGTCTCATCCACGGCATTGGCCCGGTGCTGGCCAACCGCATTGTGGATCGCTTCGGAGCCGACACCATCGACGTTCTCGACCACTATTCCGCCCGCCTCGCCGAGATTCCCAAGGTAGGACCCAAGAAGATCGCCGCGATCCGCAAGGCGTGGATCGCCGAACGCGGCACCCGCGAGGTGATGATCTTCACCCAGACGTATGGCATTTCCGTCGCCAAGACGGCGAAGATATACCGCAAGTACGGTCCCGATTCCGTCGCCATCATCAAGGCGGATCCCTATCGGCTCTGTCGCGACATCTGGGGAATAGGCTTCGCCACGGCCGACCGCATTGCCACCGCCGTGGGATTGCCGAAGGACTCCCCACTGCGCGCCCGTGCCTCGATCGTGCACACTCTGCGCACTGAGGCGGACGAGGCGGGACATTGCTGGACTAGCGAACCCGACCTGCTGCTGCACGCCCAGGAACTGGTGGGAATCTCGGTCGAGATTCTCGCCGAGGCGCTTGAGGCCGAGCTCCACGAGGGCAGGGTGGTCAAGGAAGGGGATCGGCTGTTTCTCAAGGATCTCTGGAACGCCGAGCGGCGAGTGTCGTCGAAGCTGCGCGACATGCTTTCCGCCCGCCCGTCCTTCCCGCCCATCGCACCCGACAAGGCGATTGCCTGGTGGGAACAGAAGACCGGCTTCACCCTTGCGCCCGCCCAGATGAGGGCGGTACGCACATCGCTTGCGTCCAAGGTGTCCATTATCACCGGCGGCCCGGGCGTGGGCAAGACCACCATCATCCGCGCGCTGGTGGATATCTACCGTGCCCGCCGGGGTGAAGGCGCGGTCAAGACTCTGCTCGGCGCCCCCACTGGGCGCGCCGCCAAGCGCATGACCGAATCGACCGGCGCACCCGCCGCCACGCTGCACCGTCTCCTGAAGTACAACCCCCAGAGCAACGAGTTCACCTACAACGCCGACCATCCGCTACCTGGTGACGTCTTCATCTTCGACGAAACGTCGATGGTGGACATCCGGCTGATGGCCGATCTGCTCGCTGCCCTGCCGCGCACCGCCACGCTGATTCTGGTGGGCGATACCGACCAGCTGCCGTCGGTGGGGCCGGGAAACGTGCTGTCGGATCTGATCCGCTCTAGGGCGATCCCATCGACGCGCCTCACCGAGATATTCCGTCAGGCGAACACAGGGCTCATCGTGCGCAATGCCCACCATGTCAATGCCGGCGAACCACTGGAGACGCGCCAGGGCGAGAGTGATTTCTACTTCATCTCCCGCGAGGATCCGCAGGAGGCGCTGGCCACCGCCATTGACTTCATGGCCACGCGCATTCCGCGCCATTTCCGCATGGAGCCGATCCAGGACGTGCAGGTGCTCACTCCAATGCGCCGCAATCTGCTTGGCGCCGAGAGTCTTAACACCATGCTCCAGCAGCGCCTGAACGGGAGCGGTCCCGCGCTCCAGCGCGGCGGTACCTTCTTCCGCGCCGGCGACCGGGTGATGCAGTTGCGAAACAACTACGACAAGGACGTGTTCAATGGCGACCTGGGCATCGTGAAGAGCGTTGATCAGGGTGCACGGCAGATGATCGTGCTCTTCGATGGCCGCCCGGTCGAGTACCGTAGCGGCGATCTCGACGAGATCACGCTCGCATACGCCACGACCATCCACAAGTCGCAGGGCAGCGAGTATCCGGCGGTGATCGTGCTGCTGCACCGGCAGCATTTCATGATGCTCCAGCGCAATCTGCTCTATACGGCGATCACCCGCGGCAAGAAACTGGTGCTGGTGATCGGCTCCTCGTGGGCGGTGAAGCAGGCGATCGAGACCAATACCGTGCGCGAACGCCGCACCGCCCTCGCCGAGCGCCTGGGTGGCTAGCTCAGAGTGGCTTGAGCTTCGCACGTACCGACCGCGCCCGCTGGAGCAACAGGCATCTTGCCCGTTGGCGTCGCCCAGAATTGGGGAAATTAACCATTTATTCGCGAAGCGAGTTTAACTATTTGACTATTTAACTATTTATGGGCGCAGCGAATTTAATCAATTCGTCCAGCCTATGGCGCGCGGTGTCGATACCCGCCGCCAGCCGCGCTCGCGGGCAAGTTCAGTGAGGGGAGTGTCGGGAGGAAGCACCGCCACTACTGGGGATTTGTCCGACGGACCGAACCGCAGCGTGACCGTGCCGCTGGCGACGGGCTTGGCACTCGTCCCGGAATCGACTATGACCGAGGTGTTCTGGGTGCTGGCGGCCTCGCTGGATACGAAGGTGAGTTTTCGCCGCGGCGCCGTCACCCGTTCGTAGCGGCGTGTGTGGACATTGTAGTAGCAGATGCTGGTCATGGCTGAATTGGTGGCGGCGGGAGTGCGGGGAACCAGGATCTGCGTCCACTTTACCATGCCTTCGTTGCGCTCGACTTCCTTTGGCTCGTACGCCTTGAAGTCGACGGCAAGATGCTCGATGCGGGGGAGAACGTTGGAAGGGCACCAGCCGTCGTATTCGAGCGTGTAGGTGGCGGTTACCAGATCGCCGGGGTGCACCTTCTCCGGCACGAGCCGCTGGTCGAGCCGGAACTTGGTGCCCACCGCTCCGCAGAAGTCGTCGGTCCGGCCCGCCTGTGGCAGGGGGGCGACCTTGATCTTGAAGGTTGGCGTCACCATCCCAAAGGACTGTGACGAGGTGAAGCTCATGTTGCCGCTCTGCCGGCGCACCACGACCTGTCCGCCCACGCGCAGCCGCACGTCCTCGTCGCGCTCGGAGAGAAAACGCACCGGGAGTCGCAGACGCTTGATGGTGTTGGAGGGATTCGACGAAGCGCGGTCGGCGAGGTTTTCAAACCCTTCGCCATAGACGATGTTTCCGTCCACGGGATCGGGCAGACCGCTCGCATTCACATCCTCGAGTCCGACCGATTTCCCCATCTCAAGTTCAAGCAGAATATGGGCCGGTTGACCGATTACGAGCTGGGCGGGGACGAGCGAGGCGGTGCAGGCCACAGGTCCGCTCACTTCCATGTTGCGCGGCTGCATTCGCATCTTTGGGAAGCCGCCGAACGGCCACTGGGCGCTGGCCGTCAGTAGTGCCAGCAGGGCGAACACGGGCGTCAGGACGATTCTATCTGCTGACATTGGCGGCTCCTTGGGCAATGCGGGTTTCGATTGTCGATGACGCCACCGAGGCCGATGCGGCCACGCATGCCGCAATGGCCATGGTGAGCAGCGCCCTGCGAATGAAGCATGGCGGCATCAGGGCTACCAGCCAGGCTAGCGCCCAGGCGGCGGCGGCGATGAATAGCCGCAGATCCAGTGGAAGCGACACGTGCGGCTTGAGCAGCAGACGCGTTGGCGGCAGTTCGGCGCGGGGATCGTTCTTCAGGCGGGCAAGCGCCGCCTGGAGGCCGCGCCGCGTTGACGGCGTCTCCCCGGTGCGCAGTTCGGCAAGCATGAATGCGGCGCGGGAGGATCTGGCGTCTCCTGCGAGCAACGAGACCGCACCGAGGTTCTGCAGGATGATCGGGTTGGCGATTCCGCTGTCGACGCAGTCGCGGTAGGCTTTTGCAGCGGCGGCGAATTTCTCGGCGGTATCGGCTGTGCTCGCGAGCGCATTGGCGCGGCGCCAGGTGAATTCGGTGCTGGCGGCCGATGTCGTGGCCGCGCCAACAAGACACAGTGCCATCGCGATGACGGCTCTCACGGCCCCGGCGGCATAGCGTGATGCGTCACGCTTGACGAGGGCGGCGGAAATGCGCTCGATTTCGCTGTCCGCGCGGTCGCCCGACATGAGTTCCTTCACATCGGCGGCGGTTACGGCCTTGCCATTGACGCCGTAGCGCAGTTCGATGTAGGCGATGGACGCCTTGTGGAGGCGGTCGTCGTCGTTCCCCCGTAGCGCCTTCGCCAACCGTCGTTCGGCGGCGGAAAGTCGCGCCTGTTCGCGTCTGGCCGCCATCCGTCTGCGGAATCCAGGCAGCAGGTAGACCAGCAGGAACAACGCGGGACCGCCGGCGAAGAGGGTCACCGACCAGGCCAGGTGCGGCAGCAGCGGTTTGGGGGTGGCTCCGCGCGGGTCAAGGTCGATGCCGTCGGGCATCGGAAACGAATCCGCGTCCTCTTCCTCCCCGGCAATGGCGCCGAGCGCGGCCTGGGCGCCGGCCTTAACCTGAATGGGGATAGACTCGGTCGTGGCGGTGACATATCGTCTGGCCACGGGGTCGTACCAGGAGAATGGCAAGGGCGGAAATTCGACAGTACCGGCCTTGACGGTGCGCACTCGCCAGGTGAAGCGGCGGCGATCGCCGAGTGTCTCGGTGCGCGCGGAAGCGTCGTCGATGCGGAAGGAGGTATTGGTTGCGGCTTCGGCCAGGGTGGGAGGGTGGATGCGCGAGAGGTCGCCGTCGCCCTGGATGTCGAGCGTGAGTGTCAGTGGATCGCCTGCTGTGCATACGCTGGAGTCGAGCGAGGCGGTGCAGACGAGGTTGGTGCCGATGGCGCCGCTCCAGGATTTCGGGCGGCCGGCCGCCGGCGGACCCTCAACGACGATGGTGATCGGATTGGTGCGAAGCACGGTCTGCTTGAGGCCGGTGACGGCGTTGACCATTCGGCCGAAGCGGTCCCGTCTTTTTTCGACACCGGTGATCAGTGGCACGGTAACCGTTATCGGGGGAATTATGGTGGTGCCTGGCTCGATGGCGCGGAATGGGATGGTTTTGACGGTGAGGGCCCAGTCCGCGGTGTCGTCGGGATGCTCGGCCAGGAAGGGGAAGAGGTGGGCCTTGGGACCGAAGGCGTTGCCGAAGAAGTCGTCGTCGAGCATCCCGAAGGGATCGCGCATGGCGGCGGCAAATCCGTCCGACTGGTACTTGTTCAGCGTGTAGCAGGGGACGTCGCGGCCGGTGCCGGACGGATTGGCGATGAAAGGTGGTTTCGCCTTTGGGTTGGCGGTGGCGATGGCGCCGGTTTTCCAGTCGGGTTCCAGGAATTTGGCCTCGATGTGGATCGGGCGCTGATTCAGGTAGGGGGGCAGCGACGCCCAGTCGCCTTTTAGTGGCGGCAGTTTGATGTGCAGGGCAAGCGAGAGCTCCTCGGTTATCACGATGTTCGTGGCCGATGCTGTCAGCTCGGCGCTTGGCGTTGCGGTGGCAATTGCGGCCAAGGCGGCGATTGCGGCGGATAGTTGGAACTTGAACATGGTCACTGGATTACGACAACCTTTACGTTGCGGCCGGTCTCGGCGGCCGGGGAGTTGGTGGACGAGGTGTCCTTCTCTTCGTTGGAGATACCCTTGATCAGCGACAACGCGCGTTCACGGCGTTCCTCGAGTTCGTTCTGCTGCTGGCGTTCCATGATGGCGATGCCCGCAATCAGACCCGTGGCGAAGCATACAAGGGCCAGTAGGGCGATTGACGCATATCGAACAAACGACCCGCTGGGTTTGGAAATGCGATCCATGGCCTCGGCATGGGCGCGGGCGGCGGCGAGGCGTTCGCGTTCAATCGCCAGCGCCTCGCGTTCCAGGCGCAGGCGTTCTTCTGTTAACTCGGATCGAGTTGTGTCTACTTCTTCCATAGTCCAAATAATATACTATTTAACGAAAAGAAAATCAAACTTTTTCGTTCTTGAGATACGATTTTTCGCTTGATTTTATAAGAGGTGATTATTGACAATCTACAATGGCCTGTGTTATAATTCTTCTTGAAGGGGGGATTGGGTACGGCATGGAAATAACGTTTTGTCTACGGCTTGCGGCGCTCGCGACGCTGGTCGCGGCGTTTTTCTTCCTGCTGTATGAACAAAAGCTGCTTTCCTGCGAATGGCTGTGCGGACAGCTCCGCCATTCGTTTCTTGGCCTGGCGCTGCAGATTTGGCGCTGGCAATTTCGCTGATGCACAGAATGGATGAAGATGAAGAGAGTTGCGCTAACGATGAATGCTCTGGTCGTCATCAGAGCCTAGTGTCAAACGTCGTTTATTGCACTGGTCTTGATGATGGGTCGTGGATTCGATACGCTGCAGCTGTCGAATATATGGCAGGACTGAATTACGGGAACCAACAGGATGCCGCCTTTGTTTTGTCCACGAACATGATAACTAGGATCGGTACGTACCCGCCAAATATGGGATCGACGAATTATTGGAGCTCAATGTCACGATGGATGAGGTCTCCTAATGAGACTATTTTGACGGTATTTCGCGTAAACGCGGCGATCTGGCTTGCAGAGCATAATCGCATTGGGGAGATTGTGTCTCTTACTAATTCTCTGCCAGCTAGCGCCATAAACATATTTTTGGAAGAACTGGAACGATGAAATGAAGCTCCAAGTGAATAATCATGCATGTGGCAGGATCTTCGCCAGGCGTCGAGTGATGCCGATGCATGGATGGAAGCAAATGACAATAAGTACGGACGAAATGCCTGTGCGATCATCAAGGGCGTCAAATATGTATATTTCAAAAGAACTAGACATAAGTTTTATTCTACATATGAAAAAGTGGAAGTAAGAAAAGAGAATTGGGATGATTAAGAAGGTTATTTTGGCAGCGTGCATTTCTGTAGGAGTGTATTCTCAGGGGATTGCTGGTGGGGATGCCTATCAGGTGCTCTGCACGAATGTTATCGCAGCGCTTTCGGATGGAGGGATTCTGACATCGCCTTCTTTCACAAACCAGACGGTAAGAAGGATTTGGCCCTTGATGTCTGCCGCACGGCGTTGGTGTCACATTTGGCTTCTCCGACAACGGATATTGAGCGTGCCGTGTGGTCGGCGATTAGTCGGGAAGATGGTTTGCCGGAAATGAGTATCACCAATTCCTTGAAACTTGCCGCTGCGCTTTCCGTGCCGGTCGAAAGGCGTTCGACAGATTGGGGCGTATATACCAACGATCTGCCTCCAAAGGCAATTCAAATCCTTCTTGAGTGACCCATGCCCATGTGATTTTTTCACCTCGTCGACATGAATTCCGTACAAGGAGAGAAGTGGTTTGCATATGGTGTTTTCGGATGTTTCTCTGACACGAAGATTTCGGATCTTATCAATGGTGCATTCATGTGTGGCGTGACGAACGTCCAGGTGTCGTGACGGACGTGAAATGACGGAACTTCACAACATCGCCTTTTTTTGGTATAATACTGTCCATGAAAGCAAATATTGGAACAAAGGGCTTTGTTGCTCTTGGGATGGCGATGGTGGTTTCGTTTGCATTGGCGGCACCGCAGTGGACTGGCGCCGCCGGTCTACAGAAGTGGCGTTCGCGCACGCATCAGTGCAAGACCGAGATGAAGGGAACCACCTTGGCGGTGGAATGCACTGGCCACGACGGCCACATCTACAGCGAAGCCTTCTCTATCCCCGCTAAGGCCACGCATGAGGTGGTGATCAGGGCGCGCGGCAACCGTGGAGGAACTGGCGAAATCTACTGGATGGAGCCGGGGAAGGGCGCCACCTCTGCGAAACGCGCGACTTTTGCCTGGATTGGCGATGGCAAATGGCACGACTACCGCATACGCCCCTGGTGGCAGGCCGAGAAGAGGATCGGTGGTCTGCGCATAGATATGCCGGCCGAGGCGGTGGATGGCGGTCGCTTCGAGATCGCGTCGGTCGCAATCGAGGAATCCGGCCCGGTGCTGGGGCGCAAGGCCGATGACTGGTGCGGCGTCATGTTCTCGCTTTCCTCCCCAACCGCCGGCGAGGGGCAGGTGAAATGGGCTGGCGGCGGACGCAACGGAATCAGTCGCCGTACCTTCACTATCCCTGGTGATGGTAAAAGTCACCGCTACTATCTTGAGCTGTTCAGCGATGCGTCGTGGCGTGGCACCATCGACATGCTGGAGCTTGAGCTTCCGAAGGGGGTTGCCAAACCGTCTGATTTTGTCTGGGTGAAAGACGACCCGCTGCTCCCCGCCGACCTTGTCTTCGCCAGGGCATGCGCCGGCGACCACGAGGTGCGTGCCGGTATGACGGCCGACTTTTCCGCGCTGGTGCACAATCTGGGCGGCTGCGCCGAGCGTGGCGTGCGTGTGACGGTGTCGGCGAAGGGACCTGCCAAGGTCGATGAGTGTGTCGTCTCCGGCGGGGCGATCGATGGGGGTGCGAGCGCATTCTTCAATCCGCGCCTGCGCTTCCCCGCCGCCGGCGAATACGAGGTGTTGTTCAGGGCCGAAACAGAGGGGGGCGCGTCCGCTATCTCCTCACTCCGTCTGAAGGTACTGCCTTCGCTGGGGCTGGGGCGGCACGACTATGTGCCCGAACCGGTGCCGGCCAAGACGTCGTACCGCATCGGAGCGCTCTACTATCCTGGATGGGAGTATGTGCGAGCGTGGGACCGCATTCGCACCAAGCTGCCCGAGCGCCGTCCCTTGCTTGGCTGGTACGACGAGACGAATCCCGAGGTGGTCGACTGGCAGATCAAATGGCTGGTCGAGCACGGCATCACCGAGTTGTATGTAGACTGGTACTGGCACCTGGGGCATCGCCACCACGAGCACTGGATCAATGCCTTCCGCAGGGCCCGCTACCGCAAGCACCTCAAGTGGGCGATGATGTGGGCTAACCACACTCCGAGCGGGTCGCATACGGTGGAGGATCAGATCGCGGTCACAAAGTACTGGATAGAGAACTACTTCAACATGCCAGAATATCTGACCATCGACGGCAAACCGGTGGTGTGGATTTGGCAGGGGGCCAACTATGACCGCGATCTCGGCGCGGGCGGTTGCCGCAAGATGCTCGAGCTCTCCCGCAAGATGGCGGTGGAGGCCGGGTACAATGGCATCCATTTTATCGCGATGAAGTGGCCTGAGAACGTCTGCACGACGCCAGTGGTCTCGAAGTTCCGCGACTTGGGCTTCGACATGACCGGCATCTACCACTTCATGGCCGTCGATGGCGAGGGGGGTAGCCGCGTTCCCTTCAGCGCCGTGGCCGACGCCAACGTCGGGCACTGGAAGCGCCGCCTGGAGGCGGGAACGCTGCCGTTCCTGCCCAACCTCTCCACGGGCTGGGACGACCGACCCTGGAACAACCACTATGAGATCTACGGCAAGAACGCCGCCGACTTCCGCCGCATCTGCGTCGAGGCGAAGAAGTTCGTCGATGGCGCCGGAATCAAGCGGCTATGCCTTTCGCCGCTGAACGAATGGGGCGAGGGATCCTACGCCGAACCCAATGCCGAACATGGCTTCGGCTTCTACCAGGCGGTGCGCGATGTGTTCTGCGAGCGTCCGGCCGCGGGATGGCCGGTCGAGTGCGGGCCGAAGGACGTGGGGCTGGGTCCGTACGATCTGCCGCCGGTCGAGGTCCCGGAGGCGTGCGAGAAGTGGAACTTCAACGGGGGAATGCCGAAGCCGTGGCGGCATCTGATGGGTGTCAGTTCCAACGTGGTCGTCGAGGGCGGCACTAGGTTCTTCACCATTAACCGCGATCCGGCCATCATCGCCACGTTCCCGAATCTCGGTGCCAAGGACTATCCGGCGGTGAAGGTGCGCATGCGCACCACGGAAGGAACCGGCGGCGTGGCGATATTCTGGGCGCGCAACCAGGAATCGATTCGTGGCCAGGCGTCGATGCTGATGCCGCTCAAGGCGGATGGCAAATGGCACGACTACGTGTTCAATCTTCGCGGGCACCGCGAGTGGCGCGGCCGCATCGGGGCGCTACGCTTCGACCCCTGCCAGAACGCGGATGTCTCGGTGGATATCGCGTCAATTGAGTTCGTACGAGCCACGGTGCCGCCGAAGGCGGCCGATGCCCAGCGTGCGCCTTCGCTGGGCGATGTGCGCCTGGGCGGACCGGTCGCCGCCAAGATGAATGCCTTCATTCAGGCGCGCATGACGAGCGAGTTCGCCCAGAAGGAGGTGTTCGGCGAGGCGCGCAGCGCGTTCGAGCGCCGTGACGACGACGAGCTGGTCGTCGTGCCGGGGCGCAAGGTGGGTGGCCTCTGGCGCGGCGAGTTCTGGGGCAAGCTGATGATCGGCACCGCGCGGGTGGCGGACTACCTCAGAGACCCGCAGCTGCTCAAGTTCGTGCGCGAGGAATGCCACCGCATGATCGCGCTCGAGGACCTCGACGGATACCTTGGTTCGTATGCGGACAAGGAGAACGTCTACGTCGGCGACGACGCGAAGCCGGCCATGGCGAAGGTGTACGGATGGAACACCAACTGGAATCTCTGGAACCGCAAGTACTGCATGTGGGGAATGCTGATGGCGTACAAGGCAACGGGCGACCGGGCGATCCTCGATTCGGTGGTGCGCCAGATGGACCAGCTGATCGACATGATGCACCGGCTCAAGCTGCCGCTGTTCGTCTGCGGGCATCCCGAGAAGGTGGGGCTGCCGCCGATGTCGCTGCTGAAGCCGCTTTTGATGCTCTACACCGAGACCGGATCCCAGCGCTATCTCGACTACGCGGACGAGATCGTGCGCGACTGGGACCGCGATGACGGGGCGTGCCCCAACTTCCTGCGCAACTACGCCAGCGACAGGAAGATCAGCACCTGGTATCCCCGCTGCACGCAGTGGGCAAAGACCTACGAGATGCTGAGCTGCCTGGACGGACTGCTCGAATACCACCGCGTCACGGGCGACCGCCGTTCGCTGGAGGCGGTGGCGGCGATTCGCGACAACATTCTCAAGAATGAGGATAACCACCTCGGCGGCGTCGGTTACTGCGATCAGCTCCACGAGGCTGCCAAGCGCGTGAATTCGGTTTCGGAGGTGTGCGACGCGGTGCACTGGATACGTCTGAATCTCGACCTCTTCCTGATAACCGGCGAGAACCGCTATCTCGACGCGATGGAGGTGTGCTACTTCAACAACTTCCTCGCCGGCGTGTTCCGCGACGGAACCTGGTGCGCGTTCGCGGTGCGTGGCCATGTGCACCACGAGTGCGACCGGCAGTGTGGCTACGCCTACAACCACTGCTGCATGAACAACGTGCCGCGCACCTGGATGGACATGGCGACGGCGGCGGTCACCATCGGCCGCGACGGCGTCTTCCACGTTAATCTCTATCAGGATGCGAAGGTGGCGCTCGACGGAGTCGGGTTCGAGATTTCCGGCAACTACCCGGTGAAGAACACGGTAACCGTGAAGGCCACGGGGCTCGCCGGGCGCAAGGTGGTGTTCCGTAAGCCCTCCTGGTGCCCCAAGATGGACGATGCCAGCAAGGACGCCGACGGCTCGCGCGTCTACACCCTCGTCTTCGACATGAATCCGCGCATAGTGGACCACGATCTTGCGCACGACCCCGACGGCGATGATCCCAGGAACTGGATCCGCACTCGCTACAATGCCTGCATGAGAGTGGGTTCGGAGGTGCAGAAGCACTTCCGCACCGATCCGGCGGCTACGGTGATGTGGGGCCCGATCATCCTCGCGAAGTCGCTTCGCACCGGCTCCACGCGTGCGGAACTCGCCAATCCGTTCACCGTCAATCTCAAGGGCTATTCGCTCAAGGCGACGCCAGTGGAGAATGCCGGGGTTTGGGGGGCGTGGGAGCTCGAATTCAGCAAGCCGGGCGAGACTACCCGCCGAGTCCGTGCCTGCGACTGGCAGAGCGCCGGCGACGATCCCTACTCAAGCACACCCTACGTGTTCTCGATCTGGTTCTAGCGCGTCCGCACCTTTGAAGACGAAGTTTATAAGAACTCATGCAAACGAAGGAACTATCACATGAAGACTTTGATGCTATCCGCGCTGACCATGATGGCGCTTTGCGCCTTTGCGCATCCCGCCCACGAGGCGGCGCCGCGCAGCGACGATGCCGACTTCCACCCCTGTTGCGTGAGAGGCAGAACCGAGCCCTACGCCTGGGTGGTGGCGAACTCCGGCCAGATCGTGCAGGCAGACGCCCGCGGAAACTACGAGATCGAGTTTCCCTCGCAGGGCGTGTACTGTCTCAAGGCGATGAAGGATGGCCACTCCGAGGCCGTGCGCCCGTGGCTCATCGTGCCCACGAAGACGAATGTGAACCTGCCGCTATGGGCGTTCCCCGATCCCACCCGCCGCGTGGTGCACGGCAACCTCGGCCATCCCGCGCAGCTGACGATCACCGACTCCGGCCGGCCGGTGCGCGGCTTCGACTTCGCCGGCACCGAGGTGGGTAGCTACAATGCGCCGAAGGGCGTGTGGCACCAGAAGAACCGGTTCTTCTGGACGGCGGGTGAATTCGCCTTCACCGCGACCGGTGAGGTGAAGATCGTCGAATCGCTCGATTTCCGCGAGCTCCGCGCTCGCGGCTGGTACAAGGGTGACTTCCACGCCCATGTCGTCCACGGCGAGAACTTCTACCGTGCCAACATCCAGCAGATGAACTTCATCTGCCGCGCCGAGAACTACGACTGGATATGGCTCTCGCAGGCGCACGCCAACGACGAGTATCCCCTTGACCACCAGAAGCTGTGCGAGTTCCTCTCCGACGACCACCTGTTCCTGCGGGTGAACAACGAGTTCCCCAAGAACATCTACGGGCACTTCGGCGACATCGGGGTCGGTCCGCTCTCGGTTAAGGACTACGGCCCCGGATACAGCGAGAGCAAGGTCACCAACCTCGAGCTCGCCGAGAAGACGATCTACCGCCAGGGCGGCCTCGCGGTGCCGGTGCACCCGCTCTACGGCGACGTGATGCGCGTCGACAAGCGCAACGGGCGCAAGATGTACGGCATGATCAACAACGAGCTCATGCTCTGGCTGCTGTGCCGTCCCGATCTGGTGCCGGTGGTCGACTTCTTCTATTTTCCCGAGGAGCGCGCCGAGAGGTTCTGGTACAAGCTGCTGAACCGCGGCTACACGCTCGGATGCTCCGGCTCCAGCGACGCCGCCTTCGACGTCGGTCGCTCGCCGGGTAGCTCCCACGCCACCTACGCGAAGCTCGCGAAGGTCGACAATGCCAACATCGTCAAGGCCTTCCGCGAGGGACGTACCATGGTCTCCTACGAGGGCAACGCGGTCATCTTCGAGATTGACGGCAAGACCTCGGGCGACAAGCTCGCCCCCGGGCCTGGCAAGCGCCGTCTCGTCGTTGATGCCTGGGCGAATCCGGGTGGAACGTTCTTCGTGCGCGTCATGCGCAATGGCGAGGAGTTCCTGAAGCAGGAGTTCGTCGCCCCGCAGGACGGCCACTTCCGCATCGAGCGCGACATCGTGGAGACCGGCAACGCCTGGTACACGGCCACGCTCAAGACCTCGCCCAGCAACGGCATTCTTTCCGCGGCGTCGCCGATCTACTTCCGCGACGCCACATTCAAGGCGCCCGAGGTGGTGCCGCTGCGCCTGCCGCTGCCGGCCAATATCAAGGAGCGTCTCCTCTACCTCACGCCGGCCGAGACCGACACCGACGAATGGCACGATGAGCTCAAGCGCCTGCTGAAGGAGGCGGCGAAGTGATGGACGATGTCCGCGAGGAGTATTTCCGTCTGCTGCGCTTCAGGAGCGTGGGGGCGGATCCGCTCTGTCTGCGTGAATGCTCCGACTGCGCACTCTGGCTGCGCAATTGGCTGACGGCGCTTGGGTTCAAGGCGAAACTGCGGCTGCCTGATGGGGTGATCGCGCCCCCAGTGCTCCTCGCCGAGCGTCCCGGCGCCGAGGGCGCGCCAACGGTGCTGGTCTACGGACATTACGACGTTCAGCCCGCCGACCCCGAGGGAGAATGGCTGACGCCGCCGTTCGAACCGACTGAGAAGGAGGATGGACGCATCTACTGCCGAGGCGCCCAGGACGACAAGGGGCAGGTGTTCGCCTTCCTCTGCGGCGTGCGCGACCTGGTCGCCTCCGGTGCTCCTGTGCCCACGCTCAAGGTGGTTCTGGAAGGGCAGGAGGAGTCGGGCAGCACTGCCCTGGCGCTTCTGGCGGACGCAGAGGACTTTGATCTCAAGGCGGATGTCCTCTGCGTCTGCGACACTTCGGCGGCGGACGATCTACGCCCCGCCATCGTGGCCGGCCTTCGTGGCGTGAGCCACTTCACGGTGCGGCTCGAGGGGGCGTCGCACGACCTTCATTCCGGCGAATTTGGTGGCATCGCCCCTAACGCGGCGCAGGCGATGGCCGAGCTGATGGCATCGCTCCACCGTGCCGACGGTTCGATCGCGGTCGAGGGTTTCAGCGATGGCGTGGAGCCGCCGACGGACGAGGAGCGCGCCGCGGCCGAGGCGGCGGCGATGAGCGTGGAGCGCTATGCCGAGGTGATCGGCTGCGAACCGGTCGGCGGCGAGGCGGGGCTCACGCCCACCGAGCGCAACTCCTTCCGTCCCACCATCGAGGTGAACGGCATCCATTCCGGCTACGGCGGGCCCGGTTCGAAGACGGTCATTCCGTGCGCCGCGCTGGCAAAGCTCTCTATGCGCCTGGTGCCGGGGCAGCGTCCAGACGATGCGATGGCGGCGGTCGAACGCCATCTTCGCGTGCATACGCCGAAGGGAATGCGTCTTTTCATCGAGGATCTCACCGGTGAGGCGGCGGGGTTCCGTTTGCCGCTTTCCTCCCACCTTTTCCGCATGGCGTCGGTTGTGCTCGAGGAGATGGATCCCCGCGGTGCGGTGTTCCAGTGGGACGGGGCGTCGATACCGATTGTATCCAAGCTCGCCGAACGTTCCGGTGCCTCGCCGCTACTAGTCGGTTGGGGACAGCCCGGCGACCGCATCCATTCGCCGAACGAGTCGTTCGGGCCCGATCAGTTCGGTAGGGCGCGCGACTGGGCGAAACGCATCCTCGAGGAGCTGGCGCGATGATCGGCGTTTCCAAGCTGTATTTCGGCAATGTAGAGGAGTCGGACCGTCTGCGCTACCGCGAGGGCGTGCATAGGCGCCCGGTGGTGGTGTGGAACTGCACGTACAGATGCAATCTTGCCTGCTCGCACTGCTATGCGGCATGTTCGGGAGTCCAGCAGGAGCTTACCACTGCCCAGGCACTGGCGGTCATCGACGACCTTGCCGGATTCGGCGTGCCGGTGATCCTCTTCTCGGGCGGCGAGCCATTTGCGCGCCCCGACATCCGCCAGCTTGCCGAATACGCGCGCGGGAAGGGCATCCGCGTGACGTTCTCGTCCAATGGCACGCTCATCGGCGATGAGCTGGCAGACTGGCTGGCGGCGCTTGGCGTATCCTACGTCGGGATATCCATTGACGGCAGCGAGCGGATTCACGACGAGTTCAGACGCTGCCCCGGCACCTACCAGCGCTCGCTGGCGGCGATCAGGCGTCTGCGCGACCGCGGGGTCAAGGTGGGGCTGCGGGTGACGATGACACGCGCCAACGTGCAGGCGATCCCCTCGGTCTTCGAACTGATGCGCACCGAGCGGGTGCCGCGGATATGCCTGTACCACCTGGTGTACACTGGGCGCGGACGCGACATTGCGGCAAGCGACCTCGATGCGTTCGAGCGCCGAGCCGCGCTCGACACCATTGTCGAGGAGACGCGCCGATGCTACGACAGCGGATTCCCCGTGGAGGCACTCACTGTCGACAACCACTGCGATGGAGTCGCGCTGTATCTGCGGATGAGGGCTGAGGGCCATCCCAATGCCGAAAGGACGCTGGAACTTCTGCGGCTCAACGGCGGCAATTCCTCCGGCGAGGGCATTGGCTGCATTTCGTGGAACGGGACGGTGTATCCCGACCAGTTCTGGCGCAATCATCCTGTCGGAAACGTGCTGGAGCGTCCGTTCTCGCAGATCTGGGGTTCGCCCGCGACGGGCTCGTTGCTCGATCTGATGCGGCATAGGAAGGAGCTGGTGAAGGGACATTGCCGCTTCTGCCGCTGGCTTGACGTGTGTGGCGGCAACTTCCGCGCCCGCGGCGAGGCGGTTACCGGAGATCTCTGGGGTGAGGATCCGGCGTGCTATCTAACTGACAATGAAAGACAACTGAAGGAGAATGGGAAATGAAAGGACTACTGTTTTCGTGCATGGCGGCGGCGCTTTCCGCCGGTGCGGTCGAGCCGCGCGTAATTCTGGACTGTGCTTCGCTCGAGGCGCCGAAATGGATCAAGCGCATCAACCCGCTCGTCTCAGGCTGGGAGCGTGACAACGAGGGAAATTTCCTCCATCCGTTCAACGAGGTGCCGGCCGGAAAGATCGACTTCCGCACTGCATGGCGTCTCACCGCAGGCAAGCCGATCAAGTTGGAATTCCTTGACCGCGGCAAGAGGCCGCTGTTCTCCAAGACCTACACTGGCGAGGGCGTCCAGAACGTGCGCGAGTCGTTCCGCCACGACGGGTCACTCCAGTATCTGCGCCTGTCGGCTGCTCGTGACCAGAATCTGACTGATGTCTTTCTCGATGGTGCCAGGGTTTTCGTCGACTGGGCCGCGTTCGAGCGCGAGTTCCATCTCGGCCCGGGTGCGACCCGCGCTCCGGAGGTGGACAAGTCCCTGCTCACGAATGATTACGCATTCGAGTTCAAGGTGTTCATGGGCGAGGGCGTGTCGCTGACCGCCGGTGGCGTCGACATCGACCGCCTCTATCCCTATCATCGCGGCATCTGGTACCGATTCCGCTTCGAGGTGAAGGGAAATCGGGCTCGTGTCAAGCTGAACGGTCGCGAGATCGCGCGCAACGTGTCCTTTGGCGGATTCGAGTTGGTCAATCGCGGCAAGTCGCCGCTGAGAGTCGACGACCTCAAGGTACATGCGCTTGTGGACCATGCGGACTACCCGGCGCCGCCGGTCGAGCCAGTCGGACAGGAGAAGCATCTTGTGGGCATCAACATCTGCTCGCTCTGGCGCGACGGGTATCACGTCGGCTGGAACTGCATCGACCGCAAAGGCGGACCGCGCCCGACGCTTGGATTCTACGACGAAGGACTTCCTGAGCTGGCAGACTGGGAAATCAAGTACTTCGTCGAGCACGGTGTCGATTTCCAGGCCTTCTGCTGGTACGCCGATACCGACGATGGCGCCATCCACCGCCCGAACTTCGAATTCCAGCTCGAGGACGGCTTCAAGAACGCCCGCTATTCGGACAGAATGAAGTACTGCCTTATCTGGGAAATCCAGAACGCGGGGCGTCCGCACACGCTCGAGGCGTGGAAGAAGAACTTCGTTCCCTACTTCATCGAGCACCATTTCAAGGATCCGCGCTATCTCGTGCTGGATGGCAAGCCGGTACTGTCCGTATTCGGCGCCTGGAATTTCCCCACCGAGAAGAAAGGCTTTGGCAGCGTGTCGAAGACGCGCGAGGCGTTCGACTATCTGCGCGAGGAGGTGAAGAAAATCGGCTTCAAGGGCGTGATTTTCATCTCCAGCAATTCCGAGAACTTCAAGGCCGACGCCGCCATGGGTTTCGACATCCAGCTGCCCTACAACTTCGGAGGCGATGCGCACACGTTCGAGTACAATGTCAAACGCAACGAGAACCGTCTCGCCAAGGCGGCGGGAACCGGCATGTTCGCGCCCCCCGCCGTGGCGGTTGGGTTCGACAATCTGCCCTGGGGCGGCAATCGCCGTCCGATGCTGAGCGTCGAGAATTTCAAGAAGACGCTCTACTGGATGCGCGACGACTTCGGCCCCCGTACCTGGCAGAAGGGGACCTGGCAGGAGAACTTCCACTGGATCTGCACCTGGAACGAGTATGGCGAGGGCACCTACCTGATCCCCACTCACGACTCGCGGAAGTTTGGCTATCTCGACGCCGTGCGCGAAGTGTTCACCGACGCCAAGGCACCGGACGCGTCCATTGACATGGTTCCCACCAGGGCGCAGCTCGCCCGCGTCGCCAATCTCTATCCCCAGCCCCCATGGACGCCGGTGCGCGTGGCACTCACCTTCGACGACAACAAGAAGGACCATCTGACCATCGCCGCACCCGAGCTGGAGAAGCGCGGGTGGCGCGGTGTCTTCTGCGTGGTGCCGTCTTGGGTGGGAGGCGCGAAGGAACTCTCCTGGGATGACGTGCGCGAGCTCGATCGGCGTGGACACGAAATCGCCAACCATACGCTCAGCCACGCGGCTCTAGGCCGTCTCTGCGAGCAGGGCAACACCAACGAGGTGCGCCGCCAGATCGCGGCGGCGAACGACATCTTCAAGCGCGAGATCGGTCACGCGCCGCATCTCCTGTGCCTGCCGGGTGGTAGCAACCATCCCGAGGTGGCAATCATCGCCAAGAGCATGGGCATGGAGGTGATGGCTCCCGGACGCGAGGCCTACGGCGAGTGGAAGAGGGACGTCGCGCGCGATGTCGCGCGCTTCCGTGCTCAGGGCCGCGCCCGGGTGGACTTCATGGTCCATGGCATCCGCCCCGAAGGCGGCGGATGGAAGCCGTTCCCCACGGTTGAGGCCTTCCGCGCCTATCTCGATGCAATCGAGCGGGAGGAGCGTGCCGGCAATGTGTCAGTTGGCCCGTACGTGAGATAGCCGTTTCTTGGTTCTGAATCTCCAGTTGACGATGTCGAGGAGGCGTTAAATGAAGCAGGTGGTGGTTCTGTGGTGCCTTATGCTGGCGGGGATTGTGACTGGCAACGAGGCCGTGGAGTATTGGGAGATGTTTGGCTCGTTCGGCCACGCGGAGGGCAAGGTCAAACACGAAGGCGGCACCACGAGTCTGGTGCGCGACGACATCGTCGTCACCTCCGTTGAGGATGTCGATGGAGGCGTGACGCATCGGCGCACGACGTTGAAGAACGCATCCTCGAAGCCGATCACCGCGACCTGCCTCCTGGACAGTTTCCCTCTCGAGGAGGGCGACTGGGAGGTGTACACGCAGGCCGGTTGCTGGGAGAACGAGAGCCGCGGCGCGTGGCAGCCGCTCAACACCGCCGTGGAGGTGCGCAATCCGTCGATGCGCACCTGCAACGGCAGCGCGCCGATGATCGCCGTCTACAACCGCCAGACCGGGCGTGGGCGCGTATACCACCTGCTCTCCGATACCGCCTACGAACTGCATGCTCTGCGCGTCAACCACGGCGGCAACCGCTCGACGGTACGGGTTGAGACGGGCATGGACTCGCGGCAGCTCGCTTACCGCCTTGCGCCCGGCGAGGAGGCCGTGCTGCCCGAGGTGGTGACCTACGAGTTCACCAACCGCCTCGATCTTGACTGCCATCGGCTGCATGCGTGGTGGCACCGTCACTTCCCGGGTCGGCGTCCGGCAGCGCTGTACAACACATGGCTCTACCGGTTTGACAAGATAGATACGCCCTCGCTTCTCCGTCAGGTAGAACGCGCGGCAGCGATGGGACTTGAGTACTTCGTGATCGATGCCGGCTGGTTCGGTCCGGCCGCGGACTGGTGCTCGGTGCGCGGCGAGTGGAAGGAGCTTCCCAACGGACATCTTGGCGGGCGCATGGCCGAGATCTCGGCGGCGGTGCGCAAGGCGGGCATGAAGTTCGGATTCTGGGTGGAGGCGGAAAGCGTCGCCGCCGACTGTTCGATCGCCAAGGAGCATCCCGAATGGGTGATGCCGGGCGGTTTCTACGACTTCACGAATCCCGCGGCCTTTGAGCACCTCGTGGAGACGGTGTGCGCGCTCCTGAAGAAATACGAGGCGTCTTTCCTCAAGTTCGACTTCAACCAGAACCTCGAATACGACCGCAGCGGGCGCGCCTTCGCCGACTACAACCGGGCGTACCGCCGCTTCGTGCGCGAGATCCGCCGCCGCAACCCCGGCGTCTACATCGAGGGCTGCGCGAGTGGTGGCTACATGATGGACATGGGCTGGGGACGCGAATTCGAGAGCTTCTGGCTCAGTGACAACCAGAGCCCCCATGACGGATTCCGGATTGCGAAGGAGACGATGCTGCGTCTTGCACCGCGCCAGATCGAGCGCTGGATCGTCGCCCAGACGCTCAAGTGCGGGCAGCCCGACTATGGCGGGCGCGATTCGCGCATCCTCGCGACGGAGGATGCCACCTGGACGCGCGCCGGCACCTACCACACCAGCTACATCGACAGCTTCCTCGCCGGCGGAACGCCAGGGTTCAGCTGCGATCTGGCTGCTTTCTCGGAGGATGACTTCAACCACTTCAAGGACTACGTCGCGCAATTCAAGAAGGATGCCGCCTTCTGGCAGACCGCGGTGGGAAGGATCCTCTGCGACACTGGCAAGGTGACGGTGCTGCAATATAGCGACGAGGTGCTTTCCGACGTGCGCATCGTGGTGGCGACCGAGCGCGTGCAGCAGAACTCCGTCAGGGTGTTCCCGGTACTGGATCCGGCCGGCAACTACGAGGTCGACGGCAAGCGACGCACTGCGGCCGAGATCGCCCGCGACGGCATTGTCGTGGGCGTTGGCGACTGCACCGGCGGCGGGCAGCGAATCGTGCGGATAAAGAACTGACCGACCTGGACTGGGACAAGAGGGAGTGGTCTAATCATGAAATTGCGCCTGATTACGGTAGGATGCCTGTTGCTGGCTGGCTGCCTTGCTCCCGTGCCCGACTTCCGCGACACGGTGGCCATGGCCAAGTCGTCTGTTGCGCCGGCCGTTGTGTTCATCCGCGTCGTCTACAACGACACTGGCTCGGGACGCAGCCGCCAGGGCGTCGCGTCTGGTTCCGGCGTGATAATATCGGAGCGGGGTGAAGTGCTCACCAACCACCACGTGATCGACAAGGCGAACGAGATCCGCTGCCAGTTGGCCGACGGGCGATCGACATCCGCAAAGGTAGTGGGCAAGGACAAGGATCTCGACATCGCGCTGCTGCAGCTCGAGCTGTCTGCCGAATCGGCTCCGGTACCAGTGGCGAAGCTCTCGCCTCGCCGGCTGGAGGTCGGCGAGGTGGTGCTTGCGATGGGGGCGCCCTGGGGCCTGGCAAGGTCGGTGTCGATGGGAATCGTCTCCTGCAACGACCGCTTCCTTGCCAACTGCGGTGACTACACGCTTTGGTACCAGACGGATGCCGCGATCTCCCCTGGCAATTCGGGTGGACCGCTTGTCGATACCGCTGGACTCGTGGTGGGCATCAACGCCCGCGGCAATATGCTGGGCGACCAGGGATTCACGATTCCCTCGGCCACGGTGATGGAGGTGTTGCCGGATCTCAGGAAATATGGCGAGGCGCATTGGGCGTGGTTTGGCTTCCGCCTGCAGCCGCTCGAGGATTTCGAACGCAATATGGTCTTTGACGCGAAGAGGGGGGCGATTGTGGCCGACGTGGAACGGAATTCACCGGCGGAGAGGGCCGGCCTCCGGGCCAACGACCTGGTGGTGTCGATTGACGGCGAGGAGGTGACGGCTAGATTCTGGGAGGACATCCCCGCCATAGAGCGTAGACTCGGGCGCAAGGAGTTCGGTCGGCAGTGCGTCTTCGGCGTTGTTCGGAACGGGAAGAAAATGGAAGTGCAGATTGCGCCGAGCGAGAAGGGACGCGTCGAGGGCGAGGAGTTCGTCTGCGAGCGCTGGGGCTTCACCGCCAAGGAAATCAACCGTTTCTACAATCCGGACCTGGCTTTCTTCGCGCCCGCAGGTGGCGTCTACATCTCTGGAATGTCCTGGGATGGCAACGCGGAGAACTGTGCCTTCCGGGAGAAGGACGTGGTGGACGCGATAGGCGGCAAGAAGGTGAAGACGGTGGCCGATGTCAAGAAGCTGTATGCGGATGCCATGGCCGAGATCTCCACCCGCACCAAGGTCACGGTCACGGTACTGCGCGGTGGACGCCCGACGGCGCTCGTCCTGGACTATACCGAAGACACCGAGAAGGAGGACTAGCTGCCATGTTTGCAATTCTTGCCTCGTTGCTTTTCGCTGTCCACCTGCCAATCGAGTTCATGGACTCGGTGGCCACGGCGCGCTATTGGCTGAAGAAGGACGCCCATGGCCGTGGAGACGAAATCTGCGAGAAGGCGATGCCAAAGCGCTATGTTGCCTTCGCGACTGCGCCGGACATGTTTCGGTTGGCGGATCCTGCCATCCGAACCGCCAACCTGGAACGCGTGGAAATCGAGTTCCATGGCCGCATGTACCCGGCTCGGGAGGTGGCGAGGACCGAATTCCCCGACACCGTGCTGGTGAGGACCGATTCTCCGGTTGTCGGGTTGAAGCCGCTCGTGTTCAGCACCAACGCGCCCTGCGAGCGCGCCGAGTTCCGCTTCGAACGGGGAGGACTGATCGGTGTCGGCACCGCGTTGGGGACTAATGCCTCGGTGAGGGTGTGTGAGGATGGATCTCTCATCCGCGTCGGTACTGCGAATGCACTGCTGGTTGACAAGGAAAGGCGACCGGTCTGGATAGACTTCGGCCAGCGGCTCAAGGTGAAGGAGGGTGTGTTTGCGCCTCCGCCGGCGGTGCCCGAATTGTCCGCCGACGTATATGAGCAATCCGCCTGCGCCGTCGAGGAGCGGGTTCGTCGCATGGCGGTTGGCGTGTTCATCCATCTTGACCAGAAGGATCGCGACGCCGGCAGCAATAGAATGCGTTTCGTCTACAGTTCCGGTGGCGACGACGATGAAAACCGTAATGACTACGATGCGATCGGACTCGTCGTCAATGGGCGCGTTTTCGTTCCGATCGTGCTGGACGGCGAGCGCATTTCGCGGCTTTCGAAGGCCGAGGCGATGCTCGCTGACGGAAAGAAGGTCGAGCTCCGCTTTGCTGGAACGCTGGCGGAATGGAATGCGCTCGTGTTCGATTTCCCGCTCGGCACGGATTGCGGGGGGCTTCATCCTTCCTCTGTAAAGCCCGAAGCGCTTGATCGCACCCGTGCCTGGCGGATGCGGCTGGAGAACGAAAACGGACGTGTGCGCGTCTTCGCGGAGCGGCGCGTCTTCCAGGGGGTGGATTTCGTCCGCGGCGCCATGTATGCGGCGAATGATGGCGATGGTAGCCGTTGGAGTGAAGACAGGCATCTTCGTCTAACCCTGGATGCTGACGGTGATATCGCCGTCATGTGGCTAACCCGTCGCTTCTCGGGCGAGCGCTGGGGTAGAACGCTGGAGACGATCGTGCCCGCTGAGTTATCCGCCGCGATGGCCGGCGAGCGGTTCAATCCAGAATTCGCGCCGCGCAAGGAGGATGACCGCAACCGCTTCGTGTGGCTTGGCGTCGAGACGGTGGCGTTGACCGATGCGCTTGCCAGGGAAAAGAAGGCGCAGAGCTATCTCGCGGACTATTCCCGTCCGCCGCTGGTTACCGAAGTGTATGCGGGTTCTCCGGCCGACAAGGCCGGCATCGTCGTGGGTGACGTGCTTCTGGCGGTTCGCCGCGGGACAGGTCGCGAACAGAAGTTGCGCGCGGAAAGCAACTACTCCTCCAGGAACTGGGCGGACTACTTCAACGACTCGTCCTCTTCCCTGTTGAGTTTGTCGATCTTTCGCGATGTCGGCACGCCGTGGCCAAACGTCGAGGACACGATCAACACAATGCTGACTGGGTTCGGGGTCGGCGCCAAGGTGGCTTTGATCTATGCTCGCGATGGTGAGCGCAGGGAAGCGGTCATAGCGCTCGAACCCGCCCCGATTCACTACCGCAACGCACCGAAGAGCAGGAACCGCACGCTCGGCCTGAGCGTGAAGGACATGACCTTCGAGGTGCGCAAGTTCTTCAAGCTGGATGACGACGCGCCAGGTGTGGTGATCGCGAAGGTGAAGCCGGGATCACCTGCCGCCGTGGCGGGGTTGAAACCATTCGAGATCGTCACCGAGGTCAATGGCATACCCGTCAAGGGGGCGAAGGATTTTGCCGCCAGGTTGAAGGGCGTCAAGAGCATGACGCTCGGAGTGCGCCATCTAGCGCAGACGCGCATGGTGAAGATTGAACTTCGTTGACAGGCAGTGTAGATCATGAATTCATCCCGTCCACCGCTTCTTATCGCCGTCGCTTCGCACAAGCCCTACACGATGCCCGCCGATCCCGTGTTCGTGCCAGTGCAGGTGGGGGCCGCCGGCAGGGACCCCATCCCTGGCTTCCGGCGCGATGACGAGGGCGAGAGCATCAGCGAGCGCAACGCGGGTTGGTGCGAACTTACCGGACTGTACTGGATGTGGAAGAACCTCGAGGCGGACGCGCTCGGGCTTGTCCACTACCGTCGTCACTTCAAGGCATCGCCGGGCCGTCTCGCCGAGCTCGTGGCGGCGCGGGCAGTGGTGCTGCCGGCGGCGCGGAACTACTTCATCGAGACCACGCGCTCGCAGTACGTGCATGCCCACCACGCGCAGGACCTCGACGTGACGCGCGAGATCATCGCCGAGCGCCATCCTGGGTTTCTGGATTCGTTTGACCGCGTGATGGCCTCGACTCGCGGACATCGCTTCAACATGTTCATAATGCGGCACGATTTGTTCAACGACTACTGCACATGGCTGTTCGACGTGCTCTTCGAGCTCGAACGTCGGCTCGACACGTCGTCCTATTCGCCGTATGACGCCCGCGTCTTCGGCTTTGTGGGCGAGCGGCTGCTCGACGTCTGGCTAGGCGCGAAGGGCGTTGGCTACGCCGAAGTGCCGGTGCTGCATCTCGAGGGACAGAACTGGCCGATGAAGATTTCCCGGTTTCTCTGGCGTAAAATGTCTCGCCACTGACGAGGTATTTTGGTATAATTTCCAGTAGTTTTTCACCAATAAAAGGAGATCCAATGAGCATTAACCGTCGTCAGTTCCTCTTCACGGGCGCCGCTGCGGCCTTCGCTGGCTGCCAGGGCGTTTTCGGGGCCGCCGCCAATGGCCGCGTTGGCGTGCAGCTGTATTCCATCCGCGAGTATATCGGTGGCAACAAGAACGGGCTCAAGGGCGTCGGCCTCGCGCAGGCTCTCAAGGACGTCAAGAACCTCGGCTACGCCGGCGTCGAATTTGCCGGTTACTACGGCAATGATGCCAAGACCCTCAAGGCAATGCTTGACGATGCCGGCCTCGTGGCCTGTGGCACGCACGTCGGCCGCGATGCGTTCAGTCCCGCGAACGTCAAGAAGACCTGCGAGTCCAACCTCGGCTACGGCAACAACGTGATCATTTGCCCTGGCGGCGGCAACTTCCCCGGCAAGGACGAGAAGCTCGATGACTTCCTCAAGAAGCTTGTCGACTACTACAACAAGGCCGCCGTGGACGCCGCCCAGTACGGCTGCCTGATCGGTCTGCACAACCACACCGGCGAGTTCACCCGCAAGCTCGAGTCGGGCGAGACCTACTGGGACTACTTCTTCCGCAACACCGCCTCCAACGTGTGCATGGAGCAGGACGTGGGCTGGACTACCTGCGCCGGAGAGGATCCCTGCGCCCAGTACGTCAAGTATCCGCATCGCAGCCCCACGCTCCACGCGAAGGAAAATGGCATGGGCCAGGGCGTGAAGCAGTTCGACGCCATTCTCGGTCAGCCTGGCAAGGACGCCAACGGCGTCGTCTGCGCCAAGGGCGTTGACTGGGACAAGCTGGCCGTCGCCGCCGACGCCGATGGCGTCAAGTGGTGGGTCGTCGAGTGCGAGCGCCACGCGAACGAACTGGTCGCCATTGACGAGTCCATCAAGTTCCTCCGTTCCAAGGGCCGCTGCTAAGGTAACCCGGAGGACGGATGCTTTCCCGGCTTTCTGTCAGGAACCTGGCCGTCGTCGAATCTGCCGAGGCGGAGTTCGACGGCGGCCTGGACGTCATCACTGGCGAGACCGGCGCGGGCAAGAGCGTGCTCATGGGTGCGTTCTCGCTGCTGCTGGGCGCAAGGGCCGATGCCTCCGCCGTCCGTGACGGCGCAAAGGACGCGCGGATCGAAGCGGTTTTCGAGCAGGTTCCTGCCGCCGTGTCCGCCTTCCTCGACGAGGCGGGAATAGCACCCTGCGAGGACGGTGCGCTTGCCATCCGCCGCATAGTCTCCTCTGGCGGCGGGGGCAGGGTGTACGTCAACGACTCCCCTGTGACGGTGCAGACGCTGCGTTCACTCGGGGGGTTGCTTGCCGATGTCCATGGTGCGGGCGACCACCAGTCGCTGCTCGAAGAGTCGTTCCAGCGCGAGGTGCTGGACGCCTATGGCCGCATCGCCCGCGGTCCTTACGAGGTGGCCTGGCAGAAACTGTGCGCGCTGCGGAAGGAGCTGGCTAGCCTGCAGGGTGACGCCGGCGACTTCGCCGAGGAGACCGAGCGCCTGCGCTATTCCGTCGATGAACTGGATGCGGCGCAGCTGACTTCGGAGGATGATGATTCGCTTCCCGCTCGCCATGCCGCCGCCGCGCATGCGGCGGAAATCCTCGAATGCGCACAGTCGGCCTCCGCCGCGCTTTCCGAGGCCGACGACTCCGCTGCCGCCGCGCTCATCGCCGCCGGGACCCGTCTGCGCGAGATGACGCGTTTCCATGACGAGGCGAAGGAATGGGACGAGGAGACGGAACGCCTGGTGGTGCAGGTGCAGGAGCTTTCCCGTTCGATCACGGATTCGGTGTCTCGCATCGAGGTTGATCCCGAGGCGCTGCAGGCGCTTGACGAACGGTTGTCGCTGGTGGAGCGTCTGAAGCGCAAGTATGCGCGTCCGTCCGCGGTGGCGCTCCTGGAGCTGCGCGATGAACGGGCTGCGCGTCTGGCCGATCTCGAGGGACGGGAAGGGCGCATTGCCGAACTCGAAAAGGCGATCGTCGAGGCCGAGAAGGCCGTTGCGGCCGCGGGACGGGAGCTGTCTGCCGCGCGCAAGAAGGCCGGTGTGCGGCTTTCGCGCGCAATCACCGCCGAACTGCGCGACCTGGGCTTTCTCAAGGCCGGATTCGGCGTCGATCTCGTGGCGCGTGCGCCGGACGCATCCGGATGCGACACGGTTTCGTTCACCTTCGCCCCCAATCCAGGCGAGTCGTCGCGTCCGCTTCGCGCCATCGCCTCCACCGGCGAGATCGCCCGGGTGATGCTGGCGGTGAAGGCGGTCACGGCCGAGCACGATCTCACGCCCACGCTCGTCTTCGACGAGATCGACTCCAATATCGGCGGCGAGGTGGGACGCGCCGTCGGCGAGAAGCTGCGCGCCGTGGCGAAGCACCATCAGGTGATCGCGATCACCCACCTGCCGCAGAGCGCTGTCTACGGCGAACGCCATCTGGTAGTGGCCAAGACCGTGTCCGGCGGGCGTACCCGCAGCGCGGTGCGTGCGCTGGAGGGTGACGAGCGCGTGGAGGAAATCGCCCGCATGCTCGGCGGCGCCAATCTTACCTCGGTGGTCATGCGCCACGCCCGCGAGCTTCTCTTCAACCACTAGTCGCGTTCCGATCTGAAAATCCTTCAATATCCTGGTCCTGCCAATGTTTGCCCTCATCCTTGCTGCCGTCTCCACCTCTCTATCCCCCGTACGTATCTGGGTCAACCAGGCCGGCTACGCTCCTCTGGCGCCGAAGGTGTGCGTCTGCGAGAATCCTCCCACTAACGTCTTCAGCGTGTTGCGCTACGACGAGGAGGATGTCGACCGCCGCTGGCACGTGGTCTACACCGGAACCTTTGCGCCCGCATCATCCGGCATCGTAACCGGCGACTTCTCATGCGTGAGGCGATCGGGAGACTATCGGGTGATGTGTGGACCGCTCCCGCCGAAGGTCGAAGGCAGGGTTGATTTGAAATGGAGCGGCGCCGCCTCCAGCGACTTCGTCATCCACCCTCATGCATATGACTCCGCCAAGCGGATGTTCCTGCAGTACTATGCCTGGCAGCGCTGCGGTTCGAGGAAGGGCTGGGCCGGTCTCTGCCATCAGGCGAAGGCCAGTCTGGTGGGTACCCACCGCATGATCGACGTCCACGGTGGATACCACCAGAGTGCCGATCTGCGCAACTGGGCGGACGGCATCTCGATGTCGTGTCTGGCGCTACTCCGGTACGCGGAACTTGAGACTCCGTCCTGGGACGAGGGCGAGCTCGAGGAGGAGCTTCGCTGGGGTATCGACTACTTCCTGCGTCTCACTGCCGAGACCGGCTACGCCTACGAATGCCAGTTCGAGCCAATCTGGTGGGGCCCGCGCAACTACTATCCGTTCCCCGCCCCCATGGGTGCGCAGGCCAACATCGCCATGCTTTTCGCTCGCGCCTCCCGGTATTTCGCCTCGCGGGACGCCGCCTACTCGAAGCTACTCGCCGACCGTGCCCGGAAGGTGTTCCATGAGATCGAGACCAATCCCTACTTCGAGACTCCGCCGAAGCAGTGCCGCGAGAAGCTGCCGCAGGGAACGCAGCCGAAGAGCTGGTATGCCGAGAACTACCGCACCACCGCAACCGGCTTCGCCCAGCGCGCCGCAGCGGCGCTGGAACTTCATCGTGCCCTTGGCGACGCGCAGTTTGCCGAGCTTGCGAGGAAATACGCCCGCGAGGCGCTGTCGCTGGTGGCGAATGGACAGTCTGTGAAGAAGGGGTGCTCGTATGCGTACACATTTGCCGGCGAACGGGTGTTCCTCGAACTCGCGCTCGAATTCGGCGAACAGGAGTGGAAGGACCACGTACGCCATGTGGCCAGCGGTATCGTCGATAATCTGTTGGCGCGCAACTGCGAGAGTGGAAATCCCGTTTCGCGTGGGGAGCCATCACGTGCCGCCGACAATGCAATCTTTCTGCTGGAGGCCTCTCGTCTCCTCGGCGAGCCAAGCTGGGCCGTCCTCGCCCAGCGTGCGCTCGACTATACGTATGGTGCCAATCCCGGCTGCGTGAGCTTTATCGACGGCATCGGCCAGAACCAGGCGCGCCGTCCCGTCTTCGGTCAGTTCTTCCCCTCCACTCCGCAGATACCTGGCGCGGTCCTGCACGTCCGCAATGGTGAATACGACATGCCGGCAGTGGGGATGACGCTCTGGGCCACGGCTGCGGTGGAGCGGCATTTCGCGGCGAGGCCCGCCACCGGCGGCAGGAAGTTCGCCTGGCGCGGCTTCATGCTCGACTGTTCGCGCCATTTCTTCACCGTCGACGAGATCAAGCGGCAGCTCGACCTGATGCACGAGGTCGGTCTGAACGTCTTTCACTGGCATCTCGTGGATGCGTCCGGCTGGCGGATGGAGCTCAGGTGCTTCCCCGAGCTCACCCAGAAGGGCGCCGAGCGCGGCTCGATGCTCGGCAAGCCGAACAAGCACGGAATGCATGACTACCGCGACAGCGGCAACGGACGCTATGGACCCTACTTCTATACCCAGGACCAGGTGCGCGAAGTGATTGCCCACGCCACCGCTCGTGGCATCCGCGTGGTGCCGGAAATCGAGATGCCCGGCCATTCCAACGCGCTCTCGTCGTGTCTGCCCCAGATCACCTGCAATGGCGGGAAAACCCCCGGTGCGGGAGAGGTATGCCTCGCCAATCCGAAGACAAAGGAGGCGCTGAAGCGCATTCTCGATGAGACGATTGCCCTGTTTCCCGATGAGGTCGTGCACATAGGCGGCGACGAGTGCAATCCCTCCACGTGGAATGCCTGCTCCGACTGCCGCCGCGAACTGGCGGCGATTGGCTCGACCAACATGGTGGATCTCCAGTGCCGGTTCATGGGCGAGATGGTGGACTACCTCGCGAAGAAGGGCCGCAGGGCGATGTGCTGGCAGACGCCCATCTACACCGGCAAGCTGCCGAAGCAGACGATCATCCAGGTGTGGAACGACCACAAGGGACTCGCCAAGGCGGTGTCGGCCGGCCACGATGCGGTGATGAGTCTGCATACCTTCGCCTATTTCGACTATCCCCAGGCGCTGGCCGAGGATCCGTACACCTATCCCTGGTTCGGTTGTCCGGTGAAGTGCGAGACCATCTACGGCAGATACGATCCATATGAGGGCCTGAATGGCGATGCGCTCAGGGCGCACGTACTTGGTGGCGAGGCCTGCGCCTGGACCGAATACACCTCCATCCCCGAGGAGCTCGACTGGAAGACCTGGCCGCGGCTGAAGGTGCTTGCCGACGTGCTGAACGCCTACGAGCCGCCCGCGAAGCGGAATTGGAAGGTGTATCGGGAGAGCTTGGAGGACTTTGCCGACGAGTGGCGCCGACGCGGCGTGAACGTGGCCCCGGTTGACGTTTCGGTGAGGCCGGAGCTCTACGTGGCGGATCGCAAGCTCGACTCGCAGCCGAAGCCAAAGGCGAAGCCCGCTCTCGGTCCGATCGTCTACGTCGCGCGCCGGCAGTACGCCCCCGACCATCACAACACCGGCACCGACTTCACTGCGGGCGATGTTTCCTGCCACAACGTGCGCGGCGGCGCCGCCATCCGCCGGCTCGACGGTACCAACATGGTGACGCTGCTTGATTGTCCGAAGGGTGTCATTCGCGACCTCGAGGTTTCCTATGACGCCTCCCGTCTGCTGTTCTCCATGCGCCGCGCCGCCTACGAGAACTTCGCGATCTGGGAGATGAATGCGGACGGCACGGGGCTACGCCGCATAACGGATGGCAAGGGCGCCGACATAGATCCCGCCTATCTGCCGGACGGACGCATCGTCTTCTCCTCCAATCGCGACGTGAAGTACTGCGGCTGCAACTGGCACCTCCAAGGCAACATCTTCCGCGTCAACGCCGACGGCACCGGTCTGCGCCAGCTCGGACGCAACAACCTCTATGAATCCCGTCCGTCCGTGCTGCCCGATGGCCGCATCATCTATGATCGCTGGAACTACGTCGATCGCCAGTTCGGCTGCTCGTTTGGCCTCTGGACCATGTTCCCCGACGGCCGTACCCAGGCGCTCTTCTACGGAGAGAATGCATGGAGACCGGGCGCGATCTTCGACGCACGGGCGTTCCCGGGTGGTGGCCCCGAGCGCGTGGTGTGCGTGTTCGGCGCCTGCCACGACCGCCCGTGGGGCGCACTGGTGGCGCTCGACCGCCGCAGGGGGCTGGACGGCATGGAGCCAATCGTCGGCAGCTTCCCCGCCAACATCACGAACATGGTGGTCTACACCGCTGACTACGGCGATGGGCGCACGTCGTACCATCCCTGCGAGAGCTACATCGACTCGTTCAAGGCGCTTAAGACGAAGTACGAGGATCCATATCCGCTCGACGGCGAACGCGTGCTGGTCTCGCGCAGCGAGGACATGAAGACGGAGCGGATGGCGATCTACCTTTGCGATTTCGCCGATGGCTCGGAGTTCAAGGTGCACGAAGAGGCGGTTCTCGGCTGCTACGACCCCCAGCCGCTGAAGGCGCGGACCAAACCGCCAGCGCTGGTCGATGCCGTCGACGACACGAAGAAGACCGGGGTGTTCTATGTGGGCGACGTCTACCACGGCACCGGCATGGAGAAGGTGCGCCGCGGCTCGATCAAGTGGCTGCGAATCGTGGAGGCGCCGCCCAAGCGGAACCGCTCCGACCACTTCTGGAACACCGACACCACCCACCGCCCGGCCGTTAACTACAACTGCACCAACACCAAGCGCGTGCTCGGCGTCGTGCCGGTGGAGGCGGATGGCAGTGCACTCTTCGAGGTTGAGGCGAACCGATTCGTGTATTTCCAGGCTCTGGACGAGAAGGGGATGATGGTGCAGTCGATGCGCAATGGCACCACGCTGCAGCCTGGAGAGCTCGCTGGCTGCACTGGCTGTCACGAGGACCGGCTGGAGGCGACCCCACCGCTTCGGGACACCATGGCGCGCTCGCGCCGCCCCAGCATTCCCAAGCTCGAAGGCGAGACGAAGAGTTTCTCGTACATGAGCGAGATCCAGCCAATCTGGAACCGCAACTGCCTGAAGTGCCACGACTACGGCAAACCCGGTGCCAAGGCGGTGAACCTCGCCGCAGATCCCGGTGTGGTGTTCAATGTCTCGTATATGGAGCTGCGCCGCAAGATAGCGCTGCGCTGGTATCCCGACAAGCCCGGCCAGCCCAAGGAACTCCTCAAGCCGGTCGATGACGGTCCACCCGAAGTTCTGCCAGCCTATGCCTGGGGTTCGCACCGCAGCCGGCTGGTCGATATGCTCGACGCCGGCCATGGCGAGGTGAAGCTTACCGCCGCAGAACGCTCGAAGATCGTTGAGTGGATTGACCTCAACATGCCCTACTATCCCACCTACGAGACGCAGTATCCGGAACGCCCGTACGGGCGCTGTCCGCTCACGTTCGCGCAGACCCGCAAACTGGTGGAACTCACCGGCGACCACAAGAGCATTGTCGCCGATACCATCTGGGCCCGACCAGATGCAACGCGGGTACTTGGCACGGGAGTTAACTTCGCTCGTCCCGAGTTGAGCCTGTGTCTGTCGGGCGTCACCGGTGAGGCACGGGAGCAGGCGCTCGCGATCATCCGGGAGGGGGGCGCCACCCTGCGCAAATACGGCCGTCCCGACCTGCCGGATATCACGCCCGAGGCTCCTCCTCCAGAGGTGAAGCGAACCGAGACGCGTTCCCCGGATGGAGTGCGCTCGATCACGTTCGACATCCTCGACGCCCGCAAGGTGGTGGCGATCGATTTTGTCGCCGACGAGAATGGTATGCTGCCGGAGATGATCGACCTGGAGTTTGACGACAGGCGGCAGACGATCCGTCACGTGAAGCTGCCGAAGACGGCCCCGGGAGCGGTGTACACTCTCCCCGTGCCGCCGGTGGTCACGCGCATCGTGACGATCCGCACGTCGAGCCCGGTCGAGGTCAAGGCAAGAGTGCGGATAGTCACCTTCGCCGGACACTACTTCGTCGACTTCCCCACTCCTGACCGCGTCAGAACTGCCAGACTTGGCGAGGTCAAGGTGCCCGGTCACGTGGGCGAAGTCCAGGATACGTTCTTCTCGAACCGCATTCGCGGCGAGTATGCGCGCAGCGAGATCTGGAAGGAGGCGCACGAGGCGTTTGCCCACCCCGACGACGACGTCTTCAACCATGGCATCGGAATGTGGAAGGGCGAGTTCTGGGGCAAGCTGATGATCTCCGCCAGCCGCGTTGCCGAGCATTCGCGCGATGAGGGACTGCGGAAGTTTCTGCATGACGAGGCGCTGTCGCTGATCAAGTTCCAGCGCGCCGACGGATATCTCGGCACCTACGTGGATTCGGAATACATCGTGCCGCTGCCGCTTGCAGAACAGCAGCGCCGCATGGGCTGGCCGTGCTCCTGGAACTGGAACCTCTGGTGCCGCAAGTACACGCTCTGGGGGCTGCTCGCCTGCTACCGCCTGACCGGCGACAAGGCGATCCTCGAGGCGGCGGACAAGGCGATGACCCAGCAGATCGAGATGCTTCGCCGCCGTGGTCTCAAGCTGTGCGACACTGGTACGCAGTCCATGCACGGCTTCCCTCCATGTTCGATTCTCAAGCCGTTGCTGTGGCTATACCAGGATACTGGCAAGCAGAAATACCTCGAGTACGCCAGGGAAATCATCGGGTATTTCAGCGATCCCACCTGCCAGGCGGTTCAATTCGCCGCCAAGCTCGCGACCGGCAGGCCCATGCAGGACTGGTACCCCGAGGAAAACGGCAAATGGGGCAAGGCGTACGAGATGATGAGCTGTCTCGACGGCTTCATCGAGTACTATCGTGTCACGGGCGACCGGTCTGCCCTGGAGCTGGCGGTGAAGATGCGCGAACGCATCCTCGCCGACGAGCTGAACCTCTGTCTCTCGGTTGGATACAACGATCAGTTCTGGGGGGCTAGGCGCCATTTGAACGGCGTGTCGGAGCCATGCGACGCAATTCACTGGATGCGTCTCAACCACGATCTCTGGCTGGTGACCGGCGAGGCGAAGTATGTTGACGCGATCGAAACCACTTTCTACAACGCGTTTCTCGCCGGGGTGCGTCCCGATGGCAAGTGGGGTGCCCGCTGTGTGCGCAGCCACGGCCGCCACCAGAAGGCGCCGCCGCAGAGTGGAATGACCTTGCAGCACTGCTGCGTGAACAATATGCCGCGCGGTTTCATGGATGTGGCCCAGAGCATCGCCGCGAAGGATCGTGACGGCACTCTCTGCGTGGCGATGTATCACGATGCCGAGGTGAAGGTTGGCGACGATGCGGTTAGGATCGCCGGCAATTATCCAGTGAGTGGCGATGTCAGTGTGAATGTGTGCCTGGCGGAACCGGGCAAGATGCGCTTCCGCGTGCCGGAATGGTGCCCGGCGCTTGCCATCGGTAATGGAGCACGATCCTGGAAGGCGACTGCGCCTGGATGGTTCGAGGTTGACGCGCCCAAGGGTGATTCCCGCTGGACGCTCAGGTTCGACATGTCGCCACGCATCGTGGCCTCCAATCGCGAGCCCGTGGCGTCGTATGACGCGAAGAGTCATCTTGTCACCCGCTGGGCGCGCAACGAGGATGGAGATCTCGGTGAACGCGACCTGATGCCGCTATTGGTGAAGAAGCCGATGGCGCAGGTGATGTGGGGGCCGATGCTGCTGGCGAAAAGCGTCAAGGTTGGTTCGCCCCTGGCCGACATCGCGGACGGTCCTACGGTCAATGAAGGAGGCTGGCGGCTTTCGGTTCAACCACTTCCGGCAGCTGACGGCGTCTGGGGGACATGGCGGGTTGTGTTCGAGAAGGGCGGTGAGCGCCGTGAGTGCAATGTCTGCGACTATTCGTCTGCCGCGCTGTGGACAAACGACAAGATCGAGTTCAGCACGTTCTTCTGATTGTCTATGAATGCTACCATTGCACGATTCGGCCTGGTGGCTGCGGTGATCTTCGGTGTGTCGGGGTATTCTCGCAACACGGATCGACGAAGGGGATTCTCGGAAGTCAGCGGATGATGGCCCCTCGTGAGATGCAGGCCGAACTCGCGTCCGTGCCAGAGCCGATTGATGCCGCTCTTTGGGCTCGAAATCGAGCAGTTCCCCGCCGAGATCGCCAAGGTCGCCCTCTGGCTGATGGATCACCTCTGCAACCTCGAAGTCGCCGACCGCTTCGGGCAGTACTTCGCCCGCATCCCGATCAAGGCGAGTCCGCACATCGTCTGCGCCAACGCGCTGCAAGTGGACTGGGGAACGGTGTTTTCAGACAGGATTAACAAGATTAACAGGATAGAGGATGGCGAGGAAAATCCTGTGAATCCTGTAAATCCTGTCAAAACAGTCTTCGACTACATCATGGGCAATCCGCCGTTCTCCGGGCGGGCGAAGAAGTCGCCCGAGCAGCAACGCGAGGTCTCGATGTTCTTCGACTACAAGGACGTCGATTATGTCGCCTGTTGGTACGCGAAGGCGAACGACCTCATGCAGGGGACGGCCACTCGCTGCGCGTTCGTCTCGACCAATTCGATTACGCAGGGCGAACAGGTCGCCCCGATCTGGCGGCGCATGGACGCGGAGATTGACTTCGCATACCGCACGTTCAAGTGGCACAACTAGGCGAAAGGCGTCGCCGCCGTCCAATGCGTCATCATCGGGTTTCACGCGTCGGACGGTCACGCGGGACGCGTGACCCTACCGTTCCTGAACGGCGTGAACGGGTCGGACCTCGTGTCGGACAGTCACGCGGGACGCGTGACCCTACCGTCGATGATGGTAGGGGCGAGCGTCCCGCTCGCCCGCATGATGAAATCTCCGCCGCCGCGCAAGCAATCCTCGACGTGCGGAAGAAGTATCTTGACGCCGATCCGCGCTGCACCCTGGCGATGCTCTACGACCCCTTGAAGACGCCGCCCGATCTTCTGAAGGCCCACCAGCACCTCGATGCGCTCGTTGACAGGGCCTATGGCAGGAAGTTCGCGAACGACGCCGAGCGCGTCGCCCACCTCTTCGACCTCTACGCGGTAGAGGTGAAGGGGAACTGATACGTGGTTGACCGGAACAATAGATGAGGAATTGCCAATGTTGTCAAGAAGGGAATTTTGAATGAAGTCGAACCTCTGTCTGAATCCGGGGAATCTGAGCATACCCCAACCCTGAACACACGAAAGGAAGTTCGAATAATGAATCATGGAATGGCCTTCGATCTCATGTCATTATTGTCTTGCCTTTGTTGGCAGTTATTTGGTAGAATGGTCAAATGAAAGGAGTTCCTATGTACTTTTCGCGTTTTCTGATTGCCGCCACCGCAGTTTCCGTGGGAGGCTTGGTTCAGGCTTACGAGAAGTTGCCGCTTTACGAGACGCTTCCCGAGTGGACGCTCGTGTGGACGGACGTAGACCACAAGAAGGGCGTCATTCAGGGCGCTGGTTTCCTCGATCTGCGCCGTACCATAATCGGTCCCTCCTATGCCAACGACACGACCAATGCCGTCTATCGCATCGGCAGGTTCGGTTATGGTCTTGCGCTGATAGATCTGCTGGCTCGACAAGAGAATAGGAGTGATGACAAGTGATGATGACTGCTCTGATTCTGGTCACCTCGTTCGTGACCTGTCGTATTGAGCGTCCTGATGGCCACTGCGAGACGCGGGAGTGTCCGCTTGTCGCCGAGAATGGCGCGCAGGTGCTGCGCCTCAGGGCCGACGACATCGGATCCGCGAAGACTGTTGAGCTGGAACCCTCCTTTGCGACGGCGAGGACGGGCGAGTCGGGTTACTTCGTGACGCCCGAGAACACCTGGGGTGGTTTTCACGAGACGAACGGAAAGCTCGTGGTGGGGCAGGGCCGTAACTACATGCCGGTCTACGGCATGAAGACGCCGCGCGTCACCTTCGTTGCCGTTGCGCGGAAGATGGCTTGGCGCTATTCTACGGTTGTTGAGGCGAAGCAGGGCGAGTATCGGATGTTCCAGCGCTACAGTCTCAATGGAGACGTTCCCTACGAGGATTTCGAAGTCGCCTACACCTTCCTGCCCGAGAAGGCTGAATACCCGCAGATGGCCCGCGTCTACCGCGACTGGCAGCTCGGCCGCGGCGCGTGCCGTACGATTCGCGAGCGGATGGCGGAGCAGCCCGAGCTGGCGCTCGCGGCGACGAACATCGAGGTTCGCATCCGCCAGGCGTGGAAGCCGGTGCCGAGTCCAGTCGAGATTCAGACCCCGTTCAACGAACCTCCCGTCCATGCCGCAGTCACGTTTGATCGCTGTAGCGACATCGTGAGAGAGTTTCGTCGCCAGGGGGTGAATCACGCCGAGATATGCCTCGTTGGCTGGAACAAGGGAGGTCACGACGGAGCCTATCCGCAGCTTTTCCCGGTGGAACCGGCGCTCGGAGGCGAGGCGAAGCTGCGGGACTTCATCCGGCTTTCGAACGGCTTCGGATTCCAGACCGTATGCCACACCTGCTTCTACTCGGCGTATGCGATCGCCGACGACTTCGACGAGGAGTATCTGCTCAAGGAGAAGGATGGTTCGCTGCAGCCGAGCCACCTCAACTGGGGTGGCGGAAAACCGTTCCGGACGTGTCCGCAGCGCGCCTACGAGAAGTGGGTGAAGAAGTCGATGCAGATGGTGAAGGACCTTGGTTTCCACGGCCTCCACTACCATGACGTATATTCCATCCTGCCGCCGCGCATCTGCTACGACCCCCGCCATCCATGCGATCCCAACCGTTCGATCTACTGGTACAACCGGCAGATGGTCGACACGAAGAAGGCAATCGGCGGTGCGCAGTCGGAAGGTCCGTTCGACAGCTACGTCGGCAATCTTGACTTCGCGATGTACGTGAACTTCTATCCGCTCGACAACGACTTCGCCAAGAAGCCGATGATTGACGGCATTGTGCCGTTCTGGCAACTCGTCTACCACGGGATTGTCCTTTCGAATCCGTTCACCGGCACGTTGAACTATCCGGTGAAGGCGCCGCACAAGCGCCTGAAGTTCGTCGAGTTCGGGGGACGCCCGCTTTTCGTCTGGTATGCAAACTTCGTCTCGACGAAGAAGGACTGCTGGATGGGCGATGAGGATCTGCTCTGTAACACCGATGAACAGCTCCGCGCCGGCGTCGCCGCCATCCGGCGGGCCTACGACGAGTACGAGAAGCTTTCCGATCTCCAGTTCGAGTTCATGGACGACCATCGCACCCTTGCGCCCGACGTGACTCTCACGGCCTATGCGAACGGCACGCGGGTGGTCGTGAACCATGGGCGCGCGCCGTACCGCTTCGAGGATGTCGTTGTGCCGCCAGGAGACTGGCGCCGGTTCGACGGTGGCAACGCCCCATGATGTGCGCCCGGATCCGGCTCGAACTCCGGTTTGACATCACTGTGGATATAGTGTATAATGTAGTTTGTCAGCGGGGCAGGAGGTCTCGCGGACTGGTCTAAATTGGTATAAAAGGCGTATGATGAACAAAATCTTGTTGGCTTTCTGTGTGTTTGCAGGCATTCACGGCGCTTACGCGTCTGTCGGTTTCGGGGCTAAACCGATCCTTGTCTACAACGAGGACTCGGATAATGTCTTTCGCGCGTCCTACCATGCCAATGAGAACCGCTACGAAGAGAAGGAATTCCGCCAGTATCTTGAGAACGTGATCGGGCCCGGCAAGATCACCCACTTCTTCATGGATGTCAACGGCCGCGTGGCGAACTTTCCGTCCAAGACGGTCTGCACGTACTGGGACTGCCTCGACATCGACGGAATGGATCACCCCGCGTGGATTGCCGCGATGAAGGACTTCGTCGTCGGTCAGGGCAAGGACCACATCAAAATCTGGACTGGCATGTGCCGCGAGAAGGGGGTGAGCCCCTGGGTGTCGATTAGGATGAACGACATCCACTGCGTGTACGATCCCAAGTTCTTCGCGAACGTTGGATTCTGGAAGGATCATCCTGAATTCTGGTGCGATCCATCGTCCGCCGCACGCAAGGGCGGCCCCTGGAGCGATCGGGCGCTCGACTATTCCCACAAGGAGGTTCGCGACTGGATGCTGGCCTTTGTGGCCGAGGTGCTGGAGCGGTACGATCCCGACGGAGTCGAGGTCGACTGGATGCGGTTCGAGCATCACTTCCCGAAGGGGCGCGAACTTGAGCTTTCGGGGGCGCTTGACGAGACAATGCGCGAGATCCGCAAGCTCACCGAATCGGCGGCGAAGCGCCGCGGCCATCCGATTCTCGTCGCCGCGCGCGTCGATTCCGATCCGCGCAGCGCTCTCAACCACGGTACGGACTGGCGCGTGTGGGCGAGGGAGAGGCTCATCGACTGGCTCATCCCCTGCAACTTCTTCCACACGGTAGACTTCGAGCTCCCCTACTCCAGGTGGGTGGGCGAGGTTAAGCGGCTCAATCCGAACGTGACGGTCGTTCCCGGCCTCGACTGCGGCGTCGCCCTGAACGGCAAGCGCCGGCTTCTCACTGCCGACGAATACTGCGCCTGGGGCGAGCGCATGGACAACCAGGGAGCGCCCGGCGCGTACTTCTTCAACCTCTTTTCATTCTATTCGCAGTCGCTCGCCGGTCACATGGGCGGCGGTTCGCTTGAGCCGTGGAAGGTCATAGTGAAGGACGGGTTCACGTCAAAGGTCATTCGCGACCATGCGCGCAGCGTGCCAACCGGGGCTCCGCGCGAGTGCGCGCCCTGGCTGCGTCCGCAGACCGTGACGTGCGATCTGGTGGTGTATGGTTCCAGCCCGGCGGCGATAACGGCTGCAATCGAGGCGAAGGCGATGGGCAAGACCGTGGTCATCGTCTCACCCGAGGTCCGCATCGGCGGGCTCACGACCGGCGGGCTCGGCCAGACCGACATCGGCAACAAGTCCGCCTTCGGCGGCCTTGCGCTTTCGTTCTACCAGGACGTCGCCAGCTTCTACCGCGATCCCGTACGCTGGACGTGGCAGAAGCGCAGCGACTATCTGCCGGATGGGCAGTGCGCCGGGTCGAAGGGTGAGGACTCGATGTGGACGTTCGAGCCTTCGGCGGCGCTGCAGATTCTGGAAGGATGGGAAAAGGCCCATGCGCTAGACATCCGCCGCGGCGAGCGTCTGGACCGCGGCGCCGGCGGCGTCGAGACGAAGAATGGCCGCATTGTTTCATTCCGGACGCTGTCTGGCGACGTCTATCGCGGCAAGGTGTTCGTCGATGCCACCTATGAGGGCGATCTGATGGCGGCAGCGGGTGTAAGCGCCTTCATCGGCCGCGAGGACAATTCCGTCTACGGCGAAACGCTCGACGGCGCCCAGCCGAAGCAGGGCTACCACCATCTCAATGCGGGGGTGTCGCCATACGTGAAGCCGGGCGATCCCAGCTCGGGACTCCTCCCCGGTATCGAAAAGGAGCCGATGGGCGAGATCGGAACGGGGGATCGTCGCGTACAGTCGTATTGCTACCGCATGTGTCTTACCGACGTCGAGGCAAATCGCATTCCCTTTGCGAAGCCCGATTTCTACGACGAGCGCAACTACGAGCTTCTGTTCCGCAATCTGGAGGCGGAGAAGAAGTTCGCAGGCCAACCCTGGATCAACTCGAAGATGCCGAACCGCAAGACCGACACCAACAACCGCACGGGCGTCTCGACGGACTTCATTGGCCAGAACCACGGTTGGCCTGAGGCGTCGTACGCCGAGCGTGACCGCATGCAGAGGGCGCATCTCGACTACCAGCGTGGGCTCATGTGGTCGCTTGCGAACCATCCGCGCGTCCCGGAGATAGTCCGCAAAGAGGTCTCGCGGTGGGGCACTTGCCGTGATGAGTTTGCAGACGGATTCGGCGATGGCTGGCAGCGCCAGCTCTATGTGCGCGAGGCGCGCCGTCTCGTCGGCGAAACCGTGATGACCGAGAAGCATTGCCGCGGCGAGGCAACCGTGTCGCGGCCGATTGCGATGGCGGCATATCAGATGGACTCGCACCACGTGCGGCGCTATGTTGGCGCCGATGGCTTTGTGCACAACGAGGGTGACGTAGAGGTGGGCGGCGGCAAGCCATACCCGATCGACTACGGGGCGATCATACCGAAGCGCAGCGAGTGCGTGAACCTCCTCGTGCCGGTCTGCATGAGCGCATCGCACATCGCCTTCGGTTCGATCCGCATGGAGCCTGTCTTCTTCGCACTCGGCCAGGCGGCTGGCGCCGCGGCCGCGCTCGCCGTTGACGGGAACGGCATCGTGCAGGATGTCTCCTACGCCTGCCTGCGCGAACGCCTTGTCGCGGACGGTCAGGTGCTGGAGCGCAGCCTGAAGGTCGATATGCCGTTGCTGGGAACTCTGCAGAGCGTGGGTACGCGCGTTGAACGCGCTCAACCGTGGATGCTCGGGTGCGAGACGCTGGACCGTGACTTCACCGACTTTGACTCGTACAAGGACTACCTGGAGCCGCTCGGCATCAAGCGCATCCGCCTGCAGTGCGGCTGGGCGAAGTGCGAGAAGGAGAAGGGCAAGTACGACTTCGCCTGGCTTGACCATGTGGTCGACTACGCCGCCGAACGCGGCATTCGCAGCGTTCTCGAGACCGACTACGGCAACCCGCTTTACGGCAACGACAAAAGGTTCCAGGACTGGACGGAAGCGCAGTGGACTGCCTGGGAGGCGTGGGTGAAGGCCCTTGGGGAGCATTTCAAGGGACGCGTCGAGGACTTCCTCATGTGGAACGAACCCGACACCGGCAAGCTGCAGGCGACGCCCGAGGTGATCGCCCGGCAGAACGTACGCACGGCGAAGGTCATCAAGTCGGTCATCCCGACGGCCCGCATCGGTGCGTTCGGCTACGCGAGCTGCAAGCCGGCGAAGTTCGAGGCCTCGCTCGCCGCGATGGGGGAGGATGCGAAGCTCTTCACCTGGGTCGTCTACCACGGCTACGTGCCTAACCCTGACTGCGGGCAGGGCGTGCCCCGGGCATGGGGGGCGATCGTTGCGCGTCTCGCCCCCCACCTGAAGCTCTTCCAGGGCGAACAGGGCGCACCGTCGAAGCGGCTCACCGGCTATGCGCTCAAGGATCACGACTGGACGGAGCTTTCGCAGGCGAAGTGGAACCTCCGCCGCTACGTGGGCGACATCGGCAACGGCGCGGAGTCGTCCGTCTTCACGATCGCCGACATCTGCTACAAGGACAAGGGCATTCACAATGCGAAGGGCCTTCTCGCGACCGACCTCGACTGCAAGGTGATCGGCGTGAAGAAGAGTTACCGGGCCGTCCAGAACATGGTGAGCGTCTTCGACGATTCGCTCGAGCTGCTTGCGGGTGCGTGTTGCCCGTTCACGGCGTCGGTGACTAATCTGTCGCTCTACGCCTGGCGCACGAAGGATGGTGGCAAGCCACTTGCCGCGTTCTGGGACAACCAGGGCCTTGTGCGCAAGGTCTATCCTACCGAATCCCTTGAGACGCGTCCGGTCACGCTTGTTTTAGACGGACCCGTGCCTGCCGAGCCGGTCTGGGTCGATCTCATCTCCGGCCGGGTCTACGCCTTTCCGAAGGACCGCATGTCCGCCGAAGCCGGCAAGGTCACGTTCCGCGACGTGCCGTTCTACGACGCGCCGTGCCTGCTGGCGGAGAGGTCCGTTCTCAAGCTGAAGGACAAGTGAGGCCCATGAGTCTCAACGTCGAGACGCCGTTGCAGACCTGGGATTGCCTGGTCATCGGGCTCTACTTCGCGTCGATGCTGCTGACGGGCCTGTTCATGGCCAAGTTCGTCAAGAGCTCGGGCGACTTCTTCTCGGGCGGAAAGCGTGTTCCCTGGTGGATGGGTGCGGTGAGCTCGTACATGGCGATGATCAGCTCATTCGTCTTCATCGCCCACGCCGGCGTCGCCTATCAGGAGGGTCTGGTCGCGTTTCTCGTCTTCTGGTCGACCGTGCCCGCCGTCGTCATCGGCGCGTGGGTCTTCGCCTGGCGCTGGCAGCGCGCGGGCGTGACGACGCCGGTGGAATACCTCGAGCGCCGCTACGGGCAGGGCGTGCGGCAGTTCATCGGCTGGTGCGGCGTCGCGTTCCGGATTCTCGACAACATGGTGCGGCTCTACTCGCTCGGTCTCATCGCGAGCGTTCTCCTGGGGATACCGCTCTCGGCCGGCATTTGGCTCGGCGTCGTCATCGTCCTCGCATATTCGCTTTTCGGCGGACTCTGGAGCGTCCTGGTCACCGACTTCATCCAGTGCGGAATCCTCTTCGCCGCCGCCGTGGTGATGCTGGTTCTCTCGCTGAACGCGGTTGGGGGACTCGGCGCTCTCCGGACGGCACTCCCGGACCATTTCCATTTCTTCAACGGACGCCGCGGCTCGTTCCTCTTCCTCGCGGCCTACTACCTCATCGTCTTCATCAAGTACAATGGACATTGGGCGTTCATCCAGCGGCTGACGAGCGTGTCCGACGAGAAAAGCGCCGTCAAGATGGCGCTCCTCACGGCGGTGCTCCTCTTCGTCTTCCCGATCTTCGCGCTCCTGCCGGCGATCGCCGCGCGCCAGATGCTGCCGGGGATCAATCCCGAGGAGGCGTACCTCACGCTCTGCACGAAGCTCCTGCCGCCGGGCGCGCTCGGGCTCATGGTCTCGGCGATGCTCGCGGCGACCCTGTCG
>JAZRXT010000163.1:0-2898 GCA_045600365.1 Kiritimatiellia bacterium | reverse complement strand
CGGCGTCGAGGCGAGGGTTGCGACGAACGACGGTTCGGCCGGGACGAAGGGCTTCGTCACCGACCCGCTCGACGACGAGCTGGCCGCGCTGCGCGAGAGCGGCCGCCGATTCGAGCTGTTCACGTGCGGACCCGACGGGCTATTGAAGGCGGTGGCCATGCGCGCCAACGGCACCGGCTCCAAGGGATGGATTTCGATGGACCGCCACATGATCTGCGGCGTGGGCGCGTGCTTCGCCTGCATCCAGCAGATAAAGGGGCCCGACGGCAGGCCGTTCAACGCGCGCTGCTGCGTCAATGGCCCGGTGTTCGCCGCCGCCGACATAATCTGGTAGGGGTCCGAGATGACGCTCCATCCGTCCGACAACGTGGAGGTGCGCGAAGACGGTCACAAGTACGCGCTGCGCGCGATCGCCGCCGGCGAGGACGTGATCAAGTACGGCATGCCGATTGGCCGCGCCCGCTGCGGGATCGCGCCCGGCGAGCACGTGCACGTGCACAACCTCGCCACGGCGCTCGTCGGGGGGCGGGCCTACGTCTACGAGCCCGACTTCGCCGATCTGCCGCCGTGCGAGGCGCCGCAGTTCCCGGCATATCGCCGTGCGGATGGCAGAATCGGAATCCGCAACGACATCTGGGTCATTCCCACCACGGGCTGCGTCAACCACCTGGCGGAGCGTCTGGCGGCCGCCTGCGGCGGCGTGGCGCTCACGCACCCCTACGGATGTTCGCAGCTGGGCGAGGACCACGAGCGCACGGCAGAACTGCTGGCGGCGCTCGCGCGCCATCCCAATGCGGGCGGCGTGCTGGTGGTGGCGCTGGGGTGCGAGAACAACACGCTCGATTCCTTTCTCGCGCGCATCGCCGCCGATGCCTCGTGCAGGGTGAATCTGCGCTGGCTCAGGGCGCAGGATCCCGGCGACGAGTATGAGCGCGGGCTCGCGCTGCTGCGCGAGCTGGAGACGCTCAGGCCGCGCGAGCGCGTGATGGTGCCGGCCTCGGAGCTGGTGGTTGGGCTCAAGTGTGGCGGCTCCGATGGCTTTTCCGGGCTCACCGCCAACCCGCTTGTGGGAAGGTTCAGCGACTGGCTGCTCTCGCGCGGCGGATCGGCGGTTCTCACCGAGGTGCCGGAGATGTTCGGGGCCGAGACGCTGCTGATGAAGCGCTGCCGCACCCGCGAGGTGTTCGACGGCTGCGTGGGGATGATCAATGGCTTCAAGGACTACTACGCGAGCCACGGCCAGCCGTGCAGCGAGAATCCCTCGCCCGGAAACCGGGAGGGGGGGATAACGACGCTGGAGGACAAGTCGCTCGGCTGCGTGCAGAAGGGCGGCTTCGCCCCGGTCGAGGACGTGCTCGGGTACGGCGGCCGGGTGCGCCGGAAGGGCCTCTCGCTGCTGGCGGGGCCGGGGAACGATCTGGTGTCGGCGGCGGTGCTGGCGGCGGCGGGCTGCCATTTGGTGCTGTTCACGACAGGACGGGGCACCCCGTTCGGCACCGTGGTGCCCACGCTCAAGATCGCGAGCAACACCACGCTCGCGGCGGCCAAGCGCCATTGGATCGACTGGGACGCGATGGCGGACGGCGACGTGGACGCATTCGCCGCGAAGGTGCTGGCCACGGCCGGTGGCGAGCCGGCCCGCAATGAGGTCAACGGCGAGCGCGCAATCGCCGTGTTCAAGGATGGAGTGACGCTGTAGAGATCGCCGGCGTCTAATCGGGAGGAACGTGAAATGGACGACAGGAACATGGGACCGGGAGCGGATGGTGGTGCCGGAAGGGCGCGGATCAACATGATCGCGGAAGTGAGACGCTACGTCGGGGAGACGCTCGGCATCACCGACGAGGCAGAGATGAAGGACTTCCTCGACACGTTCATGCAGTCGTTCGGCGAGTGCGTGAAGGAGCTTCGCGCGCTTGGGAATCCGCCCGATGTGCAGGTGATCCGCGTCGTCACCCACAAGATCTACGGATTCGCGCGCAGCATCGGGGCGATGGAGCTCAATGACGCCGCGCTGCTGCTGAATGTAGCCGCCAAGCAGAACGATCCCGATGCCTGCGCGGCCGGGATACGCCTTGTCCTCGCGCTGTATGAAGGCTGCCTTGCCGATTCGTAGCTACGATTTATGCATTTTTCGGTTGCCCAAGGCCCCGGACTGTGATATAATCATCTAAAACATAAAAAAAGAGTAGATTCCAAGGAGAGAGTAAATGGCAGACAAGAAGGAAAAGGGTGCCGACGCCGCGGGTAAATCCAACACGGCGCTGGAGGCGGTGCTTTCGCAGATCAAGAAGGAATTCGGTGAACTTTCGATCATGCGCCTCGGCGGGCAGGAGCACGCGGATATTCCGGTGATATCGACGGGGGCGCTTTCGCTGGATCTGGCGCTTGGCGTCGGGGGGCTGCCGCGCGGGCGCATCGTCGAATGCTATGGCCAGGAATCTTCCGGCAAGACCACGCTGGCGCTCCACGTGGTGGCGAACGCTCAGAAGGCGGGCGGCGTGGCGGCGTTCATCGACGCCGAGCACGCGCTGGATCCCGGCTACGCCAAGAAGATCGGCGTCGATCTTGACAATCTGCTCGTCTCGCAGCCCAACTCCGGCGAGGAGGCGCTTTCGATCTGCGAGCAGCTCTGCAAGTCGGGTGCGCTCGACGTGATTGTCGTGGACTCCGTGGCCGCACTCACGCCGCAGGCGGAAATCGACGGCAACATGGGTGACTCGCACATGGGTCTGCAGGCGCGGTTGATGTCGCAGGCTATGCGCAAGCTCACGGGCGTGTTGGCGCAGACGAAGACGCTCTGCATTTTCACGAACCAGGTGCGTGAGAAGATCGGTGTGATGTTCGGCAATCCCGAGACCACGCCGGGCGGCAAGGCGCTCAAGTTCTATGCGAGCT
>JAZRXT010000162.1:0-13747 GCA_045600365.1 Kiritimatiellia bacterium | reverse complement strand
GCCTGGTCGCCCAGGAGGTCAATCCGAAGCGTCTGGAGCGTCTGCGCGGGAACTTGAAGCGCCTGCGGCTTGATCGCGTGGAGTGCGTGGCCGCCGTCGGGAGCGAGCTCTTCGACCGCGTGCTCGTAGACGCTCCGTGTTCCAACACCGGGGTGCTCCGTCGCCGTCCCGACGCCCGCTGGCGCTGGAGCGACGCGAACATGCGCCAGTTGGCGGAGTTGCAGGGCAGGGTGCTTGAGGCTGCGGCGGCACACGTTGCCCCGGGGGGGCTTCTGGTGTATTCCACCTGTTCCAACGAGCCCGAGGAGAATGCCGTGCGCATCGAGGCGTTCATTGCCGCCCATCCCGATTTCAGCGAAGTGGCCCGCCGCGAGTCCGTCCCATTTGAAAGTGGTCATGACGGTGCCTTTGCGTCCGCCCTCAAGCGGACTTAAAAAATCGCATTTTGTGGGTTCACAAGAGACTTTTTTTTTGGTATAATATTCTTTCCTTCGCCCAATAACGGGGAAGGCACGGCTGAAAACCGCGTTCGCAACAAACCTAAGTAAACAAAAATGGCTATACGCAAACCCACCGCTCCCAGTGAGAAGTCGGCTATCTTTGCCGAGTTTCTGAAGAACGAGGAGAATTCGGTGCAGGACGTCCGTTATCACACGGGGTCCATCGTCGAGGGAAAGATCTCGACAGTCAAGGGCGACGACGTGTTCGTCGACATCGGCTACAAGTCCGAGGGCATCGTCCCGGCCGACGAGTTCGGCAAGGACTCCGAGCTCGCGCCCGGTCAGAAGTACTCCGTCATGATCCTCGCGCTCGAGGATGACAAGACGGGAATGGTCAAGCTTTCCAAGAAGTCGGCCGACGATCATATCCGCTGGCAGCGTGTGCTGGATACGATCCACCAGGACGACGTGGTCAAGGGCACGGTTGCAAGCTCCGTGCGCGGCGGTCTCATCGTCGACGTCGACGGCATCGAGGCGTTTCTGCCCGGTTCGCAGGTCGACACCGCTCCGGTGCGCGATCTCGCCCCCTACATTGGCCAGACGTTCGAGTTCAAGGTAATCAAGATCTCGAACGAGCGCAAGAACATCATCATTAGCCGCCGCGAGCTCATCGAGGGCAACAAGGCCGAGAAGCGCGCCGAGCTGCTCGCCTCGCTGCAGAAGGGCGAGCTGCGCAAGGGCCATGTCAAGAACATCACCGAGTTCGGCGCGTTCATCGACCTGGACGGCATCGACGGCCTCCTGCACATTACCGACATGAGCTGGGGCCGCATCAAGCATCCGAGCGAAATGCTGGCCGTTGGTCAGGAGCTCGAGGTCATGGTGCTCGACGTCGACCGCGAGAAGGAGCGCATCTCCCTCGGTCTCAAGCAGACCACCGAGAATCCCTGGAACACGATTGCGGACCAGTTCCCGGTCGGCGCCCGCGTTGCCGGCAAGGTTGTCAATCTCGCCGCCTACGGCGCGTTCGTCGAGATTGCGCCTGGCAACGAGGGACTTGTTCACATCAGCGAGTTCAGCTGGACGAAGCGCGTGGCGCGCGCGTCCGACATGCTTGAGGTCGGGCAGGAGATCGACGTCAAGGCCCTCGACGTGGACCGCGACCGCGAGCGCATCTCCCTCTCCCTCAAGGAAATGACGGAGAACCCTTGGAACTCCATTCAGGAGCAGTTCCCGGTCGGCGCCCGCGTCTCGGGCAAGGTCGTCAATCTCGCCGCCTACGGTGCGTTCGTCGAGATCGCCCCCGGCATCGAGGGTCTTGTCCACATCAGCGAGTTCTCCTGGACCAAGCACGTGGCCCGCGCGTCCGACATGCTCAATGTCGGCGACGAGATCCAGGTGTCCGTCAAGGAGGTCGACTCCAAGGAGCAGAAGGTCGCCCTCTCCATCCGCGACACGCAGCCCAACCCCTGGGACACGGTGCAGGACCGCTATCCGGTCGGCAGCCGCGTGAAGGGCAAGGTGCGCAACTTCACGAGCTACGGCGCGTTCGTCGAGCTCGAGGAGGGCATCGACGGCATGGTCCATGTCACCGACATGAGCTGGACCCGTCGTCCCACGCATCCGCAGGACTGCCTCAAGAAGGGCGAGCTGGTGGAGGCCGTGGTGCTCGAGGTCAACCCCAAGGACCAGCGCATTTCGCTCGGTCTCAAGCAGGCGCAGACCGATCCGTGGGCCGACATCTCGTCGAAGTACAAGGTTGGCGCGATCGTCAAGGGCAAGATCTCGAAGGTCGCCTCGTTCGGCGCGTTCGTCGAGCTCGAGGACGGCGTAGACGGCCTGGTGCACATCTCCGCCATCAGCGACCAGCGCATCGAGAAGGTGCGCGATGCTCTCAAGGAGGGTGATGAGGTCGAGGCGCGCGTGATCAAGGTCGATCGTGGCGAGCGCCGCATCGGTCTGTCGATCAAGGACATCAACATGACCGAGGAGCAGGTCCGCGAGCTCGAGGCCGCCGCCGCCGCCGATGGCGAGGGCACCATGACCTCCGGTTCCAAGGACGCTGGGGCGACCCAGTTCGGCAATGCCTTTGCGGACGCGTTCAGCGGCATGGAATGGCAGCCCGAGGAAAACAAGTAACTTCTCGAAGAAAGGATATCTGAAATGTCCAGGAAATGTGAAATCTGCGGCAAGGGCCCCGCGGCCGGCCGGTCGATCATCCGCAAGGGTTCGCCTAAGTACAAGGGCGGCATCGGCCTGCATACGACGGGCATCTCGAAGCGCCGCTTCCTTCCCAACCTTCAGACCGTGCGCGTCTCCGACGGCAAGGGCAACACCTGCCGCAAGACGGTCTGCACCCGCTGCCTGAAGGCCGGCAAGGTCATCAAGGCCTAAAATCAACTCGGTTGAAGGCCGAAAAAAAAGAGGTCGGTGCTTGCGCATCGGCCTCTTTTTTCGTATAATATAGGTTAACCAAAGGAGACTACCATCATGGCCGAAGAAGAGATCATCGAAAACGAAGCCGTCGTCGAAGAGGATGACGGCACCGAAATCCGTGATACGGACATCGTATTTGACTGTCCCCACTGCGGGCACAACCTCGCCATCGACTATCGTGGCGCCGGGTTGCAGATCGAATGCGTGAACTGTGGCGAGAGCGTGCTCGTCCCGATTCCCACCGGCATGAAGATCGACGATCTCGACATTGAGCCGGGCGAGATACTCAAGCAGCTCTTCGCCACGCGCCGCAATCTGCAGAAGGCTGAGACCAGATGCGAGCTGCTCGAGGCGGAACTGGCCGAGGCCAACGCCACCAGCGAACGTCTGCTGGCGAGGATCGCCGCGCTTGCCGAGAGCATCGGCGAGCTCAAGAATCTCTGCAACCGCGCCGCCGCCTTCCATTCCGAACTCACCTGCACCATCGAGGGAATCGAGGTTGCCGCCAACGCCCCCGACACTGCTGCCGAGGCGGCAGAGGGCGAAAATGCGGCTGAGGGCGAAGGGGAAGCGGCTGGGGAATGAGCCATAGCGCCAAGTCGTATTTCGTCAACGCGCTCACCTTCTCCCGTGTGCCGCTGATCTTCGCGTTCATGGCGTTGGCCGTGGGCGCCCAGCGGTTCGGCAGCGTGTGGTGTTCGGTCGCCGCGCTGGCGATGATGTTCTTCGCCGGCATATCCGATCTCTTCGACGGCTTGCTCGCCAGGCGGTGGAACGTGGTGTCGACCTTCGGCAAGCTCGCCGACCCGCTGATGGACAAGGTGTTTTTCATCGTCAGCTTCCCCACGCTGCTGTGGCTGATTGGCGAGCAGGACGAGAGCGCTCTGCACGCCTGCCTGATGCTGATCTTCACCGTGCTCTACATTCTGCGCGACCAGTGGGTTACCTTCCTGCGTGCGGTGGCGTCGGCCTACCATGCCGATGTGAGTGCAATGTGGCTGGGCAAGGTGCGCACCGCGCTCTCCTTCCCCGCCGCCGGCGTGATCTACCTATATCTCGCCTTTCACCACCTGCTGTCGGCGGAATGCAATGCGCCGTTTCTGGGGGTGGTCTACGCGATCGAGGTGTTTCTCATCGCGCTGAATGTGTACTCCTGCGCCGTGTACACGCGAGTGTACTGGCCATACATGGTGCGCGCCATCGGCGCCGAGCGCAAGTCGTGATCGAGGATTGGGGATATCGCGGCGAGCGCACCACCCTGCCGCCAGCGTCGGTTCCGGCTCGGATCATCGCGACGCATGGCGACTACTATCGTGTGATCTGCGACCAGGGCGAGTGCCTGGTGCGCACCAAGTCCTCGGCATTCCGCGCCGAACTCGGGGCGGTTCTCCCCACTACCGGCGACTTCGTCGTCCTGAAGTGGAATCCGTCCGACGAGGGCCGGATTCTCTCGCTACTGCCGCGCTCGTCCTCCTTCGAGCGGCCCGCCCCGGCTTCGAACGGCAGGCGCATGCAGACCGTGGCGGTGAATTTCGATTCGCTTTTCTTCCTGATGTCGGCCAACCTCGACTTCTCGGTCCGGCGGATGGAGCGGTTCCTGTCTTTGGTGCGTTCCTCTGGCGCCGAGACCGCAGTGCTGGTGACGAAGTGCGATCTGGTCGATGAGTCGGAAGAGCGTCGTCTGGTGGCGGAGGCGTCGGCCGCGGCGCCGGGCGTGCCGGTGCTCGCCGTCTCGTCGCGAACTGGACGTGGCATGGGCGCACTGGCTCGCTATGTGCAGCCACGTCGCACCCTCGCCTTCACCGGATCGTCCGGCGTTGGCAAGAGTTCGCTGGTCAATGCCCTGGCCGGCGATGACGTGATGCCCACTTTTGACATCCGTGAGTGCGATTCCAGAGGCCGCCATACCACCACCGAGCGCGAGCTGGTGATGTTGCCGTGCGGGGCGATGGTGATCGACACGCCCGGAATGCGCGAATTCGGCGTGATTGACGCCGGCGAGGGAATGAAGGACGCCTTCAGCGACGTCGAGCGCTACTTCGCCGGCTGCAGATTCTCCGACTGCCGCCACGACACCGAGCCGGGCTGCGCCGTCAAGGCGGCGCTTGCCGCGGGCGAACTCTCGCCCGAGCGCTGGCTGGCCTACTGCCGTCTGCGCGATGAACGCGCCCGCGTCGAGACCACGCGGGTAAAGTCCAGCCACCGATATCGCAAATGAGCATGTTCGAATTTCTGTTCAGAAGATGGCAGAAGCCAATCAGCTTCACGTCCGCGTCCGTTACCGACCGCGGACTGGTGCGGCCTGACAACCAGGACTCCTGCCTGGAGCTCACCCGCCGTCTCCTCTGGTGCGTTGCCGATGGAATGGGCGGCGGGCAGGGGGGCGCACTGGCCAGCGCCTGGACGTGCGAGGCGCTGCGGGGCGCAGTTGCCGACTCCACTCCATTCCCCCGGCTGCTGCGCAATCTGGCCGCTGCGGTCGGAGCGGCGAACGACCGCATCCGTGCCTACGCCCGCGAGAAGGCCTACCGGTCCATGGGCTGCACGGTGGTGGGGCTCGTCTGCGACCGCGACCGCGACGGCAGGGCAGCTGTCTTCCATGCCGGCGACACCCGCCTCTACCGCCTTCGCCGCGGCCGGCTGCAGGCACTTACCGGCGACCATACGATCGGGCACGAGGTGGGCCGGGCGATGCCGGCGGATTCCCAGCTGCGCTCGATGGCCAGTAGGCGCAATCCCCTCTCGCATGTGCTTACGCGCGCCGTCGGCACCGAGTTCCGCGCGCGTCTCGAGTGGCATCGCGTCGATGTGGCCAGGGGGGATAGGTATCTGCTCTGTTCGGACGGCGTGCACGACATGCTTTCTGACGGCGAGCTGCTCTGCTCGCTCCGCCGTTCGTCCACCCCGGAGGAGGCGGTGAACCGCATTGCCGAGGATGTGCGCCTCGCCGGAGCCGGCGACAACTACACGATTGTCTGCGTCTTTGTCAACTAGAACCAGGAGAGAACAGTATGTACGGAAAAGTCTTGGCATTTACCCTGTCCGTTTGTTCATTCATGCATCCATGCGCCGCGGCCCGTCCGACCGGTTGTTCCGAGTTCGAGGTCGAGCAGCCGCGCCAGACCGGCGGACCCGTGCTCAAGGCGGAGGACTTCGGCGTGTCGCCGGACAATCCCGACAATGCCGCCGCGCTTAACCGCGCGATTGCCGAGTGCCGCCGCGTCAAGGCGTCGAAGCTCGTCGTGAAGAAGGGCACCTACAAGTGCCATGGTCCGTCTGGCATCGTCATCGACGGGCTGGAGGACTTCGTCCTTGATGGCGGTGATTCGCTGTTTCTCTTCTGGCGCAAGCATCCCAACGACTGGGACGCGAAGAAGCACCACCCCGAATCCACGTCGCCAGAGGGCTCCGGTCCCTGCCTCCTCGCGAAGAACTGCAAGCGCGTGCGCGTCGAGAACGTCAAAAGTGACTGGGACTGGGCGGTCAATCCACTCGGTTTTCTCGCGAGGTGCGTGAACAAGCACGTCGACGAACGGGACAACGAGTCGTACGTCGACTTCGAGCTGATGGGTCCCGACCGCCATCCGTTCTATCCGAATCCAGTGCCGCTGCAGCTCGTGATGCCGATGAACGCGGACGGTTCGAACGCGCGCATGGATGGTTCGGGGGCGCGCTGCTACATCGCTACCGCCCCCGGCCTCTTCGGCAGCCGCAACGAATGGATAGCCCCGAACAAGCTGCGGGTGTGGGTGTACGTGCCGATGGCTGATCGTTCGCAGGGCGGCGGTTTGGGCACGGGCGGCAATAATCCTATCCGCAACCGCGGGGCGTGCCGTGGTTTCAACATTGGCGGCGTCTTCTCTCTGAGCCACTACTACTACGGAATGGGCGGTGTGCATCTCGACTCCAACCGTCACTTCACGCTCAGAAACTACAGTCTCTGGAGTTGCCGCGGTCATGGCCTGGGCATCGGCGGCACCGCCCAGTACACGTGGCTCGACAACTTCCGTCTCGCCCCGCCCGACCCCGCCGAGGTGAAGGCATACGGCGCCGGCGGTGCCTATCGCCGCAGTGTCACTGCCACTTCCGACGGTACGCATGTTGGCCGCTGCCTCGGCTATGTGAAGCTGACGAACTGCGAATGGTCGATGCACAATGACGATTCGGTGAACTTTCACGACTGCTCGACGATCGCGCGTACGGTCGCCTCGAACAAGGTGCAGGTCGTCAACAACTTCGGCACGCCCTACCTCGGGGCGAAGGTCGGCCACGAAATCGAGCTCCGCCAGGAGAACTACGCGATAACCGGCTGGCGGGGCAAGATAGTCGCGATGGACAGGCACACCTTCACCTTCGACCGTCCCCTTCCGAAGCAGACCGGGCTGTTCTTCGTCCTCTTCGACCGCGAATACTCGACCGAGCACCTGTATTTCAAGAACTGCCTCTTCCACAAGACCCCGTGGGCGCGCAACCTGATCCTCGCTTCGAACGTCACATTCGACGGTTGTCGCTTCGAGGATACGCTCGGCTCGCCGCTTCGCTTCCAGACCTGTTACACCTACAACGTCTGGTGCGAGGGAACCGGTTGCACCAACGTGGTGGTGCGCAACTGCCTGTTCAAGAACTGCGCCGACTTCTACACCGTCAACGGCGTGTCCTCGCAGATATTCACCGGCGTGCGGGTGCCCGACCACCGCGGATGGCCTGAGCGCGAGTCCTGCCCGATCGCCGATGCGCAGCTCAAGGCCGACGTCGAGGCGCGCCTTGCGAAGGGCGCCGCCGCCGATGTGATTCCGAGCGGTGACGTCATCAACAGCATCCTCGTGGAGAACAACGAGTTCGTCAATCCACGCGGGTGCACGTGGTATGCGTTCAACGGCGATCGTCTGGCGTTCAGTAACAACCGCATCGTCTTCGATGGAACGGCACCATACGCCCTGCGCGACGACGCCGGCAAGTTCCGGCCCGACACCGCCACCCGCACCTTCGAGGGCGGCAACACGGTAGAGCGCAAACCCCGCCTCTTCGCCATGCGCTTCGACGACAACAAGAGCCCGGAGGAGTGGAACGAGGTGGCGGAGATATTCGAGAAGGAGGGCCTCCGCTGCTCGTTCGCCGTCTGCGCCTCGACGCTGAATGCGAAGCAGGTGGAATGCCTGAGGGAACTGGCGGCGCGCGGACACGAGATCATGGACCACACTCCGCAGCACGCGATGTTCCGCATCACGTATCCCGATGCGGAGAGCTTCGCGGCGGGACGCAGCCGCCCGTATGTGGCCCAGGTCGACGAGGCGTCCCGAACCGTTCGGTGCCGTCCGGAGTTGAATCTCTCGCATCCGAGCGCCTTCAAGTTCAGGGCGTCGATCGTGAAGGGAAAGCTGGAGGGATTGTCTCCTGAGGCGCTCAAGCGACTGACATTCAGCCGCAAGTTCTTCGACGCGGCCGACGTGACGAAGGGTTATGGTGTGCGGAAAAGCGATGATGACAGCCGCCCCGTGGCCGACTTCTGGGGTAGGGACGTGCGCGAGGACGTTTCCGAGCGTGAGTTCATCCTGCTCGACCAGCAGGCGATAACCACGTCGAAGGAGCTGCGGCGTGACCAGGCGGCGCTTACGCGCAGGATCTTCGATAAATACGGTCTGCCCCGGCCCACGTTCTGGATTCAGCCCGGTGGATGGGAGGCGTTTCTCGACTGGCGTCGGCTCAAGGAGGTGTACGGCGATGAATTCGGCTACATTGGCGCCGATGCCTGCGTTGACAGTCCCCCGATTCCTGGCTGCGGTGCGAATCAGGACGGTCTGAAGCGCCGCTGGGCGTTCCGTCCTGGCTGGGACTACTTCGACCAGCAACCTGACATCGAGAAGGTGAAGGCGAACGTGGCGAAGGCGATGGCCCAGGGACGGCCCTACTACTACATCAGCCACCAGTGGACGAGGCGCCTGCCCGGCGGTCGAGCCGAATGGTTGGCGAAGACGCGCGAATTCGCCGCCTGGCTGCGTGAGGCGAAGGTGCCGATGGGAACGGTCTCGCAGGTGGCGCGGGGAATGTGAGGGGTGAGATGAGGCTGATCGCCGGATTGCTTGCTTTCGTTCTGTTTTCGAACTTCGAAACCGCATCCGGCTCTCAGGAGGAGGTGTCCTCCGCGACCTTGCGGATGATGGTGAGCGAACGGGGAGAGGTTGTTCGTCTCGCCACCCCAGGCGATGTCGAGCTGGGCGGACGCCGGTCAACGCAGCTTTTCCGGCTCGGCTTCACGCGCGAGGACGATTTCATGGCGATGAAGTACGTCGATTCCGCAGCGGCGCGGAAAGTCGACGTGAAGACCGTGGCGGATGGCGTGGAGATCGTCTATGGGGAGTTCGCTGCGGACCTGCCGATTGAACGGGTGGTCTGCCACGTTCGTGGAGGGAAGGATGGTAAGCGGATCCGTTTCGGGCTTTCGACCGTGACGCGCTCTGGGTGGGCGCTTTCGTCCGCCGATTATCCGCGGCTCATGCTGACGCGGTCGATCGGCGCGTCGGCCGAGGACGACGCCTTCCTTTCCGGCGATGTGTTCAAGAGCGGCTCCAACGTCGGCAAGGCGGTCATACGCCATCCGGCGAATCCCGCCGTCAAGGAATGGGGTATCCATCTTTCCTTTCCGGGTTCGCTCACTGTGCAGTTCGCCGAGTTCTACGATCCCGCCGCCGGCCTCGTCATCGCGGCCGAGGACGCAGAGGGTGCCCCGAAGACGTTCCATGCCGTCCGCACCGACGATGGCTTTCTCGTGAGCTGGACGACGCGTGTCTGGGAACCGGGCACGTCGTCTCGTCCCTACGACGTGACGCTCGCCGCCTTCGAGGGAACTCCGGCGGAACCGGCGACCTGGCATGACGGCGCCGACATCTACCGCGAATGGGCGTCGCAGCAGCGCTGGTGCGCAAAACCGATCCCCGCTCGCACCGACCTGCCGGTCTGGATGCGTGACGCGCCGGTGCTCACGATGTTCACGCACGAGGCCTGGTTCGACCACCCGCAGCGCATTCGGGACTGGCTGCATCACTATCTTCAAAAGTGCCATGCGGGCGTGCCGACCGTGGCCGTGCTCTGTGGCTGGGAGCATCATGACACCTGGATTGGTTTTGACTACTATCCCTGCCATCCGAGCGACGACGAGATGAAGGCGCTGATGTCAGAGATGCGCGCCGCGGGCGTTCATCCCTATCCATGGCCATCGGGCTATTTCTGGACGGTCCTGAAGTCGCTCTATTCCGATCATGTCGCCTTTCCGGGGACGGCAGATGGCAAAAGGCACATCAGTCGTGAGTTCACGATGCCGGAAGGGGCGGCACACATCCTTCGTGTGATGGTAAATTGCTCTGGCAATGCGCGAGGACGCCTCGGCGGTTTCAGGCTGGAGATCGTCGAGTCGGATGGTTCCGTCCGCGAGGCGCGGTACGAGGGAAATGCGCACTATGAGGGCTTCATCTCTCGTTGGATCGCGCTTTACCGCGGTGAAGGGCGGGCGTTCCTCGCGCACGGACGGCATGTGAAGCCGCCGTTCGTGAAATGCGCTGTGCAGGAGGAGGGTGATTCCGCGCCGGGCTGTCTGTCTACGCGGGGACTTTCGAAACGGTGGACGGTACGCATCGTCGCGCGGTGGTTTTCGCCAATGCGACGCCACGCCGCCAGTCCGTCACCTGGACCTACCGTGGCAAAAGCCATGGGTTGGAGCTTGATCCCTCCGGCATTGAACTCCTCGTTGACTTTGACCGGGAAGAGGATGGATTGAAAGAGAAAGGAACAAAACATGGAACTCAAGATTGATGAAAAGTGCATTGGCTGCGGCGCGTGCGTTGCGGACTGTCCAGTTGGCGTGCTGGCATTGGTCGACGGACGTCCGGCCGTGTGTGCGGACAAGTCGGGCCGCTGCATGAACTGCCGTCATTGCCAGGCGGTCTGCCCCGTCGGGGCGTTGGCGATCAACGGCGTTTCAGCCGCAGACTGCATCCCTGCGGAGGAGCTGCCGCTACCGTCTGCCGAGCAGATGCGGGGTCTCATGATGATGCGGCGCTCCGTTCGTCAGTTCGCGCCGGAGGACATGCCGCGCGAACGGATCGTTGATCTTCTGGAGTCGCTTAAGTCTGTTCCGACTGGCTGCAACGCGCGCAATCTGGCATTTCGGGTCGTGGCGTCGCGGGTTCGGCTGGACGAGTTGCGTGCGAAGATGGTCGAACTGCTGTTGGCGAAGGAGGCGGTGCTCCCCGACTTCCTTCGGGGACCGGTCGCGGCGGTCCGCAGGAATCCCGAGTTGGATCCGTTCTTCCGCCATGCGCCGCATCTGCTGATCGTGCAGGGCGATCCGAAGACGGGCGTGACGCCGCAGGTCGACTGCGACGCGGCCTGTGCGTATTTCGACCTGCTGGCGCAGGGATCCGGCTGGGGCGTGACCTGGTGCGGTTTCCTGCACATCATCATTGACGCGGTGCCTGAGGTGGCGGACGTCTTCGGCATTCCGCGCGGTGCGCCGTTCTACGCGATGATGTTCGGCGGGCCGGCGGTTCGCTACGCCCGTACGGCGTATCGCCATGACGGCGCGCGCGTCGAGTTCATCTGAAGCAAAGCAGGGAAATGAGGGAATAGTCGATTGTCATTGAGGAAACGAAAATGGTCAAACATGTAATACTCTGGAAGCTGAAGGACGAGGTCGCCGACAAGACGACCGTGAGGCGCGGCATCAAGGAAGGACTCGAGGGGTTGAAGGGGAAGATCCCCGGGCTCGTCGACATCACGGTGCGAATCGAGGGACTTGCGAGCTCAAACGCGGACGCGATGCTCGACACGACCTTCGAGAGCGAGGCCGCGCTCAAGGGCTACGCCACCCATCCGGCGCATGTTGCCGTCGCGAACGCGAAGGTGCGGCCGTTCACGCAAACTCGCCTTTGCCTGGACTACGAGGTGTGACATGGACGACAAGTTCACGGAGAAGACGCTAGGGTGCGAGCGCAAGTATACGGGGAAGGTCATAAGCGTCGACCTGCTCGACATCGAACTTCCCGACGGGCGAAAGGCGAAGCGCGAGGTCATTCGCCACGGAAACGCCGTCGCGATCCTGGCGCGGCGTCCCGACGGCAAGTTCGTGTTTGTCAAGCAGTACCGCAAGGCGGCAGAGGAGGTGCTGATCGAGGTGATTGCCGGTGGGCTCGAGAAGGAAGAGGACCCGGAAGAAGGCGCGCGCCGCGAGACGGCCGAGGAGACCGGCTACGATGTGAAGAGTCTCCGCTTACTCACAACCATCATCTGCACGCCAGGTTACTGCGAGGAACGTATCCATATCTATTTCGCCGAGCTTGCGGACGGCCAGCACGCGCAGGACCAGGATCCGGACGAAAACGTCTTTCCGGTCGTCTTGTCCGAGGATGAGGTCGACGACGGCATCCGTAACGGCACGATCTTCGATGCGAAGACGCTTTCGACCTGGGCCTGCTACAAGTTGATGTGAATGGATCGATGACTTTCGGCGACCCTCGACGAAGCCGGACATCGCGGTGGCGGCGTTATCCGCGTTCCCGCCGGGGTCTACCGCACCGGCGGGCTGGTCATGCCGAGCGGCGTGACGCTTGAACTTGCCGAAGGCACCGTTCTCGAGGGCAGCCGCGATCCGGCGGACTATCCTGGCGCGACGCACTGGCATCGTGCGCTCGTGCGGGCGCCTTCGGCTATGCGCTCTCGCTCTTTGATCCGCTTTTCGCCCGCATGTTCTTCACCGATTTCCTTCGGCGCAAGTCCATTCCGCCCGCGGCTGTCGTCGGCGCGCGCGTCGCCATTGAGAAAATCAGAGGCCGGGAATGTATTGGAAAATGAAGAAGATGGTTATACGCCATGGGCGGATCCACAGCGACACTTTCTGAATGGCGCATCGGCAAAACGAATAAAAATGGGGACGGTGGAATATTCCATGCAATTATCGCGAATTTTAGTATTGAAATGAGTCGGTCAGGTTGGTATAATATGCAGCATCGACACTGTGAATAGTTCATCGTACCTATTGGATAGTAGTGGTGTCGCGCTATGGAACGTGGAAGTTGTCAAAGAGACGGTTAGTTGCAGAGGTGCGACTTGGCGGTTTCAAAATTGAAAAGATAGACAAGGAGAAAAAATCTTTGGGCTTGAAGGTGCCGAGTCGCTTGATTCTGCCGCGTTCTCGTCCGAGAACGTCGCTCTTGAATTCACGGAACCACAGGATGGCAAGTTGAAATTCACAGCGACACCGGCGGTTGATAACGCCAAGTCGTTCTTCATGAAAGTGAAGGTCAAGTAGGTGTTTCAACGTGAGGGGCACATCTGAATATTTCACCGTATTTTCCCTTCCGTTTATTTCCCCTTCCGTTTATTTTTCCTTCCGTTTATTTTCCCTTCCGTTGTAGTATCTTCTTCGCCGCGTGCCCACATCTCCACATCCATCTCTCTTCCACCACCATCCCCCCGTCAAAGTCTCCAGACCCCACCACATCTCATCTCATCCGTTGTGCCAATCTACAGCTTTTGCTTCTGAAGTTAATCGTTCCGAACTAAAATCCAACTTCGCCCGACCGCTTGAACTCCCCGCCTTGATGAAGCTCCATTGGACGATTCACGCCGATTGTCGTCGTCGCAGCCAGTCGAGAATCCGCGGCGCCGTCATCTTCGTGCGCACCGACGCGGGATCCGCCAACGCGGGGATGCAGTCCGGATCGAGCCGCAGCGCGAGTGCCGCCTCCAGCGCAACCACCGATCCCGCGCCCTCCGCGAGAATCTCCGCCGCCTTCTCACACGCCGCCGTCGGTGCGCCACGGCTCTCGGTCGCCGGCGCGGCTTTCCCATTCTCTGCCGGAGACACATCTCCCTTCGCC
>JAZRXT010000161.1:0-15936 GCA_045600365.1 Kiritimatiellia bacterium | reverse complement strand
GATATCCCGAAGCTGACTTATACGGTCAGAAAAGCGCAGCAAATATCGGGGAGCGTATTTGCCGCTGGAACGCACGAGTCGCACAAGGTCGATGAGCATTATACGGATACGGGGACGCGCTATGATCTCATTGGCAAGGTTGCCGAAGGGACGATGCTCACGCGCAAAACCGTACGAGCCATCCTTTCGGGCATGCTGCCCGCCAGGTTCGTGCAGTTCAAGAACAACCCTGAGAAGTTCATGGCCGAATGTGTTCGGATCATCAACGAGCAAAAGGCGACGATGATTGTGGAACACATTCAGTATCATGTTCTTGACGAGACTTATTCCACGGATATCTTCACCAAGAATCAGATGATTCTGCCGACGCACATGGTACCCATTCGGGATGACAAGAAGCCGTTGCAGAAACACATCTATGATTACCTGATGACGGATTCGACGAAGGAGAAGGTGTTTGCCAAGGAGCTTGATACAGCTGCCGATGTCGTGGTTTACGCTAAGCTCCCCGGCGGGTTCTCAATCCCGACTCCGCTCGGCGGTTACAACCCCGACTGGGCCATAGCATTCAGGGAGGGCACGGTCAAGCACATGTACTTTATCGCGGAGACCAAGGGCTCGATGTCCGACATGCAGCTTCGCGAGATAGAGAAGGCGAAGATCGCCTGTGCCAGCAAGTTCTTCGTAACGCTCGGCCAAAAGGATGTGCAATACCACGTCACCTATAAGAAAGTCGCGTCCTACGCAGACCTTCTCACAAAGGTGAATTCGGACAACGACTAACTGATCTGCATTGATGTAAGTATGACCATTGCCAATCTTGCTTTTATAGATGAACGCGAGTTTGAAATACTTTAACAAGGAGTTGATGGTATAATTTAAGTGTGGAGGTGAATGATGAATAAGGAAGATCAGAATACCGAATACAAGCAGAGCTGGAGGGAGGAATACCTCAAGTGGATCTGCGGGTTTGCAAATGCCGAGGGCGGGCGGATGCTCATCGGAGTGGCTGACGACAAAAAGGGCAATGAGGTGATTGGCGTTACGGATTGGAAGTCTTTGCTTGAGACGGTTCCGAATCTGATGCGTGACACGATGGGCATGATTGTTGATGTCAACCATCTGAAGATGAAGGGCAAGGATGTTGTCGAGATTAGAGTGTATGCCGATAAGTTGTATGTGGCGAATGTCGGTTCGTTGCACGAGATTTAGGCTGTCGACAGAATCAATTTCGCTTCTTGGATGCCATAAATATCTTTCATTCTGCATCTTTTTTTCACATTGACATTGACTTTTGGAAGGAATATTTGATATACTGTAGAGACCTTCTCCCAGGTGGGAGTGGTATTGTTACTTCCGTAAAATCAACTTATGGCAAAAGACGAAGAAAAAGCGATAGAGGTCGAGGGCACCGTTGTCAAGGTGCTTCCTGCGACCATGTACAAGGTACAGATGGAGAATGGCCATGAAATTCTGGCTCATATCTCTGGCAAGATGAGGAAGTTCTTCATCAAGATTGCAATTGGCGACAAGGTCAAGGTCGAGCTTTCGCCCTACGATCTCACCAAAGGCCGCATAACCTATCGCAACAAGACCTGATGTCGCGGCATCTGCTCTCGTTGCATGACGTTTCGCTGGCATTCGGTGGAGACCCCGTTCTTGATGGGGTTTCGTTGAATATCGAATCCGGCGTACGTGCGTGCGTCACTGGGCGCAATGGCGAGGGCAAGTCCACTTTGCTCAAGGTCATCGCCGGTATCCTCGAGCCCGATGTCGGCGAGATAATCCGCGCGCCGGGGCTCAAGACCGCGTTCCTTGCCCAGAAGGTTCCACACGACCGTCCTGGAACTGTGCGCGAAATCGCGCTATCGGAAAAGTACATCTCACAGGTCGGTCTTGATCCCGACGCCGTTTTCAACACACTGTCCGGCGGGATGCGCAGAAGGGTGTTGCTTGCCCGGGTGTTGGCAGACGAGCCGGATCTGGTGCTGCTTGACGAGCCGACCAACCATCTCGATGTGGAGTCGATCGAGTGGCTGGAGTCGTTCATGCGTCGTCGTGGCGAGACGGCGTTTATGTTCGTCACCCACGACCGGGCATTTCTGCGCAATGTCTCCACTTTCGTGTACGATCTTGACCGAGGTTCTCTTGCCGGCTGGGATTGCGACTGGCGCACCTTCGTGCAGCGCAAGGCGGATCTGATTGCCGACGAGGCGGCGTACTGGGAGAAGAAGGCGAAGAAGCTCGACCAGGAGGAGGCATGGATACGCCAGGGCGTCAAGGCGCGGCGAACCCGCAATCAGGGCCGCGTCGAGGCGCTGCGCCAGCTGCGGCTCGAGTTCGCCGGGCGGCGCACCGCCACTGGCACGGCCTCGATCCGGCTCGACAACGCTGCCGCCTCCGGCGACCGTGTGATCAAGATCGAAAATCTTTCCTTTGCCTACGATGAAGGAGCGCGCCAGATCGTCCGCGGCTTCACCGCCGATGTCCTGCGCGGCGAGCGTATCGGTGTGGTTGGCGCGAACGGCACCGGCAAGACCACCCTGCTCAAGCTGCTGGTGGGGGCGTTGGCTCCGTCCTCTGGCGCCGTTACGCTTGGCACCAAGGTGGAGATCGCCTTCTTCGACCAGCTTCACGCTCAGCTCGATGGTGAGGCCACGGTGAAGGAGATCGTGGCGAAGGACCGCGACGTGGTGATGGTTGGCGGCGTGCAGAAGCATGTCTACGCCTATCTTGCCGACTTCCTGTTCACTCCCGAGCGCGCGCGCACCCCGGTGAAGGCCCTTTCCGGCGGCGAGAAGGCGCGTCTGCTGTTGGCGCGACTCTTTCTGAAGCCGTCCAATTTGCTGGTGATGGACGAGCCCACCAACGATCTCGACGTCGAGACGCTGGAGCTGCTGGAAGAGCAGCTGCTGGCCTACAAGGGAACGTTGCTGCTGGTCTCGCACGATCGCGAGTTTCTGGACAACACCGTCACTTCCACATTCGTTCTTGCCGGCGATGGCGAGGTGCGCGTTTCCGCCGGCGGCTACGCCGAGGCGGCACGTCTCCTGAAGCGGATCGACGAGGCCCGACGCGCAGTTGATGCGAAGTCCGCGCCGCCAACGGAGAAGCCGGCGAACGTTTCCGTCCAGGAGTTGCAGCGTAAACTGAGCTATAGGGAGAAGCGCGAGCTTGAGGCACTGCCCGAGACGATTGCCGCCCTGGAGCGCGAGATAGCGGATGCCGAGCAGACGCTTTCCGATCCCATGGTCTACGTGCGTGACAACGCGCGGGCGGTGGCGTTGGGAGAACGACTGGCGGCGGCGCGTGCCGAACTCGATGCCGCCGAGACGCGCTGGCTCGAACTTTCGGAGCGTGACGAATGATTCAGGGTCCTCATGTGCCGTCGGTAGCTGAAATAGCCCGCTACCTGCGCATGGGGCGCAATGTGCCCGAAGGCGCGCTGGCGGACCGTGTGGACACCCTGTTGCCAGACGCAGTCGCCGCCATGCATCCACGGCGGGTATGGCGGCGTATGGCGCGCGAACGGGTCGCATTTGTCTCGTCGCGCCTGGATCGACATCTCGTCGGATGCTCTGACGTGTATCTGCTCTGTACCACGCTTGGCACTGGCTTCGACGCGTTGATGCGCCGTCACTCGGTTGTTTCTGGTGCTGACGCGTTCATCATCCAGGCAATCGGCGCGGCGGCGGTGGAGAAATACACCGATGGCTGCGAGGAGGAGATACGCCGGGAGCTCGCTCCGGACGAGAAGCTCGTCGAGCGCTACTCGCCTGGGTATGGAGATTTCCCCATGGCGGCAAATGGCCGGATCGTAGAGTTGCTCGATGCCGCCAGGACCATCGGCGTATCGGTGGCGGAATCGTTCACGCTTCTGCCCACCAAGACCGTGACGGCGGTCATAGGCGTTAGGAATCCCTTAAAAGAAGGAGAATGAAATGAAGATCGACTATGTTTCAATTGGATTCGTTTCCAACGACCATCTCGCGGTACTACCGTTCATTCCGATGGATACCAAGGTGAAGATGCTCTCGCACGCGATCATCGGCGGCGGGCCCGCCGGCAATGCGGCGGCAGGCTATGCCTCGCTGGGCGGGGCGGGCGCCTTTATCGGTACGATCGGTGATGATGCCGACGGTAGGATGATCCTCGAAGAGTACGCCCGTGAAGGAGTGGCTACCGATTTCATCAAGGTTCGCAGGAACGCCACGAGCGCCATCGCCTACCTCTGGATTGAGCAGAAGACCGGCAACCGTTCGTGCGCCTGGACCCGGGAGGGACTTGACGAGCTGACTGCGTCCGAGATCGAGAACGATCCGGCGATCGTGGCGACGATCCAGGGGGCAAGGGTGCTTCATCTTGACGGACACAACGTTGCCGGTGCGATTGCGGCGGCGAAGATCGCGAAGGCGGCCGGCGTGACGGTGATGTACGATGCGGGCACACATCGAGACGGGATGAACGAGCTGCTGGAACTTGCCGACCTCCTGATCTGCTCGGAGGAATTCATAATGAAACTTACCGGCGGCGAGCCGGGCGACGACGCGCGCACCGAGGCCGCGGTGCGCGAGGTGTTCGCGAAGTACCGTCCGAAGGTGTGTGGCGCCACGATGGGCGTGAGGGGTTCGATGTGTTTTGATGGCGAGAACTTCGTCCGCTGTCCGGCGTTCAAGGTCGCGAAGGTGGTTGACACAACGGGCTGCGGCGATCTCTTCCATGTTGGATTCGCCATCAAGTACGTCGAGGAGGTAGAACGCCTGGGCGGTGGGGCTTCGCGTCCCGATCTGTTTGTCTGCCAGCGTTTTGCCGCCGCGGTTTCGGCTCTGAAGTGCCGTGGCCTCAGCGGTCGTCCCCCGGCTTGCCCGACCCGCGCCGAGGTCGAGGCGTATGTGGCGGAAGGGCGCGTCTGAAGCACTTCGTCGCTTTCTTTCTTCCGCCAAGTGCCGCCATTGGGAGGTGGCATGGCGGATATGACGATTTGACAGAAGTCAATCGCGCCGAATACGTTAGGTGCGAAGAAGGACTAGAAAAATTGCGGGAAAATTTTCTGAAAAAAGCGCTTGCAATCATTGGGGGGATTTGATATACTATATTCCGTTCGCGACACGAAGGGCTCATCGTTCATCGGTTAGGACCTCGGACTGTCGATCCGAAGAGGGGAGTTCGATTCTCCCTGAGCCCGCCATTCGCGAAACGGTGAATCCTCAGCTTGCGCTGAGGTTTTTTTTCGTATGTGGAGGCAGCACTTGTTTTCTGGACGTGAAAAGCGCGTTCCCAACGGCATGTCCGAGTTGGAGCGTCTGCTCGCCACGCGCGGCATACCGGCGCAGGGCGAGGCGTGGGTGCACGGGATGTGGACTCCGCGCGTCTGGTTGCAGTGTCTGGGTGGGATTCTGCGCGGGCGGCGTCTGGTACGTATGACCCATGGTTCGCTGAGTCCTGTCTATCTTAAGCTGAGCAGTCCCTGGAAGAAGCGCCTTGTTTCGCCTATCGAGCGGCTGCTTTTCGCATTGTCGTCCGAGGTGGCGGTCACCGGTCCCTGGGAGGAACGCTGGTGCCGCGCCTGGGGACTGTGCGGACCGTTCCGCACCATCGACCCCAAGACTTTCTTCAAGTTCCCCACCACTCCGCTGCCGCCGTTGACGGGTGCGCGCACGAGGATGCTGTATCTTGGCCGCCGCCATCCCCTGAAGGGAGTGGAGGAACTCGAGGAGGCGGTCGCCGGGCTCGGCGGCATTGAGCTGGAGGTGGCGACGAACGTGTTCGGCGACGAGCGCGAGCGCGTGTTCGAGCGTAGCGACGTGCTGGTGCTCCCCACGCGCAGCGAGAACTTCGGTCTCGTGGTGGCCGAGGCGCTGGAGCGTGGACTGCGCGTGATTGTAACCGATGGGGCGCCTGCCTGGGATCCGGCGCCAGACGAAAACGCGAGGTACGAATTTGGGCTGGGCGGGCGCCTCCTGTATGTGCGCGGTTACGCCGACGCTCCACGCCCCGGACGGATTGAAATGCTGCGCACTGCGCTGTCGACAATGGTGCAGTCATCGCAGACAAAGGAGATTTCTTCGTGATCATCGATTTCCACACCCATAATTTCCCTGCCGCGCTCGCACCGCGGGCGCTGGAGGTGATGTGCGGCAAGCTGGCGGAGTGCGGGCATTCCGCCCTCGTTCCGTGCGGCGACGGCACGGTGGCGACGGAGCTGGCGGACATGGACCGTTCCGGTGTCGACATCTGCGTGAACTGTCCAGTCTGCACCCGACCGCGGGATTTCGAGGCGATTGTGCGCCGTGCGCTTGCCGTGCGCGGCGGTTCCGAGGGCGCAGAGGCGGTGAAGCGCATCGTGCAGCTTGGTTCGATAAATCCGACAGATGAGGCCTTCCGCGAGCGCATCCGCGTTCTGAGGGAGAACGGCATACCGGGGATAAAGCTGCATCCCAATTACCAGGGAATACGCCTGGATGATCCGGCGCTGGTGCCGTTCTTCGCCGAGCTGCGCGACGCGGGGCTTTTCGTGATTAGCCACTGCGGTTTCGACCCCGGCTACGTCCACGCCCCATCGGTGGCCGGTCCGCACGAGATCGCGGCACTGCTGCGCGCCGTGCCTGGTCTCCGTTTCGTCGCCGCGCATGTTGGTGGCGAGTACGACAATGATCCGGGCGCCGTTGATTCGCTGCTGGAGTTCCCGAATTGCCTGATCGACACGGCGGTGATGTATCTGCGCTACGGGGCGGACGAGCCGCGCCGGATCGTGTCCACCTGGCCCGCCGACCGTATCGTATTCGGCACCGACTATTTCTGGCGCGACCAGAAGACGCTGGTCGAATGGGTGCGTTCGCTGCGCCCCAGCCAGGATGATCTGGAATTGATCTTCCATGGTAATGCCGAGCGTCTGCTGGGACTAGCGGGGGAATCGCGGTGAAGCGGAATTCCCATTCTCCTTTCGGGGTGAGGATTCTCCACGAGGACGATGACGTCATCGTGGTGTACAAGGAGCCGGGAATGCTATCGCAGTCCACCCGTGGCGGCGACGACCGCTGTGTCGAGAGTGTGCTGGGGGACTGGGTGCGCAAGGGGCAGTGGAAGAGCTCCCGCAGGGTCTATCTTGTGCACCGGCTTGACCGCGAGACGAGCGGGGTGATGATGGTGGCGAAGAATGAACGGGCGATGGAGTGGCTGCGTGAGCACTGGAACGAGGTCACCGAGAAAACCTATCTGGCACTCGTGGAGGGGACGATGCCATCGGCCGAGGGATTCTACGAAAGCTGGCTGATGGAGGACGAACGCTATTTCGTGCGAAGCGTCAAGGACCACACCAGCGGCAAGTTCGCGCGCACGGAATGGAAGGTTGCCGGCGAGGAGGCGATGGTGGCCGCGCATTCGCCACGCCGCGCTGGCTGCACGCTCGTGGAGGCGACGCTCAAGAGCGGACGCAAGAACCAGATCCGCGTGCAGTTCTCGGAGGATGGCCACCCCGTGGTGGGGGACAGCAGATACGGTAACGGCAGACGCGGCGCGCCGCTGATGCTGCACGCCTGGCACCTTGCCTTCGAGCATCCGCGCACGCACGAGCGACTGACTTTTTCGGCGCCGGCGCCGACGACATGGGCCCGTGGAGGTGGCCGAGGACGTTCCGCGTCCACAGAAAGGCGGTCACGGAGTCGACCAATCTTGACGCACGCGCGGGAAGCCACGGCGACGTCTACGTCGCGGCGGAGCAGACCGCCGGCCGCGGACGGCTGGATCACCGCTGGCTATCGGCTCCGGGCGAGAACCTCACGCTCAGCGCGGTGCTGGATGTTTCCGGACTTGACGCCGCCGTAGTTGCGACCCTGCCGTTGGTTGTTGGATTGGCAGTGGCGTCGGCGCTCGAGCGCCTCGCGCCCGGCCTGGACTTCCGCGTGAAATGGCCGAACGACGTGCTGGTGGATTGGCGCAAGATATGCGGGGTTCTCTGCGAGCGGCACGGGAATCTGGTGGTGGCCGGGGTCGGCGTCAACGTTCGTCAGCGGGAGTTCCCCGACGAGATCGCCGCCCGCGCCACGTCGCTGGCGCTGCTGGGGGGCGACGCGACGACGGCCGAAGTCGAGCGTGTGCTGCTGGAAGAGCTGGGTAGGGCGTACGAGCGCTGGCTGGAGGGTGGATTCGGCGCGCTGCTGCCCGAATTCGCGCGCCGTGACGCCTTGAAGGGAGTGCGCGTGAAGGTACGCCAGCGCGATGATGACATTGGCGTTGAGGGAACGTGCGGAGGCGTGGCCGCAGATGGGGCGCTGATCGTCGATGACCAGCCAGTATACGCAGGGGAGATTGGACCGCTGAACCTCGAACCCGCGCGGATCGTTTAACTGAGGAGACCTCCTATTATGAATCTACAACCTACGAAGGCAATCAGAAAAATGAAAAACAATGTCAGGACAAGTGGTTTCACGCTGCTTGAACTTGTGTTGGTGGTGGCGATAATCGCCATTATTTCAACGCTCGCGGTATCGCACATTGGCGGACTGCGCGACAAGGCGGCGCGGAATGTATCAGTGGCTAACCAGCAGGCGATAAGCCGGGCGGTGGAGACGTATCTGGCGCTTCACAACGGGAAGCTCAACCGGCTCGATTCGCTGTTGGACTACGTGAGCACGGATCCGGCAATCGAGGGCTTCGAGTTTGACGAGTCCCGTAGGGCCAACTATCTCTATGCGGGGCCGGATGCGAGCGAGGGCATTCCCGAGGATGTTAACTCCGGGTTGACGCCCAAGATGAAGTCGCTGCTGTGCCTGTATGGGCTGTCGAACGCCGAGAAGTCGGCGCTTTCCGATCTTGGCCTAAATCTCGTGATGCGTCATGCCACAATCACCAACACGGCGGCGATTTCCACTCGGGGTGGAGCTGGTCGCGGCGATGACGGCGTGTATCTGCCGGCTGGGGTCGCAACCGATCCAGATCTTTCGGCCTGCGTCGCCACGGCGGTGACGAATGCGGAGTTCCGTCTGGTGGCGGCGGTGGCGCCGTACACAGCGGAGGGGCGTGCTGTCTACCGTGACTGTGGATACGACCTGCGGATGACGAAAACGGCGGCGGAATTCGAGTCTGGCCGGGAGGATACGAAGGCCGAGGTTGCCGCTGCGGGTGGTCCGCTGATTGCGTTCGGTCTGGGTGGCGAGGCTTCGATTGTCGGCGCCGCCGAGGGCGGGCTCGAGTCGGTTCCCCTGTGCAGTTTCCCCCCGTCGCGCTTCTATCGTCGTTATGTGCTGCTGTTCCGGCTCACGAAGACTGCCGGTATCGTGAAGGCGTATTTCGCCGGCACGCTTGACCCGTGCGGGCAGACCGTGCGCGTTGCGCGCACGGCAGTGAAGTGATTCTCTTAAGGGTGGAATACCATGTTGGACGCACTAGCCGCGCATCTTGACAGCATAGCGGCCCTGGCACCGGTCTGGGGTTACCTCTTCATCTTCTTCTTCATGGCCGTGGAGAGTTCCTTTGTGCCGTTTCCCAGCGAGATCGTGATGATTCCCGCAGGATTCATGGCGGCGCGCGGGGAGTTGTCGCTGCATGTTCCCGCAGCTGATCTCGCGCTGTCCGTGCTGGTGGGGCTGCTGGGGTCGTTGGCTGGGGCGTATTTCAACTACGTCGTTTCGGCGCGGCTTGGCGAGCCGTTTCTGCGCCGGTATGGAAAGTGGTTCTTCGTCAAGCCGGAGGCTCTCGACCGTGCGTGCGAGGTGTTCAACGAATATGGCGGGGTGGCCACCTTTGTGTGCCGTCTGCTTCCGGTTATTCGCCAGCTCATCTCCATTCCGGCGGGTCTCGCGCGGATGCCGCTTGGACGCTTTACGTTCTTCACCGGGCTTGGCGCCGGCATCTGGACTGCGGTGCTGGCCCTCGTGGGGTACGCGATTGGACGTTCCGCCGGTGATTTGACATACATTGATCTGGTGCGTCGCGGCAAGGCGGCGATCGACGCCAATCTCGTCTGGATCATACCGGCGGTCCTGGTCTGCGGCGTTGCGTACGTGCTTGTCTCCAAGCTCGTGATGCGTCGGAAGTGAGATGGCCGCTATTCGTGCCTGAGGGCCTCGATGGGGTCGAGGGAGGCGGCGCGGAGGGCGGGGTAGAGCCCGAACACCAGACCGGTCGCCACGGAGATTCCAAAGGCGAGCATCAGCGAATATGACCTGATCACGGTGGGCATGTCGGTGAAGAAGGTGATGGCAAGGGGAATGGCGACGCCGACAATCAACCCCGCTAGCCCGCCGCCGATCGACAGTACGCAGGTGTTGATCAGGAACTGCACGACGATGCGGCTCTTGCGCGCACCGATGGCGCGGCGGATGCCGATTTCGCGCGTTCGCTCCGTAACCGAGGCGAGCATGATGTTCATGATGCCGATGCCGCCTACCAGCAGCGAGATGCCGGCGATGGCGCCCAGCACCACGTTGTAGGTGCGCTTGGTGCGTTCCGCCTCGCGCAGCAGCGAGAGTGGCACTTCGATGCGGTAGTCGGGTTTGCGGTGGAAGCGCTTGAGCATGTTCTCGATCGCCGCCGCGCTGGCCTCGACCGTTTCGGTGGACTTCATCCGCACGATGATTTCCGAGAGCTCCACCCGTTCGCCCTGGCGGGATCCTGAGGTCATGCGAATCTGCGAGATGCCGAAGGTCTTCTCGCCGGTGGTGATGGGGATGTAGGCGTCGGCATCGGTGTCGGGGGCGCGGGCGCTGCCGCCTTCCTCGTTCTTGACCACACCCACCACCTCGTAGGTCTCGCGGCCGAGTCGTACGTGGTGGCCGAGCACGCCCTTGCCGGCCAGCAGGTGGCGGATGCCGAATTCAGTGAGCACGCACACATTGGCGCAGGCGGCGATGTCGGCCGGGGTCAGGGTGCGTCCGGCGAGCACCGGGCGCCTCACCACCTCGAACCATTCCGGCACGGTCTCCACCACGCGCAGCTCCTCGGCGCGTTCGCCGTACCGGGCCTGGCGGTGCACGATGCGCGCCGGCACGGTGTCCTGGACGTTGGGAATGGTCTCCCGGATGCGGAGTTCGTCCTCCTTGAGCAGACCGTACACCGCCATCACCACCGCCTGTCCTGCGGGGGCGTTCCTGGTCTCGCCCGACGGCTTCACCGACGAGATCATGATGTTGCGGCTGCCGAGGCGCTTGATGGACTCGAGCGCCTGGTGGCTGGCGCCTTCGCCGACGGCAAGCATGGCGATTACCGAGCCGACGCCAAAGACCATGCCGAGCATGGTGAGGAATGACCGTGTGCGATGGCGCCATACGTCGGCGACGCCGAGCTTGATGAATGGCCAGTAGAAACCGAGTGACTGCATGGCGGCGGCTCCTAGGTCATGGAGACGACCTTGCCGTCGCGCACGAGGATATGGCGGTCGGCGTAGGCGTCGATGTCTGGCTCGTGGGTGACCACGATAACTGTCTTGCCCTGGTTGTGGAGCTCTCCGAAGAGGGCCATGATCTGCTCCGAGGTCTTGGAGTCGAGGTTGCCGGTGGGCTCGTCGGCCAGCAGCACCGCGGGGTCGTTGGCGAGGGCGCGCGCCACGGCGACGCGCTGGCGCTGGCCGCCGGAAAGTTCCGAGGGCAGATGGTGCAGACGGTGGTCCACTTCGACCTTCCTGGCCAGCTGGATGGCGCGTCGGCGGCGCTCGGCCGGCTGGATCCCGAGGTAGAACATCGGCATCTCTATGTTCTCGATCACCGTGAGCTGGGGCACGAGGTGGAAGCTCTGGAAGACGAAGCCGAGATTGCGCAGTCTGTGGTCCGAGAGCAGATCGTCGTCCATCCGCGAGACGTCGGTGCCGTTGAGATGGTAGGCGCCGGCGGTCGGGCGGTCGAGGCAGCCGAGGATGTTGAGAAGGGTGCTCTTGCCGGAGCCCGAGGGCCCCATGATCGACCAGTATTCACCGCGGCCGATCGAGAACGACACCCCGTCGAGCGCCTTGACGGTTTCGCCACCCACGCTGTAGTGGCGGCACACCCCGTCGAGGCGCACCACGCTGTCGGGACTGGACGAGGACGCGCTCATCACATTCCGGCCTTTCCGTCCTTTCGGTTCCCGGGGTCCTTTTCGCCTTTGCCCTCTTCGGACTCCTTGTCCTCCTTTATCGGTGGGGTCATCAGCAGCGCCTCGCCGGGCTTGACGCCGGAGAGGATGCGGATCATACGGTTGTTGTCCAGCCCGACCTCGATCCTGCGCGGTACCCATTCGCCGTGTTCGCGAACGTAGACATGCGCCTCGCCGTTGATGCGCGTCACGCACTGGACGGGACAGTGGAGGGCCTTCTCGAAACGCTCCTTCACCAGTTCCACGTCACAGCTCATACCGGGGCGCACCACGGCGTCGCCGAAGTCGCATTCGAGTTCGCATTTGAACATCTTGAGGTCCGGATTGAGACGGGTGGCCTGGGCGTCGGGCAGGATGCCGATCTTGGCGAGGCGGCCCTTGAAGACGCGGTCAGGGAAGGCGTCCACCTTGATCTCGGCCTGCATTCCCACCTCGAGCTTGTTCAGCGAGGACTCCGGCACCAGGATTTCCACCACCAGGCCCTCGTCGAGGGGAATGTAGATGAGTTCCTGGCGCTGGACTGCGCTTTCGCCTGCCGCGAGCGGATTTTCCCACCAGCGGCGGCGGGCGGTGGAGGAGTAGATGACGACGCCGTTGGTAGGCGCGGTGATCTTGGACTTGGATATCTGGAACTCCAGTTCCGCCAGTCGGTTGGTGGCGCGCTCGTACTCGCGCTGGCGCTGGACGATTTCGGTTTCCACCTGGCGGATCTGGCTCTTGTTCTGCCACTGGGTGCGTGCGAGGGCGCGATTTGCCTTGCGCACGTCGCTCTCCAGGGTGGCGCGCTGCTGGTGGACGGTGTAGTTGGTGAGCACGTTCATCTTGGTGCGTGCCATTTCGAGGTCGATCTCCTTGCGCCTGAGCGCGAGTTCGTCGGCCTGAAGTTCGGTGCGGGTGAGGAATCCCTCCTTGGCGAGCTTGCGGCTCCAGTCCAGCTTCTCGGCGGCGCGCTGCATCTCCTCGTCGGCGAGGGCGATATCGGCCTCCTTCTGGCGGTTCTCCTCGGGATAGTCGCCTTTCTCGTATTTCTCCAGCGCCATCTTGGCGAGCGAGAGGGCGACTTCGCGCTCGAGCAGATTGCCGTCGCAGTCGCCCTTGGTGATTTCCAGCTTCTCCTTGGCGATCACCAGATTGCCGTACGCGGTGTTGGCGGTGATCTCCTGGTCGTTGCGCTTCTCCACGAGCTCCGCGGCGTCGAATTCCACCAGCAGGTCGCCGCTCTTGACGTTCACGCCGTCGTCGACGATCCAGAGGATGGTGTTCTTGCCCTCGAGCTCGCTGCGGAGGATGATCTTGTCGCGGCTCTGGATGGATCCGGTGGACGAGATGCCGATGGTGAGCGTTCCCTCGGCGGCTTCGAAAACCGGCATGTTGCCGTCGGCATCGCCGCTCTGCCTGAACAGCACCATCGCTGCCACTGCGGCGCAGACCACCGCCAGGGACGTGGCGATTATCTTGTTCTTCTTTTTCATATTACTGTATCACGCCTTTCCGGTCAACATGCAGTGTTCCCATCGCGCAGCGCAGCGACAGGTCGTCGGTGTGCCATTCCACGACGGCGCTGCAGAGTGCGTTGCGGGCGTTGAGAAGGGCGTTCTCCGCCTCGAGGATGTCGCGCATGGAGGAGCGTCCGCTCTGGGTGAAGAGGTCGTTTGCCTCCACGCGCATCTCCGCGGTCTTCAGCGCCTCGGCCTTGTTTTCGTAGAGGATGCGCGCAGCGGCCAGGGCGCGGTATCCGGCGCGGACCTCGTTCTTGATTGCGTCCTCCTCCTCTTCGAGACTACGCTTCCTCTGGTCGAGCGTGAGCAGTGACCTGCGGTAGGCGTTTCGTTCGCGGCGGCGGTCCCAGGGGGCGGAGAACCTCACCTGGAGGTCGGTGGTCGTGCGGTCGTTGACGTTGCCGTGCTGGCGGCGGCTGGCGTCGTAGGCGCCGCCGCCCTCGATCGTCAGGTCGGCCCGCAGGGCGTCGGCGGCGATGCGCACTGCTCGTTCGGCGTCCTCGACCTCGCCGCGCACGACGGCAAGGTCGCGGCGTTCGATCAGGGCGCGGGCGAGGGCGTCGTCCTCGTGGGGCAGGAACACCATGGCCATCTCCCCGTTGCGGAAGAGCGCGTCCATGCGGCGCTGGAGGGTTTCAAGTTCGGTGTCGTCGAGGGCGAGCGGGACTTCCGGACTGAGCCCCAGCGTGATCTTGAAGGAGTCCAGCGAGTCGGAATACGTCTGCAGGGTGGTGATCACCGACTGGCGTGCGCCTAGCAGGTCGGTCTTGGCCTGGTCGAATTCGATGCGCGTCATGCGGCCGGCCTTGAACATCATCTCGGCGCGGTCGAAGTTGAGCTGGAGTCGCCGCGAGTTGTCCTTGGAGTTGTCGTGGGACCTGGCATTGCGCAGGACGCCGTAGTAGGCCTTGGCGACGGACAGTGCGTACGTCTGGCGGTAGCGGACGAAGGTGTAGAGGGCGTAGGCGAGGTTCCTTTCCGCCTGGGTGAGCGACTCCCGCACGATGTCGCGTCCGCTTCCGCGCATCAGGGGCAGGGTGGCCGTGAGGTCGCCGGACCAGGCGAACGAGTGCCAGTCGTCGCGAATCATCCGCGCCACGTCGAGGGCGAGGTTGCCGGCAGCGGTGGCGCCCTGTTCGAACTTGTGCGAGGCGCCGGCACCGGCGCTGGTGGACTCGTTGTTGACTTCGGGTTCGCCGTTGAGGGCGCCGAGGAGCATGGAGGTGAAGGAGGTTTCGAACTCGTGGCGCTCGGTGTCCATCGACAGTGCGCGGGAATAGACATCCTCCTTGAGCGTGCGGTAGCGTCGGTTGTTTCTGGCGCCGATGGCGAGTGCGTCGGCAAGGCCGATGCGCACGATGCCGCCCGAGGGCACCAGGTGGGCGACGCCGTCGATATGCGGGAAGGGTGCATGGCCGCCGCTGCGCAGCGCCTCCAGCGCGATGCGCAGGGTCAGCGCGTCTGCCGGGCGCGCCACGTCGAAGGAGTTGGTGAATCCGGTGTGTTCGCGCCAGAGCGCGGTCGCCGCCTCCACGGCCGCCGCATCGGCATCCCTTTCCGCCTTTTCCGGCGACAGACAGCCGGAAACGAAGACGATCGCCGCGGCGATGATCGGAATCGATATGTATATGGTCTGTCTTTGCATACGTTTATTATACCATACCGAGTGGAGATTGTCACAGGAAAAATTGTGCGTGCGGAAACTTCGGACGAGAATTCTTTGGCTTGCCTTCTCGCCACTTTTTTGGTAGAATATCCCAAAACGCGCCGGTATAGCTCAGCGGTAGAGCTACTGATTTGTAATCAGTGGGTCGGGGGTTCAAATCCCTCTGCCGGCTCCATTAAAAAAGGAACAGTATGACACCTGGATTGATATTTCTGGCCATCATCGCCGCGATTGTGGTGATCTCCATTCTCAAGACCGCCATCATCGTGCCGCAGAAGACTGCGTACATCGTCGAGCGTCTCGGGCGCTACAGCTGCACTCTTGAAGCGGGGTTCCACATTCTCATTCCGTTCATCGACCGCATCGCCTACCGTCACACCCTCAAGGAGCAGGCGATCGACGTTCCCCCGCAGGAGTGCATCACCAAGGATAATATCGCCGTCTCCGTCGACGGCATTCTCTACATGCAGGTGATGGATCCCGCCAAGGCGTCGTATGGCATCGGCAACTACCTCTTCGCGACGACGCAGCTGGCGCAGACGACCATGCGTTCCGAGATGGGCAAGCTCGATCTTGACCGTTCGTTCGAGGAGCGCACCGCCATCAACTCCGCGATCGTGGCGGCGGTCGACAAGGCGAGCGATCCCTGGGGCATCAAGGTGACCCGCAACGAGATCAAGAACATCACCCCGCCGCGCACGATCC
>JAZRXT010000160.1:0-21077 GCA_045600365.1 Kiritimatiellia bacterium | reverse complement strand
CGGCGGACGCGGGCACTGGTGCCGCGCCTTCAGCGCCCTGGTGGCAGGCGGCGGCTTCCGCGGCGGCTGCGTGGTCGGCGCCACCGACGACAAGGGCGAAAAACCGGTGGAGCGCCCCGTCACCCCGCAGGACTTCCTCGGCAGCCTCTATGAGCTGTGCGGACTCGACCCCGACGGTCCCCTGCCTAATGATGCGGGCCGAAAGATGCCATTGCTCCCGCCAGCATCGTCGGCCGGCCGCCTGCGCGAGATCTACGCCTAGTGGCAGAAGCGACGCACCAGGCCAAGCACGAAGACCAGCACGATTATCAGCGGCAGCACATACACGCAGTAGGCGCGAAGGCACGAGGACAGCTTCCATCCCCTGCCTGCGTTGACCTCGGCAAGAAAGCCAGTCCATCCCCAGCCATAGCGGCGCGTGCAGAACAGGGCGAAGCCCACGGAGCCCAGCGGCAGCAGCAGATCGCTCACCACGAAATCCTCCAGGTCAAGCACGCAGCTGCCTTCGCCAAAGGGATGGAACGAGGACCAGAGGTTGAAGCCGAAGACGCACGGCAGCGAAAACAGCGGCACCAGTACCGCAAGCACCACGGCGGCCTTCCGACGGCTTATTCCCGTATAGTCGACAAGCGACGCCAGAATCGTCTCGAACACGGCGAGAACCGTCGTCAGCGACGCAAAGCACATGAAGAGGAAGAACATCGCCCCCCACGCCCTGCCGAAAGGCATCTGGTTGAACACGTTCGGCAAAGTTGCGAAGATTAGCCCCGGCCCCTGCCCCGGTTCAACCCCGTACGAGAAACAGGCGGGGAAGATTATGAGACCGGCCATGATTGCGACCAGAGTGTCCAGCACCGCCACGTTGATTGCCTCCGAAAGCAGGGTGCGGTCCCTGCCGATGTAGCTGCCGAAGATCGCCATTGCGCCGATGCCGAGCGACAGGGTGAAGAACGCATGGTTCATCGCCTCCACTACAACCTTCGCAATTCCAACCGACTTCATCCTGGCGAAGGACGGCACCAGGTAGAACGACAGACCCTTCCCCGCCCCGGGGAGCAGCATCGAATGCACCGCCAGCACGACGATCAGCACCAGCAGCGCGAGCATCAAGTACTTGCTTACCCGCTCGAGGCCCTTCTGCAGACCGATCGCGCACACGGCGGCGGCACCCAGCGAAACGCCCACCATCGCCAATGCCTGCACCTTCCAGTCCCCCAGCATTCCGCCAAACGCCGATCCCACCTGCGCGGCGTCCATGCCGGCAAACATTCCCGAGGCACTGCGGCAGAAGTATATCACCATCCAGCCAGTCACCGTCGTGTAGAACATCATCAGCACGAAGTTGCCGAGAGTTCCGGCCACGCCATGCAGCCACCACGCCCGATGCTCGCACAGCTCCCGATGGGCGGTGGCGATCGACCGCTGCGACGCGCGGCCGACGGCGAACTCCATCATCATCACCGGCAGGCCAAGAACCAGCAGAAAGAACAGATACAGCAGCACAAACCATCCGCCACCGTTCTGTCCGCAGATGTAAGGAAAGCGCCACACGTTCCCGATGCCGATGGCGCACCCTGCGCTCAGCAGGATGAAGCCGAGGCGACTAGCCAGTTTCTCCCTCATCTTCTAACCTTTCCCTTCCCGCCCTTTGAACGGTGCTTCAGATATTCATCTAGCCCGCGATTACGCAGCTGGCAGGCCGGGCACTTCCCGCACCCGCGCCCCGGCACTCCATTGTAGCACGTGACCGTCTCGTCCATGACAAGGTCGAAGATGCCCAACCTGTCGGCCAGCGCCCACTCCTGGGCCTTGGTGAGGAACATCATTGGCGTCACTATCCGAAACGGCCATTCCATCGCCAGACGCATCGCCTTCTCCTGCGCCCGGATGAACGACTCGCGGCAATCGGGGTAGCCGGAATAGTCCGTCTGCGACACGCCCGTGTAGATCACCTTCGCGCCAAGCGACTTGGCCCACACCCCCGCCGCCAGCAGGAACATCGCATTGCGCCCCTCCACCACGCTCGTCGGGCAGGTGCGACCCGCCTTCCGCTCGATGGACAGACTGTCGTCCATGAGCGCGCTCGTGGTGAGCTGGCGGTAGAAATCCATCTTCACCACCTTGTGTTCCGCAATGCCGAACTTGCGCACCAGACGCCGCGCGTACCTGGCCTCCACCGCATGGCGCTGGCCATACGAAAAGGTGATGGCGCCGACCGACGCCGCGCCGTACTTCCTGACCGCGAGCGCCAGGCAGGTGGCGCTGTCCTGGCCGCCGCTTAGTACCACCACGGCCCGGATGCCATCAGCTGCTTCCTTTGCCCGACGCGCTTTCACTCCACTACCTCCAGCAGACCGGGCGGCGGCGGCACTGGGCGAAAATCCTTCGCCGAAACGAAGCAGTGCCGGGTGAAACCGTTCACCAACACCTTGTCCTCCCCCTTGCGCCGCACCTCGCAGGCAATCTCGATGCGCACTCCGCGATGCGCCTGCACGAAGGCGGTCACCTCGAGCAGATCGTCATAGCGCGCAGGTGAATGGTAGTCTACCTCGGCGTGGACAACCGGCAGCATCCAGCCCTCCTCCTCGCATCTGCGGTAGGTGTAGCCCACGGACCGCATCAGCTCATTGCGGGCCCGTTCGAAGATCGTCAGATAGTTGCCGTAGTAGACAACCCCCATCTGGTCCGTATCGGCATACGGAACACGATACTCCATTGTTATCTTCTTCATCTTTGACTCCCCCGCCAATTACTCCAATCACCTGCCGCACGGTTCACTTCTTCACCCGCCAGCGTGGCTCGGCAGCATGCAGCGATTCAACGTACGACTCAATCATCCCAAGCTTCTCCTGGATGTTGAACTGCCACTGCGGACACCTCTTCGCGCAGCGTCCGCACCCAATGCAGCGCTCCGCCCCGCGACGAATGCCAAACGCCCTGTGCCACCCATCGAGGAAGGCCAGGCGCTCCGCATGGTCCGCTGGATCGTCCACCGACGGCAGACGCCCCCACTTGATGCGCATGTTCCAGAAGTGGAAGACCGACGGGATGTCCACACCGTACGGACAAGGCATGCAGTATGCGCATTCTGAGCATGGCACCCCTTCGCCACCACCGATGTTTATCTTCATCGCCTCCAGATACACCGCCTCGTCGGCCGCGGAGAGCGGACGGTAGCCGGCGGCGTTGAAGACGCGGATATCCTCCTTCAGATGCTCGAAGCGCGTGAATCCGGTCATGGCGTTGGTAAGCCCGTCGCGCTCGGCGGCGAACTTCAGCGACCAGGCGGCGTCGGAAAGTTCCGGACGCGCCTTCTTCAGAAGCGCACTCGCCTGCGGACGCAGCTTCGCGAGGCGTCCGCCCGCCAGCGACTCCATGCCGAAGACGGCCACCTTCTTCGCCTTCAGTTTCGCCAGCAGCGCCTCTGATCGGTTCGCCCCGCGCCAGTCGATGCCGTTCACCAGGATCGTCGCCGCGTCCCAGCAGTCCTTAGCAAGCAGCTCGTCGAGGAAGTCCTCGCGCCCATGGAACGAGAAGCCGAGATACCGAATGCGTCCCTTCGCCTTCTCCTCCCTGAAGTACTCGAGCGCGCCGGTATCGACGAACGTGCGCTTGAAGTCCTCGGGGCGGATCAGGGAATGGAGCATGTACACGTCAAAGTAGTCCATCCTCGTGCGCTCAAGCTGTTCCTTGAAGATGCGTTTCGCGTCCGCCAGCGAACTGATGAACCATGGCGGCGCCTTGGTGCAGAACCAGTAGCTCTCTCGCGGGTGGCGCGAAAGCGCGTAGCCGAAGAACCTCTCGCTGTCGCCATCGTGGTACTTGTAGCCGGAATCGAACCAGTTGATGCCGTGGGCCAGCGCGTAGTCGACATAGTCCGCACCGGTCTCGTAGTCGACCGGGTCCATCTGCGAACCGAGCTTCCCATTCTTCACCGGCAGACGCACCCCACCGAAGCCTATGGTGGAGATCTTGCGCCGCGGGTCGAGCGGGCATGGACGCTGCAGCACGAACTCGCCCGGATTCTCGTCCTTGAGCCGATTGAGCGCCTGCGCCCCACCGGTGCCGCCAACCGCGAAAGCGGCAGTAGCGGCGGACGACGAACACACAAACGCACGCCTCCCGATCGTCACGCCCCTCATAGTCACGGCCTCCCTTCCACCGCCATCGCCGCCTTCGGACGCGCCGGGCAGCTGTACTCGCACTTGCCACACCCGCAGCACTTCGCGGGATCCACCTTCGGCACCAGGGGCGCACCTTTCCCCGCACCTTCGCGCGGCACCATGGCTATCGCCTTAGACGGACAGCGCCTGGCGCACGAACTGCACGCGTCCACCCCGCGCGCGGCCACACATCTTTCCGCATGCCACACCGCCAGACCCGTACGCTGCGCCTTCTTGAGCTCGCCCACCACACCGCGCGCAATCGCGCCGGCGGGGCACACCCGGGCGCATTCGTCGCATTCGGCACGGCACCAGCCGGCGCGGAAGTCGAGCGTCGGGCGCGCGAGTTGGCGACCGCTCGGCATCGCCTTCAGAATGCCCGAAGGGCAGACCGGAACGCACCGCATGCAGCCAACGCACTTCCTCAGGAACGCGGCAACGCTCCCAGCGCCAACCGGTACCGGCGGCGTGCGCTTCTCGCCGACAATGTCGGCAGGTTCGCCAAGCTCGCCCACCTTGTGCGCCGCCGGTGCGGAGTAGACCTGCGCGTCCTTCGCCGCGAACATCAGAAACGACCTGCGACTCACCGCCATTTCAGCGCCTCCTTCCCGCAAACTCCCTTACAGTTGAAGCAGGCGACGCACGATGAAGCGTCGACCTTCGCCTTGCCGCCATCGATCACGATCGCCCCCTTGTCGCACGCGCGTGAGCAGAGCCCACAGCCCACGCACTTCGCCTCGTCGATGCGCACACGGAAGAAGGCGAGGCGCGAAAACAGGCCGAGGAAGGTCCCCACCGGACACACCACGTTGCACCACCAGCGGGCGCGGAAGACAGCAGCAAAGACGACAATCGCAAACAGCGATACCGCCCATGTCACCAACACCGGGCCAGGCCCACCGAAGCGCATCACGCCCAGGTTGAGGAACCGTCCGAAGATTCCGTAGGGCTCGATCAGACCGGTGAATCCCAGAAACGCCGCCACCGCAAACAGCGCCAGAAGCGAGTACCGCACGACCGCAGTCACCTTCCCGCCCCGATTCCGAACCTTGTTCCGCCGCACGATACGCAACAGCTTCGCCGTTCCGCGCACCGCGTCCTGGGAAATGCCGAGCGGGCACACCACCGCGCAGTACAACCGGCCGCACAACGCGACCAGTAGCGCAAGCGCGACCAGCACCACCACCTCGCCCGCCATGATCGCCGGCACCAGCTGCGTTCGCGGCAGCCAGCCAAGCCAGCCGCAAAATGCCGCCGACGGCGCCACCAGCGCCAGCGTCATCGCCACCAGCGAGAGCGCCGCAACCACGATCCTGATCAGTTTCACATTCCCCTCCCATCAGCAATAAGAGCCAGCGGATTGTCGTGACCTATGATCCTGCACTCACGCTCGCTCAGACCGGTCGCCCGCCTGAGTGTGGCCATGCACCTCGCCAGCGGCGTGGTGGCCCCCACGAGACAGTTGCGCGCCGGGTTCCAGAGCAGCCCGTTCTCCTCGAGCCGCGCGTGGGCGCCGCAGACCTCATACTCGCCCGGCGGCATTCCCGCCGGATACTGGGCGTCGGAGACTGCGATAAGCCGGTTCAGCGGCACGGCACGCAGATAGAGCCGGAGCATGGTGTCCGGCAGGTGGTGTCCATCGGGAATGAACATCACCGAAGCGCGATCCTCCACCAGCGCCGTATTGACAATGTTGTTGTGGCGGTCGATCAGGTTCGGGATGCCGTTGCCAAGATGGGTGAACGCCTTTGCGCCCGCCGTCAGGCACGGCTCGAGCTCGGCGGGCGAAGTGGCGAGCTGATGCCCCAGCGAAACCGTCACGCCGTCCGCAACCAGCGCCCGGACAAACTCGGGCATACCAGGGACCTCGGCGGCAACATTGGCGATCTTCACCAGTCCCTCGGCGGCGTCCTGAAAGCGATTGAACAGCGCCATGTCCGGCGGGCGCACCCACTCTACCGGGTGCGTGCCAACGGCGCCGGGCTGGTCGGAGATGAAAGGTCCCTCAAGGAAGAAGCCCAGCACCGACCGCTCGCATATCGCATGGCGTCGTCTGGCGGCGACAACGGTGCGAATGTTGGCGATCAGCATTTCCGGATCTCCAGTGACGAGCGTGGGCAGAAACGCCTCCGTACCGTCGGCGTCCAGCCGCTCGCACACTTCGCGTACCGCCTCGATGGTCAATCCCGGCGCATTGAAGTCAACTCCGGCGTGACCATTGACCTGGAGGTCCACATATTTCTGGTCGAACATTGGGAATCACCTCCCGTAGCGCAGGATCCACTCGTCTACGCTTCCGAACATCGGGTGGCAGTTCGAGTAGACGTCATCGCTTTCGCGCCACGTCTCCCACAGCGTGGTTGCGCCGCGTTCAAGCATGTGTCGCCAGCCGGGGAATCCCTCGTGGAGCACGACCCGCTCCGCAAGATCCAGTCGCCCGTGTTCTGAAAGGTACATCAGCAGGTAGCGCGTGCCGAAGATGCCGGTGGTGGGCGCGCAGCCGGTTTTCTCCACTGCAGCCACGAGCGCGCGCTCGGCGGCCGGCACCTGCTCCGGCGGCACGAGGCCGAGGTAGAGCGCGATCGCCTGCGCACTCTGCGAGCCGTTCGCCACCACGCCGTCCCGGATGAACTTCGCCGAGAACGCAGAGCGCGTCTTCGCCGCAATGCCCGCGAACTCCCGCGCGTCCGCATCGCGTCCGAGCATTGCCGCGAACTTCGCGGTCAGCGAGGTGAACTGGTGCCAGTGTGCGGTGGCTGTGACCGCGTCGGGCGCACGTTCGAGGGCCTCGTGGTCGCCGATGCACTGCGGGACGATGCCGTCCGGACACTTGGCGTCCACCAACCGCGCATAGCGGGCGCAGACAGGATAGAACGCGAGGGCGCGAGAGCGCACATCGGGGTAGTGGCGGATGAGCGCGTCCATCAGCACGGGCACCGCCACCGTCCAGCTTATCGGGCCGGAGCGTCCGCCGAACCCCTTCGTCGCGATGCCCACGAAGGGGGCGGTCTCGGTGAGCCAGCCATCGTCGGCCGCCTCGTCGGCGAAGTCGCGCAGTATCTTCAGATATATCTCGCGCATGTCCCAGTTGAGCATGTAGGCCTCGCAGGTGGCGACGATGTCGCCGCCATAGCCAAGGCGCTCGCGCCCTGGGCAGTCGCTCTGGACGGCACCGATGAGATTCGCCTGGAATGTGCGGGTGCAGATCTGATGGATGTCGCCGAACACGGAATTGCGGGGTTTGAAATTCCGCGCCGACGGCAGCGGAACGGCCACGCTGGAAATATCGCAGCGGCAGGCGCCAACTCCATCCTCTCGCAGTAGATTCTTCGCGCCTCGCACCTCGGCGTAGCGGAATACGTGCCAGGTGAACGGCGGGGTGAATTGTTCTTCATCCTTTGCCCTGGAGCCGACATAATGCGGCGGCAGACCCTCATCGATGCCACGGCACACGTAGACATCGCGCTGGCAGGCAACGTCAGGTGCACCCGGTCCACCCTTGCCCGCGCCCTTGATCTGGCCTGCGGTCTGCGTGAGCACATTGACGCTGCCGTCGGGGTTCAGGCGTTCCCCGTAGACGATCTCCACGCGTGTGCCGCGTTCCTCACCGCGGAAACGGAATGTGGGCACGCCAGTCGCATTCGTGCCGAAGTCCACCACCTGTACGCCATCCCGCAGCCACTTCGGACGACCATGGGCGATATCGAAATTCACATGCGGCCAATGGCGCCCGGACCAGGGCACGATCTTCCCGCGCGGTCCCTGCACCTCGGCGGCGGGTCGCCAGTGGCAGTCCTCGGGGCGGGTAGCATCGACTTCGGCGCCGAGATATACGCTGTTGCGCAGAACGTTCGTGCGCCGCCATTTCCATTCAAGCGGACGCTCGGCACCGTCGATTACGAGCTTGAAGCAGGGGCGGCCGTGGGCGAGTACGCTACGGAACTCGTGATGTCCCCAGAACCTCAGCGGCGGCAGATTGTAGAATCCGTTGCCCAGCCGCACCGTAACCACGTTCGTGCCGGGATAGGGCACAAAGCACGGGCCGTGCTGCATTTCCTCGCCGACAGTCATGCTGGGGCGCACATCGGCGGCGGCGGCGCGCGGAACCACCTTGCGGGTGGTGCTGATGGAATATACCGTCTTGTCGTAGACGCTCCACGGTGCCTCGAGGCCTGAAAGCCAACCGGCGGCGGAGCGGAAGAACACCTGGGCGTATCCGGCGCAGGCAAAACGCGCAGTGACGTTGGTGACGCCGGGCCGCAGGACGAATTCCGCCTTGAACTCCGGCGCGGGATCTTCGTCATACCAGTGCGCACCGGCCGGCTCGCCGCGTCCGTCGCCGATCCACGGCGCCCCCTCAAGCGGCGCCTCACCGTCGCCCAGCGCCATAAGCGCGGGGACGGTGAGCGCTAGTAGCAGCGACCTCATGTGGATGCGCTGCTTCTCACTTCACGCCGAAGCGGAACTCGGTGGTGGAGCGATAGGTCTCGCCCGCCTTCACGAAGGTGGTGGGCCACTCGGGATGGTTCGGGGAGTCGGGAGCGTGCTGGGTCTCGAGCGCGATGCCGCAGCGGAACGAGAGATGCTCGCCGCCCTTGCCGCGCTGCGCGTAGCTCGCCCAGTTGGCGGTGTAGATCTGCACGCACGGCTCGCTCGTCCAGATATCGACCTTGCGGCCGTTGAGCGGGCAGTAGACCTCGGCGGCCTGGATGAGACCTTTCGGCTTCTTGCCCTTGGCCATCTCGCCCTTGTCGAGGATCCAGTTGTGGTCGTAGCCGAGGCCGATCTCGAGCTGCTCGTTCTTCTCGTTGATGCGCTCGCCGATGCGCATGCCCTTGCGGAAGTCGAAGGGCGTCTTCGCGACGCTCGCGACGCCGTTCGGGATCTGGCCCTTGTCGGTGGGGTTGTACTTGGACGCGGGGATGGTGAGGATGTGGTCCTCGATCGTGCCGCCGGACTCGCCCTTGAAATTGAAATAGACGTGCTGCGTCATGTTGATGGGGGTGTCCTTGTCGGGCACGGCCTCGTAGTCGACGCGCCACACGTTCTCCTTCGTGAGCGTGTAGGTGACCTTGTCTTCGACCTTGCCGGGGAAGCCCTCGTCGCCGTCAGGCGAGGTGTGGGTGAAGACGATGCCGACGTCGGTGCCCTTCACGAAGGGCTTGGCGTCCCAGATGTAGGCGTCCCAGCCACGGGCGCCGCCATGCAGATTGCAGCCGATACCGTTCGGCGCGTTGTTGAGGGCGGGCAGTTTGATCTTCTTCCCGTTCATCTTGAAGGTGCCCTTGCCGATGCGGTTGCCGTAGCGGCCGATGATGCATCCCCAGTAGGGGTCGCCCGAATCCCAGCCGGCCGGCGAATCGAAGCCGATTACGACATCCTTCTTCTTGCCATCACGATCGGCCGTGAAGATCCGGATGATCTTGCCACCGTAGTCGCTCACTTCCATCACGACGCCACCGACGCCCTTCAGGGTGAACTTCTTCGCCTTCTCGCCGTATTTCGTCTTGCCGAAATCGGAAACCGCAAACGATGCTTTCGCCATTGAACAACCTCCTTGATGTTTTTGGATGCCACCTATTATACCCAAAAATCGGAATGCAATCAACATAAATCAATGAAAAACCCATCACTTCGCTTCCTTAAACAGATGCCTCGAAGACCATGCAGACCTTATTCCAAAAACAAAAAAGCCCCGTGGATTCGGGGTTTCCTTTAGATGTTTGGTGGCCAAGGCCGGGATCGAACCGGCGACACGCGGATTTTCAGTCCGCTGCTCTACCAACTGAGCTACCTAGCCACGGCTTTGGTCTCTGTGAATGGTAGGAGCAGAGGGATTCGAACCCACGACCCAGTGATTAAGAGTCACTTGCTCTACCAGCTGAGCTATGCTCCCATTCACATTGTTCTCACTGTTAATGGAGCGAGCTAAGGGACTCGAACCCTCGACAACCACCTTGGCAAGGTGGCACTCTACCAACTGAGTTAAGCTCGCACTGGTTTCGTGAAAACGCCGTATAGTATAGCACAATCCCAATTACAAATCAAGAGGAATTTTTAAAAAAATGCAAAACCGGGGGAAACAGCCAATCCAGGCTAGTTTCCGTAGGCAAAACGCGGCCAAATCGGAAGGTACTCCCCGAGGCCCGGCAGTATCGCGCATTCAGCAGATTCATCGTCCGGACAGTTGGACGACAGTTCACCATGACACACCAAGACCCTTGCCGACGGCACAATATGTCGATGCCAATCCACATCTTCCGTCGGCGACAGCACCACCAGACGCCGCAATTGAGTGAAACGTCGCAACTCCTCCACATGCGTCGACGCCGCCCCGCCAATCACCAGCGTCTCGACCGAATCGGGAACCATCGCCAGCGTCTCCACCACCGCTGTTGGCCGCTTACACCCGTGTCCGCGCAGGTCACGTCCGCACGCTTCACCTCCCATCGACACTCCATCGCGAACCACCCATACCGCCGGTTCTCCGCTGCCCAAGGCCACGTACCGTCCCTGGTCCAGACAACGTATACCGTCAGTGCCGCCCGGTACCCATATCCTTCCCAGTAGCTCGATTGCTAAAATAGCAGTGCCGGCACAAAGGCACATAATCGAGGTAACGATGCGCCATCTTCCAATCCTCACCCTGCCGACCAACGACACCAACGGCAGCACCCACAATTCCCAGTGATCAAGCACGGTGCTGAAAGAGGCCGCCGTTCCAAGCGCAATCCATAATGCCAATGGAAGTGGATTCCGCTGGCGCCAGTGCATCCCCCCTAGAACCAGGACCATCATCCAGCCCAGAATGTAGAGGAATCTGCCGCCACGGCCGAACTCCACCAGCCAGGTGAGATGACTGCTCACCAGCGAATCGTATCGGTCGTTCACCGACAGCGGCTGATACCATTCGCGAAACGCCGCCGCCGATCTGCCCAATCCCCATCCTTCCGGGGCATCCGCCATCATCCTCGGCGCGTTGCGCCAGATGGCAAGGCGATTCACCACCGACCCCTCGTGCGCCACGGAAGTACCAACGCACCGTGACGCCGTCCCCAGATAGACCGATGAGCAAAGAATGAATGCCAATAGGCACAGACTCACGGCAAGGGCCCTTCTACCCGAACGCGGCCGGAACATATCGGCCAGCAACACCACCATGCCTATGGCAAAGGCGAGAATTCCCCCACGGGAAAACGTGTGTAGCAGGGCATAGCCGGTGACAAACGACAGGCAGATCAAGCCGTAGTTGAGAAAACGGCTCCGCATCCTGGCGCGAACGCCGTAGTGGAACAGCGCCAGGGTTGCCAACGCCAGCAGCACGGCGGCCACATTTGGATTGTCATACCAGAGCGACCATCGCAGCACGCCGCGATAGAAGGATGCAATCGCCAGCAAGATCATTCCTTCAGCCAGATGTCGCAGATGTCACCGGATGGGATCGGCATGCGCTGCGCAGGAGGAATGTCCGCGCTTTCGGACTTGAGCCGAATTTCCTGATTGTAGATGTCGGCTACCCGGGGCGACTCGGAGAATATCCGCTGCCAATCGGGAACCAACTTCTTCCCACCGCTCGACCGGCGTATCTGATTGCGCTCCCAGATCGCGAACTCAAAGCAGATCATCCCCAGAGACGAGACATTGGCTGACCCCTCGTGGCCCAACCCGGGATACGCCTTGTAGATGATGGGGTATCCGCGGTCCCGCGCAGCGATGAAGAAGCGCTTGGATCGTTCATACCCTGGATCGTTCTCGCCACTGGTGACACACCAGAGAACAGACGCTCCCTCCTGCACCGGCACGTCGTAGCTGCTCGCCACGTGGATATGCGCCGCAAGAAAGCGTTCGGGGCGTCGCAGTACCAGACGCTGGACGTACTGCGCGGGGCCAGACAAGCCAAGAATGAGATACCCGTCGCGGGCGATGCCGAACTCGTCCGCGAATTCGTCCATACCACGACACCAAGCCGATGCGATCAGGTCGAAATCGGACGCAATCTTCTTCGCCTTCTCGCGCGGAAGCTCGTCCCAGTTGCGATGCGGATCCCATAGCGTATGCGAACCCCAGGCGACAACGGCGAGATTACGGTCGTCGGCATAGCCGAGCATCAACCGCTGGCGCCCGTCCTTCTCAGTGGTCTCCAGCTTGCGCCGGATGTCAAGGGGACTGTCCCCCAGCAGGCATAGGCAAAGCACCCCGTTGCCCGCGCCCTCTTTCGCCGGACGCAGGAACATGGTGAGGCGCTCGTAGCCACGCACCTTGGTCTTGACGACCTTTTCGACCGCAACGACAGCACGTGGAGATTCCGGCGGGACACCCCCCGCCGGAACCACAATGCCGAGTGCGACCGCCGTCAACAGTAACGACGTCACTCTCATTGTGCTAATGCGTTACGCGCCGAATCAACCCACAGGGCCAACGTCGGAACCGTTCTTCACCGTCTTGCACGACGGCTGGGGAGCGGGCACGACATCCTGCGAGAACTTCGCATTGCCGGGGCAGCCGTCGCTCTTGGCGCCATTGCCATGGCACATGTCGTCCTTGCCGGGGTTGTTGCACTTGTTCCCGTTCTCCTTGCCGTTGTCGCCATTGTTGCCATCCGCCTTGACGGTGGCAAAGTTGGCGAGCGCGCCGGCGGCGATCAGCCGACCGGTGAACTGTCTTCTAGTAGTCATTGCTTACTACCTCCTTTTTCTTCTTGTTTCCCTGACGGACCGGTTTCGCCGGTCTGATCAAGATACCATACGCCCTGCTCGATCCACGAGCGCAGGGCCTCGCAGCGGCCATCGTCCATGACGAACGAGCCATCCGCCTTCGCCACTTCCCATGGGCAGGGGCCACCGCAGAACCGATAGGCCCAGCACTGGGAGCACTTCTCCTGCATGCATTTGCGCCAGTCTTGCCAGAACCGGCGGATTCGCTCCGCATCGGGCGCACCCAGGCGGCCAATGCGCCACTTCTCCATACCCACGAAGCGATGACACGGGTACAGCGTGCCGTCGGCGCCAACTGTCATCGTGCCGTGGCAGGCACCGCAGCGCGCCACCGAGCGCTTGGCAGGATGCTCGGTCTCGGCCTGGAACGCCTCGAGATCGGTGAATGGATCGTAGATTGGACTCCTGCCGGCTTTCCGCTCCGCCAACATCCACGGAATCACCTCGCGCTCCAAACGCTCGTCGAAAGTGCGTTCGTCCTCGGCGGTGAAATCGCACGGGCTGGGATACACAGGATTGAACACCGGCCCCAGCACCACGCGCGTGAAGCCTATCTCGCCGAAGAACTTTATGAGCTTCATCGGGTCGGGGGCGGGATGCGCCATCGTACAACGCACCGTCACCGACCTGCGGTGACGCATCAGCGTACGGATACCGGAAAGCGCCTGCTCGAAGGAACCACTGCCGTCGCGCGTCGGGCACTGCGAGTCGTGCAGTTCGCGCGGGCCATCCAGACTCACCATGAGGCCGAAGGTGTTGCCAGCAATCAGTTTGGCCGTCTCCTCGTCAATCAGCGTGCCATTGGTGGTGATCGAGAAGGTGGCCTCTACTCCACGCGCCGAGGCCAGCTCGTGGCAACGCGCTATCACCGCCTTCAGCACCGGCTTGTTCAGCAATGGCTCACCACCAAAGAACGTGATGCACACCCCCTGCTTGGGATTCGCCGCCCGGAACAGCTGCTCAACAGCGGCCAGGGCGGTGTCGACGTCCATCAGGCCCATGTTTTCAACCTCGTCGCGGCAGGTACCGCAGTAGCAGTAGCGGCAGGCGAGATTGCAGCGCTCGGAAACGCAGAGTTCGAGCGAATTGCTCGGCCCCTCAAGATGTCTTGCCAGCGCTTCCTCGTACTCGGCGTCGTCCAGCATCGGGGACTCCACCTCGTCAAAGAAACCCTCGGCTTCCAGCGCCGTCATATCCGCGCGCAATCCCGCGTCCGCACAGTCCACGAGCTCGAATCCGCACTCCTCGGAGCGCTGCAGGCATTCGTATGCCGCCGGCGAAATGCGGATGAAGCGTCCGGCGCCAATATGGTAGACGAAGCAGGCGCCGCCATGCCGGAAGAGATGATACGGCTTCATTCCGTCACCTCCTCGCCATCGATGGTTGTAGATACGCCGAACAGCCGTCCTTTCTCGTCATACCGATACTGCTTGCGCGTGCATGAACCATAGACATCGGTGATCTCCCGCCAGCGCAGCCGCCCCGCCGATGCGCCATCGGTGAAGACCTTCTGCTCCAGCTTCTCGCCATTGGCCGACTTGCGCACAAGGTGTCCGCGAAAGCGGTTGTTGAAATAATACTCGGTGCGTCCATCGGAGTCGGTGCGGGAGAAAGAGCAATCGCACGAGTGGATGTCGGGGAAATCGATCTTGTAGTCCCAGCCACCGGCGGAGACTATCGCGCGCGTCAGAGGATTCCACTCCAGTCGCCTGCCGTCAACCGAGAAGAAGGCCGTGCCGTTCTCACCACCATACTCGAAATGCCGCACCTTCCCGCTGGCAAGCGTCACCTCGACTGGGCACCGCTCGTGCATGATGGTGGCAACCGAGGTCTCGCCCCGCGCCACAAAGGTCTGCACCGTTCCACAGCGGAACGTGGCGCTGCGCCCGGTGCCGACGAAATCGAGCCCCACCTGCGACCCATCCTCCGAGCGCGTCACCTTCAGCAGCGTCCTGCCGCCGGAGACGATGCGATCGCAGATCCGCTTGGAGTAGCGGAACTCAAAGTCGCCTTCCTCGCACTGCATCCGCACCAGACGCCCCTGGCGGAAGGTGAACACCGCGCCGGGTGCCGCCCCGGGGGCGCCGTAGACAATGCGGGCGCGGTCGCCGCCGATCTGGGCAAGCAGTCCGTAACCGCCGCAGAGCGTGTTGGTGACACCGCCAAGCTGGCGTACGAACCGGCGAACAAAGCCATCCGGCTGATGAAACTCCCAGGCCCCGTCCTCCACCGGAACGAAGCGCGACTCCAGCACAGGGATGCACCAGCCACGCCCAAGCAGCGGGGACTTGCCGGTGTTCTCCGAAGACCAGTAGGCACAGATGGAGAGCCCCTCCGCCTCGCCAAGGCGGCACCGATACAGCGCACCACCATGGGCTGCGGTGTCGGCAAACGGTCCGCAGATGTCGGCCAGATCCGCAAACGGCAGCGTGGCGCCACCGGCGATCGAGACGACCGCCGAAAGAGCAACCACCATTCTGCCGATGGAAATCAAGGTGAAACTCCTATTTCGCCGTTTTTCTGGGCTTGGACATCAGGAGGCCCTGATACCCACATGGAATGAACGCGATGCCGTCACGCACGAAGGCGGTGTCGGGATGCGCCAGGGTGGTGGCTTTCCATTCGAGGCGCGGCTTCAGCGGATCGGACATGTCGTAGAACCACATCGCGCGGTTGTAGCGCTGGGTGAAGATCGCATAGCGCCCATCGGTGCGCACGCAGCCGCCGCGCCCACCATCGGGGAATGGAAGCAGCTCTCCCTTCGTCTCGCCGGGGCGCAGCAGCTTGTAGCCATTGCGAAAATCGGTGAACGAGAAGAGCGCGAACTCGCCAAACCGGCAGACGCTGCAGTTCTGGTTGGAACGATCCAGCGGATTGGAAATCGTGACCTTGGGGTCATCAGGGTTGGAAATATCGGCCCAGGCAATGGCAGTGCATCCCATGTTGTACGGAATCCAGCGGCCATCGAAGAGCTCATCACCCATGTACTTGTCCCAGCCCGGCGCGTTGACACGCATACGGCCTTTGGCAAGGCGAACCGTCTTGCCATCCACCATCGCGATCCGGTAGGCGGAATTACGCGGCGCGAGGATCACACGATTCTCGGCCACGTACCAGGCCCAGAACGCGCAGTTCAGGCGATCGGGGCAGGGAAGACGCGCGAACTCGTGCAGACCGCGGTCGCCGGCGATCTCGTAGAACGCCCAGCCCGCAGCCCCTTCGGCGACGACCACGCGGTTGCCGCGAAGACTCACGTCGAACGCCTGCTTCACGCCGGGAACGCGGCGGGAGGAACCGAAACCGCCGGTCGGGAGGACGTCCACGATATGCAGCCCAGCATCGCCGCAGGCCACGTACGCGACCGAACCATGCACAACAACCCCGCGCACCTGGCCGCGCTCCGAGGGCTGCCAGCGGTGGAACAGGGCGTCGTCGTTGGCGTACTGCCTGCGGGAACCGGGATTCGCCGGCGACATCCCACGATCGAACTGCTGACGGCGAGCCCCCTTCACCGGCACGGCGACAATGCCGTAGCCAGACGCGGCCACATAGACAACTCCATCGCCAACGGCCAGTGCCGCCATCACCGTGCTGGGAAATTGCGGCTTGACGCGATTGGGCAGGCAGAAGCGATCGATCACCTTCGGCTTGGCCGGATCCGAAACGTCGACCGCGAATATCCCGTTGATGGTCTGGGCACAGTAGACCACGTCGCGCACGCCATCGGCGCGTACTGTCCAAGCGTCCATGAAGTCGCGGGAGTGGATGGGCGGGAAGTCGACGCGGCCGAGGTGCCGGGGGTGGGCGGGATCGGCGACGGAAAAGACGTCCATACCGTGCCCGGCGCCAATATCGTCCTGGCGGGTGCCCTTGGGCGAATAGCGGGCCACGTCCTCGCTGTAGTAGCTGCGCAGGCCCTTGGTGGGTCGATGCCGTGAATGGTGGCCAGTGGCACAGAAGAGATAATCACCCTTGAGCCATACGCCATCACCAAAACCATGCAGTTCCTGCTTGTCGGTCTGGGTCACGTTCGCCATGTCGTGGCAGTCGAACACCGTGACATACGCCGAACCCCATTCGCCGGAATAGCAGTACCCGTTCCGGTAGACAACGCTCTGCGATTCGTCGGTCTTGCGGTAGTCGATGTGGGCAGGGTGGTACGGATCAGAGACATCAATGAACTCGACGCCATAGCAACGCTGGCCGACGAAGCAGACGTTGCCCCCGAAGTCGATGCCGGTCGCCAATTCCAGGCAGTCGAAGCGGGAACAGAACACGGGCTGGGACGGATTGCGAAAATCAAGGAACATCACCTGGCTCTCACGGGCGGTGATTCCAACTATGCCATTGCGAACCGCCAGCTGGCGCACCCTAACACCACCACCGATGCGTATTTCGCCAAGAAGGCGCGGATGAAGCGGATTCCCGCTCGTTTCGTAGGCACGAACCGTATCCCCGGCGCCGGTGTAGAGGATGGTGCCCTCCAGGGCCAGCCCATTACCATCGGCGGGGTTTGACGCCACGGCGACATGGGGGCCAAATTCGTTTCCTGTGACCAACTCCAACTGTTCGCCGGCAAAGACAGTCGCGACGGCAACGCAAAAAAATCCTAGCAGCTGCTTTTTCATGCCGCATATTCTACCAAACTTTCGCCGTTTCGTCAAATTCGGCAAGAAAAAAGTTTGTAAATGAAAGTTTGTAAATGAAATTCTTCACCCCTCAACCCGATCGTCAGTCGACGATGCCGTCGTAGACCTTGACGTCCGCCCAGTACATCTCGGAGTCTTCATCGTCGGGGTCGCCTGAGATGACGAAGCACCCGCCCGCATCGTAGCAGTCGGCATAGGAATCGGCGAGTTTCAAATTCCGCGAGTAGATTTCGTTGCCGTTCAGGAGAATCCTGGTGTTGGTCTCGCCGAACTGGAACGTGAGCTCCTCCCACGTGTTCACCGCAAATCCGCCCTTCCCGCCGTCGGCCTGACCATAACTCTTGTCCATGATCTTCAGTGCGATAACAGGATTGCCTGAATCTGTCAGAAACACCATGTCGTCGCTGTCATTGGACCCGGGCATATTCAAAATCGCGTAATACCTGCCAAAGCTCGGGAACTTCACCTTCATCTTGAGGGTGTAGGGATGTCCCTCCCGATCCTGCAACGCCGTGGGGATCGGAAGCGCAATGTGCGTGCTCAGCGGAATTTTCACCGCACCGTCGCCCGGTTCGAGTCCGGCGAGAATCCCCGGATCGGTCACGACCGTGACCGATCCGAGCCCCGACACCACGTTTGCAGGCGTCGTCCGCACGACGGCGTCATCCCCACCCCGCACCTTGAGCACGTTGAGTCCGCCATTGCCGGCATCGTCAAACGAAAGGTGGCACAGGAGGTTCGGTTCCCATTTTCCCCCGACGTCGACCGGTCCCGGCTCGTCACTGACGGCAGAACCATTCGGCATCTCCACCGTGACCTTGAAGAACCGATGTCCGGAACGAACACGCCCCCATTGCTCGCCGGCATCCGCAAGATCGGTCTTGCCGAGAATACGATAGACGCGCAATGTCTCGATGGTGTTGAGATTCGGCTCCCAGCCGATGTACGGTACGCCGTCAACCATCTCGATCGTCGCCCGGAAGACGTCCTCGGGATTCGTCGGATCGCAGCCGTTGACGTAGTCCTGCCAGACGTACATCGGCGAACCGTCCGTCGCGGCCTTACCCGTTGGCATCACCGCCGCGGCCAACCAGTCGGTGCCGAACTTCGCGGCAAAAGCCGCCGGATCGAACACACTCCGTTCCCCGATTTTCCCCGTCTCAAACCAGGAAGTCGGTATCGTCACCGTCTTGCCGTCCCCGATGGGCACGACGACCTCGGACGCCGTCCGACGAAAACGCACTTCGTCAATCGCACGATTATGCGCGAGTTCCGCCTCAGTGAGCGGCCGGTTGTAGAGACGCATGGCGTGATAGGCCCCGACCACGTACCGCACCGTAGGATCTTTCGTATTCATGCCGCCGCCGAATGCCCAACGCGCCGTTGCGTGGTCGCAGTCTCCCTTCACCGCTTTCGCGTTTTCATACTTCGTGCCGGATGTCAGATAGGCGTTCGTTGCGGTGAGCACGGCGACAAGATAGTCTCCAGCCCAGCCATAGACCTTGGGACGTCCACTTCCAGTCCATCCGTCGCACTTCCACTGCAGCGTCGTCTTGGCGCTTAAACTAGTGAAGATGCCGTAATCGGAGCAACCATCCACCCAGTTCGGAAAAGATGCGGTATTGGCGTCCGGATTCGCCGTGAGGACGATCTCAATGGTGAAGGCATTGCCCAGCGCCAGCGAATTCGTCATCTGCGCCGCCGACGAACCCGTGAAGGAATACCCGTTGGCCGTCCATGACCCCGAAGCGACGTTTTGGCCGACGAACTCAAGCGAATTGGATGGTGAAGCGAGATTCACCCAATACTGCGCCGCGTCATCGTGCGGCAACGCCGCGCCAACATTGCGAATGCCGTCATACTGGGCGACCAGCCCGTCCTGCACATAATCTCCGACATCGTACCCCCATGCGGCAAGTGAACCGATCACCACGCCCATGGTTAGAATTTTTTGCATCATGGTCATCCTCCTGACGATGAATTTGAATTGTCCTTACGCAATATTATACACTATCCAGCGGAGGAAATGTGTAGCAATTGCTACATTTATGAAAAAAATTATTTCAGCAGTCTGAAGACGTTCTTACGGCAGGCGAGCTGGCCAGAGGCGACGAGCTGCGCAAGGGTGCGCGAGAGCGCCGTGCGGTGAACGCCGAGAAGGTCGGCGAGCTCCTGTCGATTGAGCGAAAGGACTATTTCCTCTTTCCCAGTCTCCGCCTGCATCCAACGTAGATATGTCATCATTCGGTCGCCGATCGTACGGCAGGAGAGGATGGACTGCGCCCGCCAGGAAGCGAGTAGGTCGTCAGACATAATCCGGAAAAGGTTTTCACCGAGCGGTCCATACCTGAGAGTCGCCAGCTCCCGGTTGAAGCCGTCAATGTCCATGACCAGGACCTCGCTATCTTCGGTCGCGATGCACGAACCAGGGAAATGCTCAAGGCGTCCGAGGACGTGCGCGAGCCCAACAATGTTTCCGGGTCGACAGATGCGCAGAATGCGCACTGTTCCCCTCGCACCATATTCACTTATCTTGAGTGTACCCGACATGACCACGAACACGTGCCGTACCACACTTTGCGACACGAACACCGTCTCCTGCTTGCCATACCGCTTCAATCTGGCCGCTGTACCCTCGAGTAAAGACGAAATCACAACATCGTCAACACCCTTGAACATCGGGAGCGTGCGTACTCTTTCGTATGGGATCTTGTCGTGCATCTTAACCCCAAAGGACTAGCGATTTGAAGATGTAGGCCACGTCATTGATCTCTTCCGTTCAATTATCTCGCGGTCCCTTTCGACTTGAGGATCATGAATCCCCTGTCGGCGGGCGCAGGGACGGTCAGAACCGCCGCGCCATACTCGTCGATCGTGACATCCTCGACCTCCGCCCTGCCCCACTCATCGGTCCCGGCGGTGAGTACGCCATTCGTGTATACTCCAACAGCGAGTCGCGCCTTGCCGTCCACGATCTTGATCCTTTCGAACTCGCCGCCGGAGATTTCGCCTCCCGGCGTCTCGGCGGGGAATCCCGCCGCAATCTGCTTCCGCCGCACGATAGACTCGCCATTGATGTCCACGTCATCGCCAAGTCCCGCCCAGAGTCCATCCCCGATCACTGTCACGGCCTCGGGAAGTGCCACCAATTTGATCGTATCAATCTCCTCCGCCCACGGCAGCGATGCCGCGGCGGTAAAGTTGCTCGTCGCGCCTTCGCCGATTATGACGAGCGTTCCGAACCCGTTCGTGTAGGCCTGCACGTTCTCGCCGATCGACCAGGGGTTTTCCTCGCTACCCATCGGCGGAGGAGGCGGCTCGGCCCAAAAACACGTGCAAGTGAAGTTGCTCGACGCGACGCCGAAGGCGTTGCTGACGGAGAGCGTCACCTCGTGCGAGCCGTGCGTCTCGTCGAGGTTCAACCCGCTCACGTCCAGCCAACGCCCACTCGCCGCATTTCCGGCGCCGATGAAAACAGGCGTATCGTCAATCGTCAGCTGAAGCGAATCCACCTTGCCACCGAGATTCCAGTGGATGTACGGCGTTTCCCG
>JAZRXT010000159.1:0-3062 GCA_045600365.1 Kiritimatiellia bacterium | reverse complement strand
CGATCGAACCGAGCAGCGCGCGGTGCACCATGTAGGGCTGGTGCTCCTTGCCGTCGGCCCCCACGTAGGTGAGGTTGAAGCGCTCCGGGAGGTTGAAGTCGAACTGCACCGTGCCTAGCTGCCAGGGGCGGCCGAGCGCGTCCTTGATCTTCATGTCGATCTTCGGGCCGTAGAAGGCGCCGCCGCCCTCGTCGACCTCGTATTTCATGCCCTCCTGGTCAAGCGCGTCCCGCAGCGACTGCGTGGCCTGCTCCCAGCGCGCGGGGTCGCCCACCGCCTTCGCGGGCTTGGTGGAGAGGTACGCCTGCACCTCGTGGAAGCCGAACTTGCCGAGCATCTTCTTCGCGAACTCGACCGTGTCCTTGATTTCCTGCACGATCTGCTCGGGCGTGCAGAAGATGTGGGCATCGTCCTGCGTGAAGCCACGCACGCGGAAGAGACCGTGGCGCACGCCGTCCTTCTCGTAGCGGTACACCGTGCCGAGCTCGGCATAGCGGATCGGCAGATCGCGGTAGCTGCGCTTCTCGAACTGGTAGCACTGGATGTGGAACGGGCAGTTCATCGGCTTGACGTAGTAGTCCTGGATGTACGCATCCGCCCCTTCGCCCTCCTGGACCTTCATCACGGGGAACATGCCCTCCTTGTAGAAGGAGAGGTGACCCGAGGTCTCCCAGAGGTTCGACTTGCCGACATGCGGCGTGTAGACAATCTCGTAGCCGGCCTCGTAGTGGCGCCGGCGCCAGTACTCCTCGATGGCCACGCGCACGCGCGCACCGCGAGGGAGCCAGTGTGCAAGCCCGGGGCCGACCTGGTCGTTGATCGTGAACAGACCGAGCTGCCTGCCGAGCACGCGGTGGTCGCGCTTCTTGGCCTCCTCGATCTGGGCGAGCTTCGCGTCGATATCCGCCTGGTCCTTGCCGACAATGCCGTAGAGGCGCTGGAGCATCTTGTTCTTCTCGTCGCCGCGGTAGTAGCTGCCCGCGACCTTCATGAGCTTCACGGCGCCAATCTGGGCGCTGTGCTCCACATGGGGCCCGCGGCACATTTCGAAGTAGTCGCCCACGGTGTAGGTGCTGATCGTCTCGCCGGAGGCCCTCACGTCGTTCAGGCGCTCGAGCTTGTAGTCCTGCCCCGCCAGCTTCGCCGCGCACTCGTCGGCTGTCATCTCGGCACGGACAAAAGGTTCATCGAGCGCGATGAGGCGCGCCACCTCCTTCTCGATTGCGGGGAAATCCTCCGGCGCCAGCCGGTGCTCGAGGTCAAAATCATAGTAGAAGCCGTCCTCGGTCGCGGGGCCAATATCGGTCTTGACGCCAGGGAAAAGGTTGCAGACGGCCCGCGCCACGAGGTGGGCGGCCGAATGACGGCGCATCTCTTCAGTAATGTCCATTTTAGCTCTTTTACTCCTTAGGGAACAGATATAATACCGCTTATCGGCGAAAAAAGCAAGCAAAAAATGATTCTTTTGTTGATACGCCTATCCCATTTTGATATAATATGCTGTGAACAAGCGAGGTGCAGAAACGACAACGGCATGGGAAAACTAACCGACAAGGTCGCCAAGGGATTTTTCTGGACGCTGATGGAGAAGATCGGCATCCAGGGGGTGCACTTTGTCGTCACGCTCGTTCTCGCCCGGCTCCTCACGCCAAACGACTACGGCACGGTGGCACTGCTGTCGATCTTCATCGCGATTTCCGACCTACTGATCGACTGCGGCTTCGGCAAGGCGCTGGTACAGAAGAAGAACGTATCGCAGACGGATTTCAACACGGCGTTCTATCTGAGCGTGTCGATGGCCGCGATTCTGTACTCGCTGCTGTTCCTGTCCGCGCCCGCCGTGGCATCGTTCTATTCGATTCCGGGACTGTGCCCAATGCTGCGGCTATTGGCGATATCGCTCGTCTTCCGAGCCGTCAACGGGGTGCAGAACGCGGAACTGCACCGAAAGATGCTGTTCAAGCTGAGCTTCCGCATCGGCTGGTCAAGCGCATCCGTCAAAGCCGTCGTCGGCGTAGTCATGGCGTACATGGGATACGGCGCCTGGGCGCTGGTGTGGGCGTCGTTGGCCGGTGGGTTCGCCGGCGTGGTCGCCCGCCAGCTGGTGATCCACTGGCGACCGGCCCTGATCTTCTCATGGCAGAGTGCGAGGGAGCTCTTCGGCTTTGGCTGGAAAACCACGGCGGCCAGCCTACTGACCAAGATGTACAACGAGCTCTACGGCCTGCTGATCGGCAAGTTCTACACCCGCGCGGATCTCGCTTTCGTCAGAAAGGGAGCGCACATTCCCAAAATCCTCCGTGAACTCTCCGGCGGCATGGTGGGAAACGTGTCCTTCCCCGCCCTGACCCGCTTCCAGGACGATCCGGCGAGGATGCTCTCTGCGATGCGAAAGGTGATCCGCTGCTCGACCTTCGCCCTGATACCGACGATGACCGTGCTGGCCATCGTTGCCGAACCAGTCATCAGGCTGATGTATGGCGAACGTTGGCTGCCCTGCGTGCCCTTCCTGCGGATCGCCTGCCTCGGGTGCGCCTTCTCCCCGGTGACCACAGCCAACACCCAGGCACTGATGGCCTGCGGAAAGACCGGCGTCTATCTGGCCACCATGATGGTCTATAGGGCGCTGGGGCTGGCGGTGATGGTCATCGGCCTCAGATACGGGGTGTTCGAATTCTATCTTGCCAACATTCTGTTCTCCACCCTTGTCGGGATGGTTATCTGGGCCTATCCAAACCGCAGGAACCTCGGTTACTCGCTGCGTTCCCAGATCTGCGACCTGGTCCCCACCCTGTGTCTCACCCTTGCCGCCGCCGCCGTAGCGACGGCGGTGATGGCGATCCCGGTCGCCCAGGCTTTCCTTTTCATTCCCGCCGCCGCCGCCGGTCTCTTCTCGTTCATGGGGCTGGCGCTCCTTTCCAGAAACAGGATACTTGGCGAAATCGCGACGGCGATAGAGCCCACGCTCAGGCGCAAGCTGCCGTTCACGGCCGGGCTTGTCGCCTTCGCGAAGGCAAGATGCTCGGAGGTCCGCCAATGACACACGCCGGTGGAAAGGAGCT
>JAZRXT010000158.1:0-5095 GCA_045600365.1 Kiritimatiellia bacterium | reverse complement strand
CCGCCTCCACCTCCGCCGCCGCCGGCATCGTCGGCAGGGAATGACGGCGCGCCACCGCGCAGTCGCGCATCACGCCGCCGGCCAGCAGTGCGCCGCACACCGCATGCTGCATCACCGGCAGACTAAGCGCAGCCGCCCGCTTCATCGCCTCCTCCATCACGGCGGCGTCCTCCACGTAGGCGCCATCGTCGGTGAACGCCGCCGCCCCCGCGGCGGCCAGCGCCTCGAGATCCGCCACCCTGCGGCCCAGACGCCCCTCGGTGATGCAGGCCGAGGGACGAATCCGCACCGGCAGCGTCTCGTCGTCGATCTGCCGGCGTAGCCATTCCGCCGAATCCCCGGCGGGCGTGGTGTTGGGCATCGTCACCACACAGCCAAAACCACCCGCCGCCGCGGCCGCCGCCCCGGAGGCGGTGGTCTCCGCCTCCGGCACGCCGGGATCGCGGAAATGGACGTGCACGTCAACCAGCCCGCCTGGCACCACCAGATAGCGGGAGGAATCTCCAAACTCTTCAGGAAGCTTCATTCTTCAATATCCCCATAGGCCTTGAAATCAGTCGGTATCGGCGCCGTCAGAACCATCGGCCGGCCGTCCACCGGATGGTCTAGCTCAAGCCGCAGGGCGTGCAGCAGCTGACGGGGTGGCACGGGATCGAGACGACGGTCCCACCCCGGGCGGCCATAAAGCTCATCGCCCACCACCGGGCAGCCCAGCACGGACGACATATGCACCCGGATCTGATGCGTCCGCCCCGTCTCGATGCGACACTCGACCAGCGTCGGCGCGGGCGAGACGCGCGCCGCATACCGGCGCACCAGATAATGGGTGAGGGCACGCTTGCCGTTGCGTTCCGTGACCGCCATCTTCTTGCGGTCGAACGGGCAGCGGCCGATCAGGGTCTCGATGTGGCCCTCGCATTGGCGCGGCACGCCGTGCACAAGCGCGAGATACGTCTTGCGAAGATTCCGGTGCGTGGCGAAGGCGCGCGTCAGCGAGTCCATCGCCCGCTGCGACTTCGCCACCACCATCACCCCGCTCGTGTCGCGGTCGAGACGATGGACGATTCCAGGGCGGGCCACCCCGCCGATTCCGGCCAGCCTCGGGCAGTGATGCAGCAGCGCATTCACGAGTGTGCCGTCCAGATGCCCCGGCGCGGGGTGAACCACCAGCCCGGCCGGCTTGTCGAGCGCGATCAGGTCGTCATCCTCGTAGAGAATCGAAAGATCCATTGCCTGCGGGGCCGGCTCCGCGGGCACCGGCGGCGGAACCTGCACCGTCACCACCCCGCCCGGACGCGCCTTCACCGTGGAGCGCGTTACCGGAACGCCATCCAGCAGCACCATGCCCGCCTTCATCAGCCCCTGGATGCGAGCACGGGAAAAACCCTCGCAGCGCGTGGCGAGCCACACGTCAATTCTGCCGATGCCCTCGGCCGGTATGTCCAGAACTATATCCATTTGCCCAAAGGGAGATTATACCAAATTTTCCGTTGCGAAGAAATGCAAAATAGTATATAATTATTGGCATGAACAGCATGGTAGCCATCGTGGGGCGTCCTAATGTGGGGAAAAGCGCCCTTTTCAACCGCATAGCGCGAAAGCGCGTCGCAATCGTATTCGACCAGGCCGGCGTCACCCGTGACCGCGTGACGCGGGAAGTCGAGGCGATGGGGCATCGCTTTCTGCTGGTGGACACTGGCGGCCTTGCGTTCGACCGCACCCCGGGCAGCGAAGATCCGCTGGCCGCCGAAACGCGCCAGCAGGCGGCGCTGGCCGTCACCGACGCGGCGGTGTGCATCGTGGTGACCGACGCGCGCGCCGGCGTCACCCCCCTGGACGAGGAAGTCATCAAGCGCGTGCGCGAGAGCGGGGTGAAGTGCATCATCGCCGCCAACAAGTGCGACCAGGAGGAGGACGACCGCCTCGTCGACGAATTCACCGGCTTCGGCATCGAGGTGATGGGGGTGTCGGCCGAGCACGGCCGCGGCGTCAATGACCTGATCGCCGCCGCGGTGTCGTATCTGCCCCCGCAGGACCCCGAGGAATCCATGCGCGCGCTGCGCGTGGCGGTCGTGGGCAGGCCCAACGCCGGCAAAAGCTCGTACATCAACCGCCTGCTGGGCGCCGAGCGCGTGATCGTGAGCGACATCCCGGGCACAACGCGCGACGCGGTCGACGTGCCGTTCACGATCGGCGAGGGCCCGACGGCACGCCACTACATGCTGGTGGACACCGCAGGCATGAAGAAGCACACCCAGATGTCGAAGACGTCGGTAGACAACTTCTCGCTCTTCCGCAGTGAAAAGGCGATCGAGGAGGCGGACGTTGTGCTGCTGACCATCGACGCCGACCCCGGCCCCACCCGCCAGGACATGCGCATTGCGGGCAAGATCCTCGAGGCAAACCGGGCCTGCGTGATCCTGATGAACAAGTGGGACCTGGCCGAAAAGCACGGCATCAAGCAGGACGACGCGACGAGGGTGATCCGCCAGATGATGCCCTTCCTTTCCTTCGCGCCGATCGTGTTCTGCTCCTCGCGCAGCGGGTACAACGTGAAGCGGTCCGTCGACGCAATCGACGCCGTGGCCTCGAGCGTGCAGGCGAAGCTGCCAACGGGGCTGCTCAACCGCACCATCGAGGCGGCGGCGAAGAAGACGCTCTCGCCGATGATCGGCGGAAAGCGGCTGAAAGTGTACTACGCCCTCCAGGTGGGCAACGACCCGCTGACAATCCGGCTGTTCGTCAATGACCCGAAGCTGGTCACCGACGCCTATCGTGCGTATCTGGAGAAGGCAATCCGCGCCAGGTTCGGTCTGGAAGGCGCGCCCATCAGGATGTTCCTGAAGGCGCGTTCGCGCAAGGACGGCGCCGAAGTCGGTCGCGACGTGGCCCGCCTGAAGCGCTCGTCATCCGCTACTGATCCTCGGTGACGCGCATGATCTCCTTGACGGAGGTCACGCCCTTGAACACCTTGGCCCAGCCGTCCTCGCGGAGGGTCTTCATGCCCTTCGAGAGCGAGAGCGCCCGGATCTCGGTGGCGTTGGCGCGCTGGACGACGGCGGTCTCGATCTCCTCGTCGACCTCCAGTACCTCGAAGAGCGCCCGCCGGCCCTTGTAGCCGGTCTTGGCACATGAATCGCAGCCCAGCGGCTCCCACACCACATTGCTCTGCGGCGGCATAGCCAGGTCGTAGTACTTCATGTCCAGCGGCGTCTCCTTGCGGCACTTCGGGCAGAGGCGGCGGCAGAGGCGCTGCCCCATGACGCCCGCCACGGCGGAGGCGATCAGGAACGGCTCCACGCCCATATCGGTAAGGCGGGGGAATGCGCCGGCGGCGTCGTTGGTGTGCAGAGTGGAGAACACCATGTGACCGGTGAGCGAGGCATTGATGGCGATTTCGGCCGTCTCGCGGTCGCGGATTTCGCCCACCATGATCTTGTCGGGGTCCTGACGCAGAAAGGCGCGCAGCGTGCGGGCGAAGTCAAGGCCGATGTCCTTGTTCATCTGCACCTGGATGATGCCGTCCATCTGGTATTCGATCGGGTCCTCGGCGGTGAGGATGCGCACGTCCATCGTATTCACCTCGTGGAGGAACGAATAGAGCGACGTGGACTTTCCGGAACCGGTCGGGCCGGTGACGAGGAAGATGCCGTTGGGGCGGCGGATGATCTTGTCCACCACCTTGAAGTCGCGGTCGTTGAAGCCGAGATCGGCCATCTTCACGAAGCTGCCGCTCTTGGCGAGCAGACGCAGCGAGATGGACTCGCCCCAGGCGCCGGGCATGGTGGAAAGGCGGATGTCGATGTCCTCGCCGCCCAGACGGATGCCGATGCGGCCATCCTGCGGCAGCCGCTTCTCGGCGATATCCAGGTTCGCCATGACCTTGACGCGGGAGATGATGGCGCTCTTGAGCCGGTTCAGCTGCGGTGGCACGTCCACCTTGTGCAGCATGCCGTCGATGCGGTAGCGGATGCGCAGCTCCGTCTCCTGCGGTTCGATGTGGATATCGGTGGCGCCCTGGCGGTCCGCCTCCGCGATGATCCGGTTCACGAACTTTACGATCGACGCCTCCTCGCCCTCGGCGCCGACGTCGATCTTGGATATCGAGCCGTCGTCGTCGTCGACCGAGTAGCGTCCGTCCTCGATCATCTTCTCGATGGCGTCCGCGCCGACGCCGTAGAACTTCTTGACCGCCTTGTCGATCTCCTCCCGCGGGGCGAGGGAGATCCGCACCGGGCATCCGGCGGCAAGCCGTAGGCCATCGCCGGCAACGGTCGAGAACGGATCGCTCGCGACGACGGTCAGCGCGCCGTCGGCGAACCTGATTGGCAGAACGTTGTACTGGTACACAGCGCTCGCGGGAAGACGCTGCAGCACGTCTGGACGCGGCTGCACCTTCTCGACTTCGACGAAGTCGAGCCCCAGAAAAGCGCCGACGGCGCGGAGAAATTCAGGTTCCTTCGCGCCGCCGAACTTTACTGCGGCCTCCGCCAGCCCCATTTCCGGGTTGCGCGCGCGCCCATCGAGGATGTGCGCGATCGCCTCGTCGGAATAGAGGCCGGTGGCCTTCAGCACATTCAGTGCCAGAGTGGACGTTTCCGCCATGGCACAGTTATTTACGCGCCGAGCTGCAGGCGCGCGAAACGCTTCACCACGATGGGAGCGCCGATCGCCTTGGCGATGCCATCGAGATACTTCTCCACGGTGAGGTCGCCGTCGGCGACGTACTCCTGCTTGAGGAGGCAGATCTGGGTGCAGAACTTGGCGGCCATGCCGCGCTTGATGCCCTCGAGCGCCTGCTCGGGGGGAAGCTTGCCCTTCTGCTCCTTGAGCGCGTTGAGCTTGATCTCGAGCTCCGCGTCGATCTCGGCCTGGGGAACGTCGGCAGGCTGGATGTACTTCGGGGAGTTCGCGGCGATCTGCAGGCACATCATGTGGCCGGCCTCGGCCAGTTCAGGCGCCTCGGCCTTGTCGCAGCCGAGCTCGACGAGCACGCCGATCTTGCCGCCCATGTGGATGTAGCCGCTGAGCACGCCCGAACCGGCGAGCTCGTAGCGCTCCTGACGGCGGATCTTCACGTTCTCGCCCGTCTTGG
>JAZRXT010000157.1:0-16634 GCA_045600365.1 Kiritimatiellia bacterium | reverse complement strand
ACCGGGCGCGCATCAGGCATCTCCACTCCCTGCGCCGCCAGGAACGCACGCCACGAAACGATCGGCCCTGTCACCTGCTCCTTGTTGATGTAGATGGCATTACCGTACCTGATCACCGAATAGGGCGGCTTGAGATAGTGCCCGTTGACAAAGACGAAACCCGAACGGATCAGCTTGCCCTTCTCACCCTTGAGCGCCTTCATAGCCGCCGCCGGAACCCGATCGAACTTGGGTTCCGCCGGCGCAGCCACCATCGAGACCGCCAATAGAACCACCGCAGCCGCCATCAATGTCTTTTTCTCTCGCACTATTCTCCACCTTTCATTGTGAATCTCATCACCCCGCCAACGCGGGTAGCGTTGTAGATTATAGAATAAAACCCCGCCAATGTCAAGCCAACAAAAGAACAGTTGAGTTCGTGCTGAATTCGCATAGCGTAGAGCGCCATCACTCGCCACGCCGACTCCGGCAGTGTTCGCAGTTCTCATCGGCGTCGGGGAAAGGTGGACGGCGCAGCAGCGGCGCAAAGCGGATGTCGCCTGCGGGTGTAGACACCTTCGCCATCGCCCGCGGATAAAGACGCGCGAAGCGCACCTCGTTCGCACCCAGGCGTGCAGAATAGCAGCGCGAATACTGCCCTTCGTCGCGGCGCGCAATCAGGTCGCGGGCCAGCCAATATCCCTCAACGCCAAGCGCGTCAAGCGAAAGCGAAACCACCTTCTCGAAAGCAGACCGATTGTACAGCGCCAGCGCAAATGTGCCATCGGCGAGCGGGCGCACCTCGGCTTCGCCGCCAATGCAGGCCACACCGGCGGATCCGGCGCAAAGCGGATCACGGGCGACCGCGACCACCTCGGGATTGGAGACCAGCTCCAGCACAACCGGCGGCAGCGATGCGGGCGCCCCATTCAGCAGAACGGGGCCACCACGCATGACGGAGTGCACAATCCCCCTGATGGATTGCTCGGCGCAAGGAGGATCCTCCCGCACTGCGGCGAAACGGACGCCACGACCAGCGAGGGCGGTCGACAACCGCGCCTCCTCAGCCGCGCTCGGGACGTCGGATGCCACCACGAGGTTCCAGCCATTGGTGTTCAGGCCGGTTCTGGCCACTTCCTGCGCGACTCGTTCCGCCGAAGACGCATCGACACGCCAGCCCAGCGGCGGCGCCGATGGAACGGCCCCGCGCGTATTTTCAAGTTGCGCAGCGGAGACGCCGAACGCAAGCGCGGCCAAGGCGAATGACTTTCGTCCACATATCGGCCGCCACGTCATCTTCACCGCACAACGAACGTCGTGCCGCTGCTGTAGAACAACAGCAGCGACTTGGTGCCATTGTCGTTGCTGACGACGGCCGTGCACCAGCTTCTATTGGCCGAGCGGGGAACGCCTGCAATCGAAGGCGCGGTCACGAGCGTATAGGGCGTCGAGGCGCTGTGCGGAAGTCCGTCGGGAACCGTTACCCTGGAGCCATCCACGAACGTAAGCGTATCCGAGACGGCAAGCGTCTCGTCCTTCGCCGCGGGATCGACCACAAAACCCGATGCCGCCACCGCACCGTCGATCATGCCGCCGCCGCTCACGAGGTTCGGCACCGCCCAGGCGCCGGAGAAGCCATCGCCGAAGTTGATCGTGGCGCCGGTGCGCACCTGCACGTTGGTAAAGACCGGCAACGCCGCCGCAGACGTCATCGGAAACTTGATGCTACCGCCCTTCACGACAAGATTGGGCGAACCAACCATCGAGTCGTAGATCAACTCGCCGGCATCGGCCTTCGTGAGCCGCGTCCGCCACGCGCCGCGCGTGACCCCGCCGGCTGTCGCGCATTTCACCATGCCCGTATTGCTGAAATACGCCTCGGGAAGGTCGTAGAAGTCGGTCTGCGAAGCAAAGAGAACGGAACCATTAATATTCGTCAGCGCCGCACCGTCGGCAGGCAACGCACCATTGCAGTCAAGGTGCAACACGTCAACCTTCAGGTACACGCCGCCCTTAAAGTCATTGTTGGCGTTGTAAAGGCCGATGATATCGTATGCGACATTTTCAGAAGTGCCGATTCTGCCTGGGCCGGTTATCTTGCCCCGGTAATTGTGGCGGGTCCAGTTATTCTGATGATCAAGCTTGTGACCGGTCCCCTCAAGCACGACATCGCCGTACCAAGTCGACGTGCCGCCGCCGCAATAGATGCGTGAATTGCCTTCGTACACCATTCGCCAAGGCTGAGTCGAATCCTGCGTGTAGTTGTTGGTTCTGAACGCCGCTCCGTTGCGAATGTAAACCGTGTTGTTGGCATTGCCGAACTTGAAAGCCGGGTTTGACTTGTCCCCCTCCCAGAGAATTTCACGAGCGATGGACAGATTGCCCCGACCGGTCGTATCACGATAAGTCTGCTGAAGATAGGTCCAGCCGCCCGTATAGTCAACGTCAAACAGATGACCTTCGAAATAGACCTTCCCGCCGATGCGCGTCTGCAGACTGCCGCCGCCTTTCGCATCCGCCGTCAGGTAGACGACTCCGGGGTGGCCGGAAGACTTATTTCCCGTCAAGGGATTCACATAAATCGCCCCCTTGCCATCCGTACCCGTGCCTGCGATGTAGACAGGCTTGTCGCCGAAGAAAACTTCTGTTCCGGCGACCGCCCAGGTCGTCTCAAGCGTCGCACCCGACTTCACGTACACCTTGCCCGAAGCAGCCGGCCCAAGCGGATTCGCAACGGACGTCCTGACGCGGCCGGCATCGATGTGCACGTCGCCCGTGAAGGCAGAAAGGACGCTGTTGGTGATCACGAGCGTGCCGGCGCCGGCCTTGACGATCAACTTGTCGCCCTCGATGGATTCGACCGCGTTCGCGGCCATCCAGTCTTCGAGCACGAGAGTTCCCGAGTCGACGGTGATCGTGATCGTATCCTCCACAGCATAGAGCTTGCGGCCTTCGTCATCGACCTTCGCGCCGGCCGTGACCGTGCCACCGCCGGTGACGGAGAGGAACTGCTCCGTTACAGTGTCGTAGAAGCAGGCCGTCCCGTCCTTCACGCAGGGGATCAGTTCGCACTTGAGCGTTTCGCCGTCCCAATGCCGAAAGCCGTGGACAATCGTATCCGCCGTGGCCGCGCTTCCGGGCACGGTGATCGTCTCGGTTGTCGTGAAGGCGAGCCCCGCCGAACCACCCGACTTCTTCTCGCCGTCGACGAGCATCTGCTCGTAGCAGGCAACGGACAGCACCTGACCCGCCGAATAGGCGGCCGTCGCGCCCTCGGAATCCTTGCGGCCATAGCGGTAGTAGAGTTTGCCGTCTCCGCTATGGATAAGCATGAACGAGCCGTCCTCTTTCGACTGCGTGCCGAACGGACACGATTCCAGCGCCGCCGTGAACTTCACCCAGGCGTAGGGATGCGTACCAGGAGTGTTGCCAGTGTCGAATCGGCTTCCGACGGGAATGGTCAGCGACTCGACGCGATAATCCCAAGCCGGGGCGGCCCAGACGGAAACGCCCGCCACGATGGCGGATATTGCCAGAACAAGCTTTTTCATTGCAACTTCCTTTGCGTTTTTAGAAATATACTTCAACACAAGACCCCAACACCGCGTATTCTAACAAAACACCATTCGCATGTCAATAATTAAATTCGCTTCGCCCACAAATGCCCTTTGGGCAATCAGACCATCACCTTCCGCAACCTACATCTTCAGTCTTCAGTCTTCAAAGAAGCGAGGCGGATGGGGGATCAAGGAACATGCTGCAATTTGGATGCAGCTGGAGGAAGGACGCGGGCAGCATATTCGTAACCGCCCCCTCAACTGCCCCCTTCACGGCCTCGGCCTTGCGGGCGTCGGGGCAAGTGCAGACGATGCACTTAGACCACAGGATCTGCTTCATTGTCATCGAAAAGGCGTGAGTCGGCACGTCGTCGCGGGTTGCGAACCATCCCTCACCCACCTGCTGGTCGCGGCACCGATCGTCCAGCGGCACGATCTTGTAGGCCCGTTCGCAGTCAATGTCCGCCGGCGGATCGTTGAACGCCAGATGGCCGTTCTCGCCAATGCCCACGCAGGCAACGTCGATTGGAGCAACACGCAGAATGGCCTCAAGGCGTGCTATCTCGGCTTCATGATCAGCCGCCTCGCCATTCACCTCGTTGAAGGCCCGAAGCGGCTGGGGGGTTCTGGCGACCAGACGCTCGCGCATGTAGCCGCGGAAGGACGCCTTGTGGGTAGCCGGGAGGCCAACGTATTCGTCCAGATGGAAACCCGTCACCTTGGTCCAGTCGATGCCCGGCTCCTTCACCAGCGCTTCAAGAAACTCGAACTGGCTCGCACCAGTAGCCACAATGATGCGGGCCTCGCCCCGCGCCTTGATGGCCTCGCGGATACAATCGCCTGCCGTCTTAGCGGCATGAGCGGCCATGTCAAGTTTATCCTTGCCAATGTATACTGTCATTTCCTCAACCTTCCAATGAGTGGTTAAATGGTTAAACGATTAAATGATTAAATAGTTAAATTGTTTAATAATTGATTAAACAGGAGATCGTTGTTTTCAGATGGACGTCAGACGGGAACGAAGCCGAGCAACGGCGGCGGCCATGTCGCTCTGACGGAAGAGGTGACTGCCGGCAACAAAGCAGTTCGCCCCCGCCCTGGCGGCAAGGACCGCTGTGTCATCGTTCACTCCACCGTCAACCATGATGTCGAGCGTTGGGGCGGCAGCGCGAAGAGCGCGGATCTTGGGCAGACATTCTTCGATGAACTTCTGGCCGCCATATCCTGGATGCACCGTCATCACCAGCACTTCCTCGCATTCGCGCAGATATGGCGCCACCGCCTCGGCCGGCGTCTCGGGGTTGAGAACAATCGCGGTGCGAACTCCCAGCAGACGTATGTCGCGTAGTACGACATGAAGATCGCAATCGGCCTCCACATGAACCTGTATGGTCTGGGCACCGGCGTCGAAGAACTTCCGCAGATAGAGATCCGGCCTCGTCATCATCAGGTGCACATGGCGATGGAATGCAGGTGCAACCTTGCGGCTCAAGGCCACTACATCCGGTCCGAATGACAAATTGGGCACGAAATGGGCATCCATGACGTCGAGATGCAGCATCTCGGCACCAGAGGACGCCGCCCGGGCGATGTCAGAGGCGAGATTGCCGAAGTCGGCGGCTAGAAGCGAGGGGAGTATCTTGATCGGCAATTGCTCCATCAGACTGGCTCCTTGCGCTCGGAGGTGATTTCATCGTTCATGGCCTTTATCTCGACCTCCTTGTCCACTAGCTCCTGGCCAAGCATCTTCCGCTCGTCTTCCTCCTCGCGCCGTTCACGCGCCCGCTGCTCCTTCGCTTTGCGCTCCTCTGGAGTGTCGACCATATTGTCAATTGTGTGCTTGGCGGTTTCGTACTGGCTCTCCAGCACCAGGCGCTCCATCTCGCTCATCTCGGTCACCTTTACCGGCTCGCCCCCGAGGATCGGCTTTGGTGCCTGTTTGACCTCTACGGTGGCACCATCTCCAGGTACACCAACTATCGTGGAAGCACCTGCTCCACCAATCTGACCATTGATAAACTCCATAACTCCTCCTTGCCGATTTATCGATGTGATGAGACAGTCAACCAGAAACCCTACAACCTGTATTCCTGCATGAAATTACCGAATTTGCGTTGGCGCTCGTGAACAATGTCGTTTCCCTGGGCTCCATCGGGGACGATCTCCAGCTGGGTGGCACGCAGCTCGGCCGTGGCGGCATCGAAGTCCAAAGCCGCATCGTCGTCCTCGATCGGCGGCAGCCCCCTACGCTGCAGCTCCTCGTTCACCGCCAGGCGCTGCTCGCGGCTGAAATTGAAATTCAGCACCTGCTCGCGGGTGAGACCCTGCCGCTCCAGCATGCGGTCGGTTTCCGCGATTCTCAGGCTGGCCTGGGAAACAAGTTCGCGCGAATCCGCAATTGTCTTGCGTATCCGCGCCAGATATTCATCTATTTCCTCTTCAGACTGCATTATGAGCCCCCCCAGGATTTCTGAACTTCCAACCACGAAGGCACTGGAATATTGTAGGCCATCTTGCATGGTTCTGCGAACTCGTCATTACGATTCAATGCCGAATCGGGGATTTCATCCGCAATGTCCATCTCCTGCTGCGCCCAGCTTATGGTTAGCGACTGCTGGCTATCCACACCTTCTCTGCCGCCAGTGCTGCCCGAGACAGGATTCTGGCCCTTCACGCCATTCGCTGCCGCATCCCAGTTGGGAACGTGCTTGTTGCCTATGCCGGTTAGATCTGTCATTGCTTTCCTTAAATTGCTCTTCGTGTTCAACCGTGAATACGCGAAATGCCGACGGAGGTTACAGCAAATCTTTCAAAAGTGGACGAAGTTTTTCCTTCGCACGGAATATCCTCACCTTCACCAGGGCTTCCGACGCCCCGGTATGCTCGGATATCTCGCGTATGGACAATTCACCAATCTGGAACATCGTGAACGCTTCGCGAAGCAGCGGCGGCAGAGAGGCAAGGGCCGCATCGAGACGGCGGCGGAGATACTCGGCATCGCCAGGGACCATTTCGGACTCGACGGTTCCGGAATCCTCCTCACGTATTTCATCCTGCAGCACCTCGCGCTTGAGCTTGCGCGCCCGGTCATTGCGAAGATTGCGGGCGATGGTCCACACCAGCCCGGAAACCTGCGCCGGATCGTCGGAAAGCTCGTCGCGCATCTTCCACACTCTCAGGAATGTCTCCTGTAGCACGTCAAATGCGGCATCGCGATCGAGTCCGCTGGCGACAAGCCAGTTGACCAATCGCGGTGAAATCGCGTTGTAATGCTCCTCGACCGTCATATCGCATCGCCTTTCTCAACGGTGGGTGGGCCAGAGCGGAACGCCAACCTGAAGGCAAGATGGTTGCGTCCGTCACGATAGGCGTACGAGACATCGTCGGACAGCTTCTTCGTCAGCATGATGCCAAGCCCACCCACGGGCCGATCCTCCACCGACAGGGTGATGTCGGGATCGACGTGGGCAAGCGGGTTCCAGGGTGTACCGGAATCTATGACGGTGATACGCGCCACGTCGGGATGGCGGGCAATCTCAACACGCAGCGTTATCTCGACGGACTTGGAGTAGCTGACCACATTGTTGACGATTTCGTCAAGTGCCACCAGAAGATGCATCTTCGTTTTGCCTGGGCACTTCGACTTGTCCAGTATCTTTTCCACGAACTCGCTCAAAGTGGCGACAAAGTCGATGGTGGCGGGACGGGTGATCTCGCTCACTTGGGGTTGACCACGGTAGCGAAGCGAAAGCATCGTGATGTCGTCGAACTGCGCGGTGCCGGCGGAGAACTCGTCGAGTCGCGAACGCACGGTTTCGCACACCTCGCGCGGCGATTCGTGCCCACTCAGGGAGGACAGCACGTTGGCAAGGCGCTTCTCCTCGAACATCGTTCCCTTGCTGTCGTTGGCCTCGGTGACGCCGTCGGTGTAGATGAACAACTGGTCGTCACGGCCGAGCCTGGTGCTGAACTCCTTGTAGACAACGCCGTCCATTCCCGCCAGGAAGAGACCGCTCACGCCGCGGAGCTGGTCGACTCCGCCGTCCGCGCGGCGGATGTACGGGGGATTATGTCCGGCGTTCACATACACCATTTCGCCTGTGAGTTCGTTAAGCACGCCCACCCAGCAGGTCACGAACATCTCGGCGGTGTTGCTCTCGCAGAGACGCGCATTGGTCTCGGCCACCGCCTCGGCAAGGTCGTTTATCGCCAGAATGCAGCTCTTGAGGATTCCCTTGGCGCGCATCATGAACATGGCTGCCGGCACGCCCTTGCCAGAAACGTCCGCCACCACGATGGCAAGCCGGTTCGTGCCCACGTAGTAGAAGTCATAGAAATCCCCGCCCACCCCGCGAGCGGGATCGACCGTGGCGAAGATGTCCATGTTCAGATCGCGCGGGAAAGGCGGGAACCGGGCCGGCAGGGACGACTTCTGAATTGAACGCGCCGTGGCAAGGTCTTCGGCGTCGCGACGGTCCTGGGCCGCGCGCATCCGCAGGATCTTTTCCCGGTCGCCGTTGATACGCCACAGCACCCAGACGAACAATGCGAAGAACACGAGAAGCACAAGTGCGAACACCGCGGATTCCGCAAGGGCGGGAAGTTTGAACTCGGAATACGGCACCACCGCCACGACCACCACGTTGTCGAGGGTGTAGAGGCGGCAGTCGGAGAGCTCGCCGCAAATGCGGGCGACGAAGCGCCTACCCGCCATGCTCTTGATCTTGTCGACATTCCAGTCAATCACCTCGCTCACCTTGCGACCGACCATGCCGGCGCGGTCGGTTGACTGCATCAATATCCTGTCCTGCCCGTCATAGTATCCGAAATAGTATCCGTCGTCGCCAATCGTCCAGTTGACGAATATATCCTTCAGGTCGATCCAGAAGCCCTTGGACACCCTCTTCACGTCGTACCCGATCTGGACGAAGCCATCCTTGTCGAACGGTACACCCACATATTTCCTGACAATGTTCTTGTTATGCGAATGCGCACGGAACTTCTGGCACACGCGAAGCGTGTTGTTGGTGGCTAGGACCATGAACGGACGGGTCTTGTCGGACATCTTCATGTTGATGTGCTGCTCGACCACATCGCGGTCGTTGGTGCCCAGGATATTGCCATTGACGTCAACCACATTGATTTCATCGATGCCGTACTCGCGAGCCAGACGGACCATCTCTTCAAACGGATACGCTTTCGGTGCGCCAAGGCGGGCAACAATCGCCTGCCCGACCTTCTTGAGTATGACGTTAATGATGTCGTCCAGGGTTCCGGACACGTCCTCGATGCCGCGATCCAGCGCCGATGTCGTCTTCTCTTCCGCATAGTACAGGCTCATCCCCGTCAGCAGTCCCACCGACAGCAGATACAGCACCGAACACACCACCACTGCCCGGCGCACCACCTTCGACTGGATGAATCCGTTCATTTCGATCTTCCGCGCTGCGCGTTCAGATAAAGGTCAGCAGGGGCGAAAACCCGGTAAGGTCAAGCACCTTCTTCACGATCTCGTTAACGCCCTTGAGCTTCAGGGCGCCATGGCGCGCGTTCATCATCTTCTGCGCCATCAGGATTTCGCGCAGACCTGCCGATGAGACGTATTCCAGGTCGCAGAAATCGAAAACCAGCTCCGTAACGTCATCTGGAACACTTTTGATTTCGGCTTCCAGCTGCGGTGACGAAGTCGTGTCAAGTCTCCCCTTCAGCACAAAGACGAGTGTCGCACCATCCAAGTTCTTCTCAATGTCCATATTGTCTACCTTTCTAAAGGGTCAGAGTTCTCCCCGGAAGAACCTGTCCATGAGAACTGCATATTCGGCATCGGTCCACTTGTTCTCCTCGACCGACACCCATCCGCTGTACCCGACGCCGTCGATGGCGCGACGGACGCGCTTCCAGTCTATGCTCCCCTTTCCGACGGCGACGAATTCACCCCCGTTCGGCAGGGATCGATCAATCCTGAAATCCTTCATGTGCAGCTTCACAATCTGGTCCGAGCACCAGCTAAGCCATTCCTCAACCGGCGCGTACCTGACGTGGTTGCCAAGATCCAGATAGGTCTTGATCCACGGGTTGTGGAACGATCTCACGAAGGAAGATGCAAAATCCGGCTTGACCCACAGGTTGTTCCACACGTTCTCGACGCCGATGATGACGCCGCATTCAGCGGCATAGGGGGCAAGCTCGCAGAGGGCATCGCGGGCAAAGCCGGTGGCGGCGTTCTGGGCGTGCACGTAGGCGCTGAAATCTCCTGCCTTCGCTGCCCGCTTCAGCTCAAGCGTCGCCGGATCGAACTCCAGCTCGAACTCGTGCGGTGCAGGCATCGGCCCGCCAATCTTCCCCGGCACCACGAGAACAACCGGCGCACCGTATTCCGCGGCCAGCTCGATCGAGCGGCGGCACTCCGAGATCTGCGCCCGGCGCACAGTCGCGTCGGCATGGTTGAACTCGAACCATCCTCCCATGAAAGAATGGATCGTGATGCCGCGCTCGCGGGCCAGACAATATGCGGCACGCGCCTCGGCGACGGTGGCAGCCCGGTCGGACAGTTCAACGCCCTTGAATCCGGCAGCGAGAATCCCATCCGCCGTTGCGCCGTCCAGACGCTTGCGTATGAGCGACTTCTTCAATTGGGTGCGGTAGGATACAGCCCCCCTAACGCCCCCTGCAACAGCGGCGGCGGCCATACACCCGAGGAAACCTCTGCGGTTGAGCTCCATGCGACGCCTCCCTTCGATCATGCCTTGCCCGGGGCGATGCCCCTGCCCTCGACCGGCAGCGGCACGTCGGCGCCGCACTCGAAGTCCTCCGCCGTCATGGCGGTGTTCCACCCGTTGAAGAATTCGCTCTTCTCGTTCTCCAGCAGATCCTTCATGCGCACCTGGCGGCCGGAATATGCGGCCAGGGTACCCATGATGCAGGTGGCAGTCGACATCGCCACCTGCACACCCTCATTGATGAGATTCCCCGAGAGAAGCCCGGCAAGAAAGTCGGCATGCTCCATGGTGAGGCCATTGTCGTCACGCCCCTCAATCGCCTTGAGGTCCTCGGCGACCGGCTTGCCGTCGAATCTGCGGATCCTGCCGCCAACCGATATCTCGCCCTCGGTGCCGACCAGACGGGTGCCGAACGGGTTGGCACAGCCCTCAATGTGCCGACCGAAGGTGGATACATGCAGATCATCGCCGTAGTCGTAGTCGATGGCAATCTCGTCGTAGATGTCGCCAATTCCCTCCGGACGGCGCCAGCGGCCGCCCATGCCAAAGGCGCTCGTCGGCGCCCGCCCGATGAACCAGTTCGCAAGATCGACCTCGTGAATCGCCTGTTCGGTTATCTGGTCGCCGCTCATCTCCCAGAAATGGTACCAGTTGTTGCAGAGATAGGAGGCATTGGTGTCCTGGGGGCGGCGCGGACGCACCCACATGCTGCCGTGGCAACGATACACGCGGCCGGCCATGATTTTGCCGATGGCGCCATTGCGGATGGGGCCGATCTGCTTGAGGAAGCGGTTCGAATGGCGATGAAGCGTGCCCGAGAGGATCGAGAGGTTCTTCGCCTTGGCGGTGGCCACGGTCTGGAGGAACTCGCGCAGTCCCCGCGGATCGGTGGCAACCGGCTTCTCCGCAAACACGTGCTTGCCGGCGGCGACGCAGGCAGCGGTGTAGCGCGGACGGAAGAATGGCGGCGTACAGAGCAGCACGATGTCGCAGTCGGTGGCGATGACCTTCAAATAGCCATCGGGACCGCCAAAGGCGAACTTCTCGTCGACTCCGTACTTCCGGCACACGCCAACGGCGTGCTCGCGGAAGAAATCGGCGGCGGCGACGAGCTTCGCCTCGCAGCCGAGTCGTTTTGCGGCGGTCATTATGTCCCAGATTGCACCGCGGTTCTGGAATTCGCTGTCATACCGTCCGCAGCCGCGTCCACCGCAGCCAACAAGGCCTACCTTGAATACGCGCTTCGCCCCACCCACGACGGCCGGCGCCGTCATCGCCGCCCCGGCGGCCAGCATAAATGATTTTCTGGTTAATTCCATTGCGGTCACTCCCTGTTGCTGCTAAATCAGTCCTCCTGCGACGCATCAGGATTCTTCAGCTTGATGCCGATATCCTTCATGATGATCGTGGTGAGATCGTTGGTGGTTGGATTGGCGATCTCGGCAACGCGCATCGCGTGCCGCTCGACCGCCTTCTCGAAGAGATTGCGCACATAGCGTCCATTGCCGAACTTGCGATTGCGGTCCTTCGTCCATACGGAAAGCGCACCATCCAGCCACTTCTCAACATCGGGCGAGAGCACGTACTGATTCTTCCTGGCGTTCATGCGGAAAATCTCGCCCAGCTCCTTGGCCGAATAGTCGGGAAACTCGATGTAGCGGTTGAAGCGGCTCTGGAAGCCGGAATTGGAATCGATGAAATCCTTCATCTCCTTCGAGTAGCCGGCCACGATCACGATCAGCCGGTCGCGATCATCCTCCATTCGCTTAAGCAGGGTGGCGATGGCCTCCTGCCCGTAGGCGTCGTTCTTGCCGTTGACGAGCGCATACGCCTCGTCAACGAACAGCACCCCGTCCAGGGCGGAATCGATCACCTGGTTGACCTTGATCGCGGTCTGGCCAGTATAGCCAGCCACCAGCCCGCCGCGATCCGTCTCCACCAGATGGCCGCGCTTCACCACGCCAAGCGCACGGTAGATCTTCGCCATGATCCGAGCCACGGTGGTCTTGCCGGTACCGGGATTGCCCGTGAAAACCATGTGGTAGGAAATCGGCGCCACCTTTAGGCCGGCGTCCTGGCGCTTCTGCGAGACCTGGATGTAGCGGACGAACTTCTCGACCTCCGCCTTCACCGGCGCAAGCCCCACCAGCTCCCTCAGCTCGCCAAGAGCCTCTTCGACGGTGATGGGAGGCAAGTTGGTCTCGGCGATCTTCGCCACCGCCTCGTCCGGCTTCGCCGTCGGCATTGGATCCCTGACTGCCTTTCCGCCGGCCTCCGCCGTAACCTGTGGCCTCTGGCCCTCATGGGAATGGTTGAATATCGGCACTGGATAGACAATGCCAATGGCAAATGCCAGCAGCATGAAGCACGGACCGAGCAGGAACTCGAACATTCCCAGATCATTCCAGATCGTGTGCAGGGCGGCACGAGTGATTATCGACACCGGCACCAGCGCCAGCATCAAGTCGAACCCAGCCTCAAAGCGCTTGTCGCCCATAGCGGCAAACACTAGGAATAGAAGCACAAGCTGCAAGGCGCAGCCAAGACCGATGCGGGATTTACGTCCGAGTGCCATTGAAAATCAGGAATTTATGGATTTCACAGTCGCAAGGATCGAACGGCAGGCATCGGTGAAGATGCCCACATCCACGGAGTAGGCGATGTACTGGACTCCCGCCTCCACCCAGCGCTTTGCCTGGGCCGGAGTGTCGGCGAAGATGCCCACCGCCTTTCCGCTCTGGCGGGCGAGCGCAATGATCTCGCGGATCTTCGCCTGCACCACGGGATGATCGACTGCACCAGGATGGCCGAGCGACTGCGATAGGTCGTAGGGGCCGATGAACAGCACGTCCACGCCGCGCATGGCGGCGATCTCGTGATAGGCCTTGATCGCGGTTCCCTCGAGCTGGAGGATGACGAGCGCGTCGTTGGCGGTGTGGAAATAGCGGTCGCGATCCATGGCCGAGAAGTCCGCCGCCCGCACGAAGCGGCAGACGCCTCGTTCGCCGCGGGGCGAGAACTTGGCGGCACGAAGAACGTCCTGGGCCGTCTCAAGCGAATTGACCTGCGGCACCTGCACCCCGGCCGCGCCCAGGTCGAGCGGATGCGCCACCGCTCCCTCCGACGCACCGGCGGTACGCACGATCGGAGTGATGCCGGCGACTTCGGCGGCGCGTATCAGGTTCTGCAGCGTCTCAAACCCGACGGGGCCATGCTCTTGGTCGAGAATGCAGAAGTCGAATCCGCCGAAACCGGCACACTCGATGAATTCTGGCGCGGTGGTCTTGCAGAAGAGGCCATACACGACTTCGCCATTGACCAGCCGCCTGCGCAGACGCAGCGCCATTTGCCTAGCTCTAGAGGGATGATTTTCCACTGCCAAATCCTCCAACTTCAACAACAAGACAATTTAACACTCACCAACTTAACCATTCAACTATCGAACAGTCGCGCTCTTGCTCTGGTCAGAGTCAAGCCCCGGCATGTCGCGAGCACCGAGGGGGCCGCCATCGGAAGCGAGGTTGGTGCCGAACGAACCTGGGACCAGACGGTAGTCCCGCGCGGATTCGTTGACGAACCTAGGCTCGCCGTAGACGCTGCCGGCGTCGATCGCGAACTCGCGGCAATAGCGCGCGAACTCCTCGGGGCCGGCGCCCCAGCTACCGGGTTCGGTACGGATCTTCGGGTTGCCCGAACGGCGCTCGCGGCCATTGACATGGTACTCGCAGACCTTGTTTTCGGGGATCCAGTAGAGGTTGTGGTCCATGGTCAAACCGTCATTGGCGGCTGGATCCTTTACGCGCCAGTCGTTGCAGAACCGCGAGGAGCGATCGGTGGTGCGCACGAACAGGTTGTTGCGCACCACGAAATTGGTGGTGGGCGCGGCGTTGTCGTACATCATCAGGTGGGCGCCATTGGGATTAGGGCGCTGATCGTGGCTCCAGCAGTAGCCGGCGTCCACGAACGTGTTGTGTTCCACGATCACATTGCGGGTGAAGCTTCTCAGATCGTGATTCCAGTACTCGAAGGAATACTCCGCCTGCCACACCACGTTGTCGCGCCACGTGACCTCCGTCTCAGGTCTGGTATCGTCCTTGGTCTGGTTCGTGAGCGCCGCATCGTATATCTGCCACAGGCGGTTGCGCTCCACGAGGTTGTTGCGGCAGGCACCCCAGAACTCGATGCCGTTGCCGAAGCGCACGGGATAGACGATCTTGCCGGTCTTGGGGTCGCGACGCCAGAACTGGCAGCCGCCGCCAATCCAGTAGATGTCGCAGTTGCGGATGGTGATGTTCACGGTGTTGCCGCCGCCGAAGCCGTGCGCGGCGCCATAGCGCACCGCCAGCCCGTCGTAGACCACGTCATGGCAGCCGCCCTCGTTGACGATCGTGGTCCTGATTCCGAGCTCGATCGACTTGAAGTCCTTCGCCGGGTTGCGGGGGTACTTCATGAACACGCGCCTTTCGTCCTCGTCGTACCAGTAGTCCAGATCGTCCTCGATCGTGGTGGCCTTGCGCCAGACCGGGGTGTCTGGCACCTCCCATTCCGGATTGTTCCACTTCTTGACGCCCCACTTCCTCCCGTGGTCGAGGACAAGCATACCCACGTCGACCGGAATGATCGCAGCGGCGTTGATCTCGGAGCGCCACAGACCGACGGGAATGAAATCGAACACCGCGCCCTCGGGCATCACGTCGCCGATGGAGAAGTGGAATTTACCCTCCCTTGGCGCGTCCGGAACGCGGGCCATGCTGACGAGTACCGTGGACCACTCGGGACCGATCATCCCCTTCGAATCCTTCATCCGCGCCTGACCGGAGAGCGCAGCCGTCCAGGGAGGCTGGCCGAGACCGATTCTAAGGCAGCCGAGGCGGAATGGCTTGGTGGAGCGAACCTTGAGCTTGAGCACCGCCGAGTCGGGCAGATTTCTCAGCATAGGCCCCCACAGCTGGAGCAGGTTGTTTGCGGCACGCACCTTCTTCTCGAGCGTCACGCGCACGAAGCGCTCGCCGTTCTCGTTCACCACCGAGAGCTGTCCCTTGTTCCCCTCCTGGTAGGATGCGTCCCACCCGCTCAGGTCCGAACCTTCCCAGAACTTGTCGTGGACGGTAGGCGCCGTGGGCAGCGTCGCCCAGAGTCCGTTGCCGGCGTCCACCCAGTCGGCCTCGCGGCTACGGTCAATCGACCCCTGGAGAATCGGCTTGGGGCCGCTGCCGTAGGTGCCGTAGAGGACGGGCACACCAGGTTCGCCACTGCGCGGACGCAGGGTGCCGCGCCAGAGTCCGCCCCGCTTGAAGAGCACGCGGTCGCCGGGCTTGACGTCGAGGGCGTTGACTCGGGTGAGGGTCTTGACCGCGGCTGCGGCGGAAAGCCCATCGGCGGCGTCATTGCCGCGTTCGCTGTCCACAAACCAGTCGGCGGCGTTTACGCTAAGCGCAACTGAGAGCGCGGCGGCTGCCACGCCAAGATTGTTGAATGCCATGTTTATTCCTCCTGTGGGCCGTTCGGAAACAGTTGATTCAGAATCTGTTCGGCCGGTGTGTGTGATTTTTTCCTATTGTTGCAGTCCTTGCAGCAGGGCACGCAGTTGCCGCGCACCGAGCGGCCGCCGCGGGAGACGGGAACCACGTGGTCCATGGTCAGTGCGACGGGGCCCACATGCCGCCCGCAGTAGTGGCACACGCCCCGCTGCAGCTGCGCCTTCCACCATGCGCTTGCACGGAGCTCGCGCGCCTTCTCCCGTTCGCGCTTGACGTGGACGGGGTCGGCATGGATGTCGACCCAGTCATCCATCAGACGCCGGAATAGCAGACGAAGCCGCCGTCGACAGGAAGCGTGACGCCGGTGATGAACGACGCCTCGTCGGAAAGCAGGAATCTGGCTGCCCCGTGCAGGTCGGAGGGCTGGCCGAACTTGCGCATCGGCGTCTTGGCGATAACCTTGTTGCCGCGGGCGGTGAGGGTCTTGCCATCCTTCTCCAGCATCAGGAAGCGGTTCTGGTTGGTGATGAAGAAACCAGGCGCGAGCGCGTTCACGCGGATGCCCATCGGCGCGAGGTGGGTGGCGAGGAAACGGGTGAAGTTCATGATGCCCGCCTTCGCCGCGCCGTAGGCAGCGACCTTGGTGAGCGGCTGGTAGGCGGCCATGGAGCAGAAGTTCAGCACGGCGCCGCCACGCTTGAGCATCTCCTTGCAGAACACCTGGCAGGGCAGGACGGTGCCCACGAGATTGAGTTTGTTGACGAACTCGAAGCCCTCGGCGGTGAGGCCGAAGAACGTATCCCCGAGCTTGGAATCCTTCGTCATCTGCTCGGCGGGTGTGGTGCCCTTCGGATGGTTGCCGCCGGCGCCGTTGATGAGGATGTCGATGCGGCGCCACT
>JAZRXT010000156.1:0-84121 GCA_045600365.1 Kiritimatiellia bacterium | reverse complement strand
TGGTGGTATCCGTCCGAGATCGAGGTTGATGTCAAGGTTCGCGACTACAAGAAGGGCAGTGGCGTTGTCGAGCCAGGTTCCGGCTGGTATCCCTACGAGAGCGTTGTCACTCTGAGTGCAATCCCTGACGAGGGCTCGAAGTTCCTCAACTGGAACAGCTCGTCCGGCGACGCCCTCACCGCCCAGATTCCATGGTACGAGAACGATGGTGCATACGCGGAAGCCGGCACGGTCTTCTCGTTCACGCTCTACGGCAACCACCGCATTTCGATTGACGCCGAGTTCGAAGGCGGCTTCCGGGCCAGTTCGGCCGAGTCCTACACTCTGCTTGTCAAGTGCGATGGCCTCGACGATTCCCTCACGCCGCCGGAAGCGAGCATCTTCGGCGAAGGTATAGCCTATGACGCCGAGCTCGAGTATCCGGCGCAGAAGCTTGGTGTTCTTCTCGCCACCAACGAACTTGAGGACGCCGAAGGTAATTTCTGGCATTGCGATGGTTGGCATCTTGAGGACGCGGAGGGCAATCTCTTCGATCCCGAGGTTTCCGGCACTGGTGCAGCCGCCGGTATCTCGCTCACCACCAATACCGTGCTGGTGTGGTCTTGGAGCATCGCCTCCAATCCGATCGTGCTTGACCATGAGATTGCCTGGGACGATACCTTCAGCAATCTGGATTCCACTTCATTTGCCACCAATCTCCTCACTGCCGCCGAGTATACTCGGTTGCTCGCGGAGGGCAAGGACGAGAGCGACCTCAACATTTCGGTTCCGACCGGTTGGAAGGCGAAGGTCGCGGCCGACGCCACGACTGGCGTCACGGTGACGCTCGAGATGGACGAGGATCTGCTCTCGCCCCAGCCGGTGGAGCCGTCGACAGCGGTGATGAACATCCTGCCTAACAGCGATGGAACTCTCAGCGTCAGCGGAGAGGTGTCGAATGGTGCCGCCGGTTTCTGGTACACGCTCTTTGGCACTGACGACCTTGATGGTTCCTGGGCGCCGGTAGGAGAGGCCGGTTATGTCTCTGGTACGCCCTGTGTACAGCCGACAGCCGACGGCGCGGTTTCGCTTTCGATCGTGGTCGCCCCCGAGGGTTCGGGAGCCAGCAGGTTCTACAAGCTCGTGGTCAACGAGAAGAAGCCGGAGTGATGCTGATGACGATCAGAACATCTGAACTCTTCGCGGCGCCTGCCATGATGGCGCTGGCGCTGGCGGTGCTGGTTGGCTGCAAGAAGGAGGCCCCGGTGCCGACGGTGCAGACCAATCGCCGCGATGATGCCGCCTATCAGCAGCAGCTCGTCAACATGGCCTCCGAACAGCGGAAGCTCGCTTCCCGTCGTGCGCGCATATCCGCCGAGATGGAGAAGCTCATTGCCAAGGCGCGTGCCGCGCTGGGCAAGGATGCGTCTGACGAGGCGATCCGCAAGGAACTTGAGTCAAACCCCGAGAAGTATCCCGGATGGAAGGAGTATTTCGAGGGGATGGTCAAGGCCAATGCCGAATTCGAGCAGGCGCAGGCGCGTGCCCGGGCGGCAGTGGCGAAGAGGATTTCTGAGGAGTCGGTGGCCCGCAAGGCCGTCGACCAGGGCAGGGCGAAGGCGGTTCCTTCGCCTGCGGCAAAGTAAGTTTGAACAAGGAAGGTGGTAACGATGAAGATCAAGAAACAGTACGGACTCATTGCGGCGGCATTTGCGGCCGTCTTGTGCGCAACTCCCCGCGTTGCCGATGCGGCGCTGGGCGACATCCGGTCCATCCGGTTCACAAAGAGTGCGTCTGACACCAGAACATATCCCAACATGGACGATCCGCTGAGGGCGGGCGACACGGTGGATATCACGGTGCGAGTGATCAATCGCGGGTGGTCAAACATCAGTAACGACCCCGAGCTTCACAACGAATGGGGCGTCCGCTTCATCGGTGCGGGCTCCGAAGTCGCCGCCACGAATTCGCTTCCCATTGAGCTGGGTCTGCGCGCCAGTGGACGCCTTGTCTATGCGCCGCTGATCTCCCAGACCGAGACGCCGAATCGCCATTTCACCGATCTCACCTTCCGCTACACGGTGAAGGCGGGCGATCTCGCCATGCCGCTCAAGCTGGCCAATGGCAGCGGCCTTGACGACGCCATGGGTGCCGGCGACAACACCGATATGTACTACCTCCGCTGCCGTAACGCCGATGACTGGGGGCTCTTCCCCCGCCATGCATCGGCGGTATACGCCAGTTCCGCTGATCGTCTCCAGTTCTACTGGGGGCCGGAGAACCTCAACGATCCCACCTACGCCGGCGAGTACATCGGCTGGGCAGGGCCGAATTACCCGGAGGGTGACAACATCGACATCACTATCGGGCGTGACAAGGATCTTTCCGGCGCAGGCATCTATGTGAAGGCCATTGACTTTGACGACAACTATGCGGACGAGGCCAACGGCACTTGGCGCAACATCCCGGCCGGTGAATCCTGCACCGATGGAACCGTTGCCGTTCCCGGTGGCGCCGCCGAGCTTTCTTCTCTCTATGTGTGGAGTGCCGACGACAGCATAGCCAAGATCATCAAGGGCGGCGATGTCACTAAGGTCGAGACCAAGACCTGGGTCGTTGGCTTTGATGGTTCCGGTACCCCCCAGACCAAGACCTTCACCCGCGGCCAGCTGCGTGTCAACCCCGGCGTTGAGAGCGCCAATCTCGTGATTCAGGCGGCTGAGGACAAGGTCGGCCAGTCGACCGAGGTGTACCTCTCCAACTGCCCCACCAACGTCTTCAACGACGCGAACAATCTGCTCACCAACTTCACCTACCGCGTGGTCAAGATCACCCCGGCCCCCGACCCCTACATCTCGGTGCAGGTGAAGAAGAACGGCGAGAGCGACTATAGCAGCCTGGCCCAGGTGCAGAGCGCTGGTTCCGCTGCGGTGGCCTCTCTGGATGTTACGCTCTCCAAGTCGTACACGGAAGATCTCACCGTCACCATCAAGCCGGAGCTGAACGATGGCACCAGCCGCGACGTCTGGGACTTCATCGGTCTGTCCACGCACTCGACCGACATGTATGGTTCGAAGACCGTCACCGTCACCATCCCTGCCGGCGAGCGTAGGCTTTCGGCCGACATCAGCAAGCTCCTCTGGCTGTACGCCAAGCGCGGTGATGACAATACGGCGAAGCCGGACAAGGGCGTCAAGTTCTCCGTGGAGAGCGTCCAGCCCGCTTCCGCCATGTCCTTCTTCACCGGCGAGTTCCAGAGCTGCAGTGTCTCCATCTCGCCGCGCAAGCCGGAGATCCTCGAGCCTGAGGCCGGCTATGACTATCTTGACATCCCCGGTAACGTCGAGCAGGAGTTCACCATTAAGCTCGATGACGCCATTGGCGAACTCAGCGGGGAATACATTGTGGTGTGGGACAATGTCAACGGCAATCCCAATCCCAAGAACGCCGACCACGTAGTCTCCAACCTTACCGCCAACGCCAATGGCGAGATCAAGGTCGGTCGCACCTATGTTTCCGCTGGCATCTACGATTCCACCTTCTACGTGATCAACCAGGATGGTGCCGAATCCGCCAAGCGTACGGTCAAGGTGCACGTCAATGCGCCCAATACGGTCGAGGGCGTTCCCGACAAGGAAGTCTACGGCGAGGGCGAGACGGCTAGCGTCATCGCGAAGTTCGCGCCTGGCAACTACGACAAGACCGCGCCTGGTTACGTCTTCCTCGTTCCTGCCGACGAAATCTCCAGCAACAATGTTGAATGCAGCGCGTTCGAGACGGGCAAGGAGGTCTTGCCTGGCAAGAACGTGACCTACGAGCCGATTAGCATCAAGTTCCTGGACAATGGTGCCTATCACTACAAGTTGGAGGTCCGTTCTGCGAACAAGATCGGCGAGGGCGAGAAGTACACGACCTGGGTTTCGCAGGACCTCGTGATCGTCGCCACCAACGTCTGCCCCAAGGTGGACTTCGTCGAAATGTCCGGCACCCCCGTCACCGAGGGTTCTACCCTTCAGGGTGTCTCGCTGGGCGTGACCAAGGTCTTCAAGTGGTCGGCCTACGAGCCCGGCGAAAAGGATCTTGAGGTCGACACCTTCAAGACGGTGTGGTCGTTCTTCGCGCCTGACGGCAGCATGCTGTCCACTGTCACCAAGGACGGCAAGCCCGCCAGTGCCGAGGTGCCCTACCAGTTCGTGCGCAAGGGCCTGAACAAGGTCCAGGTCTACATGTACGACAAGGACATGGACGAGCAGGCGATCACCGAAGCGAAGAAGAGCCGCGTGTTCACCTTCTACGTCAATGTCGGTGACGAGCCTTCGGTCTCCGCCGAGTCCTATCGCGGTACCACCATCTTCAATGAAAATCAGACAGGCACCAGTGACGGCCGCATTGACATCCGCCTTAATGAAAGCTGCACGACCCAGTTGACCATTCGCGCCACAATCACGCGCTGCGGCACCGACAACGGCAACTATCCGTTCCCGGTGATCAAGGGCCATGCCGGCACCGGTTTCACGGAGGTAACCGACGAGTGGAACAACAACCAGCGCGTCTATGACATTCCGTTCAAGGTCGGTCAGGTCGAGGAGTTCATCTACCTCTACTCGATGGATGGTACCGAACGCACGGGGTTGGACGGTTTCCTGTTCAAGTTCGAGGTCATCACCGACACTCCGTCCTCCGACCCCACCAAGACCTGGGCGGAGTACTATCAGCCTTGCAGCGACTTCTCGATCACGATCGAGAACGTCAAGCCCGTCTTCACCGGCGAGGATCCCACCACCAATCCGGTGGCTAGGGCGATGAACGTCGCGTTCCCGATCAGCTGGACGGTTAACGACATTATGGACGACAAGACCAATGGTCTGAAGGTCGTCTGGGCTACGAGCGAAGGTGCCGGCGAGACCTTCACCACCGACGCGGCTAGTGGCAAGTACTGCTACACGGGTACCTATACCTGCACGTTCACGTCTGCCGGCATGAAGACCGTCACCGCCACGGTCTACGACAAGGATGGCGGCGAGACCACCCGTACCTGGTACTATGAGGTTAGCGCAGCCAAGAACGTGCTGCTCTATCCGCATAATCCGCACCGTACGCCGCAGAGCGACTTCACCCGTCGCTACACTGATCAGAGCGGTATCGGTGCTGGCCGCGTCTGGAGCTCGGGTTCGCTTTCCGAGATCACCGGCTTCGCCCACCAGTGGAACTACGCGGCCGAGGAGTCCGGCGCGAAGATCTATGCCCACGGCTACAAGACCGGCGACGTTGACAACGGCCACCTCACGCCTGGCGTCGACATGGCCGTTACGGCCGGTGGTAGCTGGGACAAGACCGGCACTGGCGTCGACTATACCTACACCTCTGAGTACGATAGCTTCTTCTACACCTGGATCAAGGTCACCGGCGATTCCGAAAGCGGCAAGGAAGGTGTCCCGCTCGGTGCCATCACGCCTGAGCAGTTCGCCACCGACAATGGTGAACAGGCACCGGAGCTTCCCGAATACGACGAGGAGACGGTCAGCTATCCCAAGATGATCTTCGAGGCGATCTTCTCGCGCGAATTCCGCAAGAACGACAACCTCGGCGATATCAACCAGGACTGGATTCCCGACGTCTACGCGGTGCGTAGCTGGCCTGGCGTCAACTCTCCGGCCTATGAAATGGCTGGCGGCTCCCTCGAGGACGGCGGCGATCTCGTCGATCTCGAGCTGTTCAACGGCGACGAGGACTTCCTGCCTTCCAAGACCAGTCAGGGCAATGCACTCATCCCCGGCATTGCTTCCTCCTGGATATCCCTTAACAATCCCTTTAATGCCCGCTGGGAGGTTCGCGGTTTTGGCGATGGCCTGAACCACCGTGCAGACCATGATCCCGAGTCGAAGAACCTCTATGTCCGTGGCCAGTACATTTCCGATCCCGACTTCACCCTTGCCGAGGCCTTCGCCTTCTGCAAGTACATGGAGGAGCAGGGAACCACGATCGATCCGCCTGCGGATGATACGCCCGAAACCCTCGCACAGTGGCATACCGACAACGATGCCGCGATCAAGGCGAGCGATTGGTCGCCCGAGAACCGCACCGACATCACGACCGACGACACGGATAACGACAAGTTCCCCGACGGCTATGAATACTACTTCTGGTATTTCGCCCATGTCGGCGAGATTGTGAAGGGCGATGCGGGTCTTGAGCTGAAGCAGCTTACTGGCTCCCGCTTCCAGCTCGAGAATATCGCCCAGGGCATCGAGATCACCTCCAAGGAGATTGAAGAGGCCTTCAACCCGACCAAGAGCGCCGGTTCCGAGGCCTATCTCAAGCGCGACTTCGATAATGACGGTCTCACCGATATCGAGGAATTCGTTATCGGCACCTCGCCCATCAACTGGGATACCGACGGCGACTCCATGAGCGATCTCTGGGAGGTCATGAACGGTCTTAACCCGCTCGTGAAGAACAACGACGCCAACCCCGATGGTGACTTCATGGCCGCCTACACGACCCCTGAGGAGTACGCGATTGTCACCCTCGGCGGCAAGACCTACGCCCTGCCCGCCAATGGTAGCGGCTTCCTGAACGACGACGGCACCGCGCTCAAGGACGGCATCACCACCGTCAACGCGATTCCCGTCTACCGCTACGGCAACGACAACTCTCAGTGGACGCCCTGCAAGCGCGGTGTGCGCGTTCAGGATATGTCCGTCTCCACGCTCAAGAACGCCGGCGTCAAGATGTACAGCAACACGTCGGAGCGTAAGCAGTGCAAGGTCTGGACCTATCAGCCGGGCACTCTGCCGCTCGATGCCGAGATCGTCGAGGTCGCGGCTGAGGACAATGGTGCGGCGGTTACAGTGGACGAGTCGCTCTTCCTCGTGCACGACCAGGTCTATGCCACCTTCGGCTTCGATCCGCGCACTGGCTGGTACAGCGATTCCAACGGCTACCTGGGTTCCCGCTGGAACGAGATCGCCTGCATCCACGCGCAGAACGCGAATGGTGCCGGCCGGGCCATCAACACCAAGCCGTACACTGCCCTTGACGAGTATCTGCTTCTCAAATACCGCTACGAAACCGCCGGCGCTACCGGTCCGATGGCCAAGGTCAATCCTGCGATCTCCACCGACACGAAGTACACGCTTCAGGCGGATAAGGCTAACATCGCGAGCGGTTTGATGACGCTCCAGGACGTGCTTATCCTGGGTACCACTCGCCCGAACCTCGCCTTTGATGAGATTACATACGGTGACGAGCAGCAGGGCTTCACGATGTCTTGCGACATCCACGGCGCTGATACCGACAAGGATGGTGTGCCCGATGGTTGGGAACTCTACGTTTCCCATAACCCCAACACCGCTGCCCAGTCGGATACGCTCGACGTTGACGATGAGGATGGCCTCAGCCTCGCCGAGGAATATGCGGGTACTGATTCCTGCAATGCGTACTATCCTGATGGCGAAAGCGAAGGCGGTGACGATACGGGCACAGCGGGCAGCCGCAATTGCGAGACCATCTACGCCAACCACCCCGGCAAGAAGTCCGGCTGGTACAACAAGTTCTTCCCGACCGACCCGTGGGACGGCGATACGGATGGCGACGGCATTGCCGACTCGCAGGAAGGGTCAACTTGGCAGGCGACCTTCCGCTACTGCGCGAACGGCGGCAGCGACGAAATTGCCATTGGCGGCCACACCTACACCTTCATCTACGGCGAGCCCGAGGATGATGGTTCGCTCTGCATTCGCGGCGGCGGTCTGAACCCCTGCTCGATCGATACCGACGGCGACCTCCTGCCCGATCCGTGGGAAATGCAGTACGCCGGTGTGGTGTTCAAGGCCGGTGTGCCGCAGGACATCAAACTGAGCGCCTCCATCATCCAGTCGCTCAACCGGCTCGATGGCGTGGATGCCTCCAGCACCAACTCCGCCGCCGGCTATTACCTCGCCGGTGGTATGGACGCCACGTTCGGGCCTCGTCTTGACAACCTGCGCATTTTGGGCGATGCCTATGCGGAAGCCGGCTCGCTCGATCCGCGCACTGGCACCGAGCGCAACTACGACTTCGATCTCGACGGCCTCCAGAACTTCCAGGAATACCTCGTGCAGGCCCTGCGTCATCTCCGCTATGACGATACCGAGACTCCGCTCATGGGCCGCTACCTCCAGTATGGCATCAGCGGCGAAGCCAAGTTCGTCGGTTTCATTCCGATGCAGACCTGGGACGGAGCGTCCTTCTACGCGGCGTGCAAGGCGGCCGGCTTCACCGGGTTGTCCGACTTCTCGCTCAAGTACTCGAAGCTCGGCTACTTCGCCCGTCCTCCGCGTGCCTGGGATAAGGCGGCGCTTGACTCGAAGGGAATGATGCTCTGCATCAACTACAAGGAGAATGGCTATCGCTACATGCTCCGTCCGGAGACCCTCACCAGTGCCGCCACGGCTGCGCTCGAGGACCGCCTGATGTCGAAGGGCTACTGCACCACCGACCCGCGCGAGTGGGATACTGATGGTGACGGTATGGACGACTTCTGGGAACTCTTCCATGGTCTGAACCCGATTCTGGGCGACACCACGATTGGCACCTGCCGCGATATCATCAGCGAAAACTACGCCATGATCGCCGGTAGCGGCGTCTTCAGTGCCTACAACAACGCATGGACGATGTGGGACCCGATGATGTCCTTCTCCTCCACGCCCGATGCCCACTACGATCCGCTGCAGTGGCCGTGGCTGATGGGCAATGCCAATGCCGATGCCGATGGCGACGGACTGCGCAACCTCGATGAAGCGCTGCTCGTCAACACCGCGAGCCCCGCCAACTACCACACCGACCCGACTCCGCTTTGGTACACCGACTCCTCCACGCTCATCGGCTGGCGTGCCGGCGGGCGCCGTCCGATCTCCTTCACCGCCCAGTACTACGGCATGGATCCGTACCAGGATCCCGCAGAAGGTGGTCATCCGGACCTCTGCGGCTACTGGACGCTCAACTCGACTGAGACTGGCGCCACCTCCGAGTTCATGTTCGCCTTCGAGGAGAACGAGGGCTATGACACCGATGGCGATGGCCTCAACGATGCGGACGAAGCGACCCGCACCGTCACCGTCAGCACGGATCCGCTCGACCACACTGATCCCGACCACCGTCAGGCGATGTGGTTCCCGGGTGAGGAGTCCGCCGCGATCTCCGCCGGCGCCGACTTCCAGCGCAAGGTTGGCGAGGATGGCTTCCTCTTCCGCCAGTTCACCGCCGAGTGCTGGATCCGTCCGAGCACGGTGGGCGGCAAGGAGCAGGTGATTCTTGAGCGCGCCTGCAAGTACGGTGGGTCCACGCTCTCGAACGCCGCCGATGTGGTGCGCGCCAACTTCCGCCTCGGCATTGCCGCTGACGGTCGCATCTACGGCATGTACGACAACGACAACGCCGTTGCCTCCGGCACGATGCCCTACTCCGTGTTCGTGTACGGCACCAAGGCCGAAGTGGACGTCTGGTCCCACGTGGCCCTCTCGTTCGACGGTTCCGAGCTTGCCCTCTACGTGAACGGGCAGAAGCTCGCCGTTGAGCGTTCGGCGCTCATCCCGGCCAACGGGATCGTGGTTGTCAAGCAGGGCGTCGCGCCCGGCAACACCGGCAATGGCGACGGCTCCGCGAAGTTTGGCGAATCCGGCTACACCACGATGCCGTGCGCGATGATCATCGGCGCATCCGGTATCGCGCCCGATTCCGCCAAGGTAAACGAGAAGTCCAGCTGGCAGAACTACGATTGCTTCTATGCCGGCTGGATCGACGAAGTGCGCATTTGGGACGGTGCCCGCACCGCCCGCGAGATCAGCACCGACTTCGGCAAGCGCTACTCGATGGCCGATGTCGCCGAGCTGCGCAACAACGTGTGGCTCAGCTGGGCGGGTCTTGACGGCACGACCAGGCCTACCGGCCAGCCGCCGTTTGCCACCCGCAACAACAACGACGGCAAGCCCACGCTTCCCGCCGAGCTCGTGTTCCACTACAACTTCCAGAATCTCCCCTCGGAAGTCGACGAGGGATCGCTCCTCTGGGAGCCCTCCGGCTTCACCGAGAAGGTGGTGGACAATGTCCGCGTCGACGGCAAGCCCGTCCCGGGCGACATCTACTGCGGCTGGTGGTTTGATACGCCGATCCACTCGACGATCTACTCCAACTACCGTCTGGTGCCCTGGATCCGCAACACCGTCGGCCATCTCCCGATGTTCGATGGCTCGGCGCTCGACTCCCGCTACTGGAGCGCTGCGCTGGGCGGTGTCACCGCGACCAACGAGGTCAATGTCTCCATCTACGACTTCCCGAACTCGGCGATGCCGTATTCGCGGTGGTATTCGCTCTACGAGGAGACCGACCGCAACAATATGCTGGCCACGCTCGCTGGCAATTCGCCAGTTCGCGGGCTCGTCATGATCTACGACCGCTACCGCTTCGAACAGCGCACCCGCATCGTCGGCGGCAGCGATCTCGTTCCGTGCGGCGGCGCGTTCGCCAAGCGTTGCCCCGACTTCTGGGATGGCCAGGGCGCAACCGACGCCTGGACTGCCACCGACTGGGACGGCGACGGCGACTCGATCCCCGACTGGTGGGAGGAACTCTATGCCAACAAGATCGCTGACGCCGGCGTCACCGACATCGGCCCCGATACGCTCGTCAACTGGTACTACATGATCAATGGCAACACGAAGGGCCCGCTCGTGATCAGCGCCCGCGAGGCGTACCTGCGCGACCTGATGCTCGGTCTGCTGCCCACGTACTCCGGCGCTCTTGCCGGTGCCGCGCTGCCTGCCTACGACGAGCAGTACAAGAGTTCGATCGACGGCGACGGTGACGGCCTGCCCGACTGGTATGAGTCCATCTACGACATCGCCAGCCAGGACGCCGAGGACGACGCCGACGGTGACGGCCTCTCCAACTTCGCGGAATACCTGATTGGTGAATGCTTCATCAACTACGGCTTCCCGCGGGTGCTGCCGAACTCCGCCATGTCCTTCGCCGGCGACGGGCAGGTCGTGCCCGACTACTTCCTCAAGAAGGGCAAGATGTATCTCGGCGAGATGTTCTCCGACCATGACCTGGTGGAGGACGCCTGGGAGAACCAGTACGCGGTGCCAGTTGATGGCTACGGCGAGACGCTCTACGCCTCCCGCTATGTCTTCGATCGTTTCGCCGACCACGACAACGACGGCTGGAGCAACTGGGCCGAGTGCCGTGCCGACACCGACCCGACGAAGCAGAACGCCGCCGGTCTCGAAGGCCTGGCCATGCCCGAACATCCGGTGCCGGAAGTCAAGGCGAAGATCGTCCTTCGCACCGAGGGTACGCTGGATGCTCCGATCATCGTCAAGGCTTATTCCCAGCTGAAGAGCGAGAACTCCCTTCCCGACGCCATCTGGAAGGTGGGTTCGGGTACCGAGACCACCCGCTATGTCGGCTTCAACCCGAACCGCTCGGTTGACTTCAAGCTTGGTCCTGGTAACATCGAACCCGGTTCGATCAAGGTCAATTTCCGCACCTCGATCTGGTACGATTACTCGAATGAAAGTGGGGTTATCCACCATCTTGCGGATTGCGAGTGGATTGCCCCCGTTCATGATGCACCGGATATTGGCGACATCTCCACTGGTGTGCTGTTTGGATACGGCAGCACCGACTGGGTGGTCGGTCGGGTGAACTATGCAACCGGCGAGATTACGGTCGACTTCACCAAGCTCCAGGAGGACTATCGTACAACCGGCGAGGGCGGCAGCACTGACAGTTATCGTCTGTATCCGCTCGCCAACGGTTACGTAAACATTTCCTGGAAGAGCGTGGTGCCGAACGGCAACCGCGAGATCGTCCTCTCGCTCAACCAACCCCTTGATGCCGAAGTCGGCGTGTCCGAGGGCAATCTCCGCGAGGGTCTCAATACCTTCGAGGTGTTCCTCGACCTTAACGGCGATGGCGCCTGGACCGCTGGCGAGCCCTATGGCGTTGTCAATAGCGTCGATGTTGGCTACGCCAAGGGCGAATGCACGGTCGAGCTCACCGACGTCGCTCCGCAGACGATGCGCATCAAGCTCGCCGAGGCGATGGTCGCGAACGACTTCGAATCCCAGAAGTCGCTCACCGACCGCGGCGTGAAGAACGAGCTCGCGGCTGGTACCAACCAGCGGCTGGAAGAGGATTACATCGGCGAGAACATGCCTACCGTCTCCACCGAAGTCCGTGTTCGCCTGGTGCGTACTGCGGTCAACGGGGTCATGAGCAACGGCAAGACCTACGCCTCGGGTGCGGCGTATGACGCGGTGCACGACTTCGGCCGCCGTCCCGACTTCACGGAGCTGGATATCCTCCGCGCCGGCAAGCCGGACCTCGACTGGTCGAGCGTCGTCAGCACGGGAACGTCGCTCGGCATCGCCAACGTCACCAGCATACTCTACCGGGTGGTGCTCGGCGATGGCGACATCTCCACGCTCACGCTCTCGAACAACAATTCGCTGGCGACGATGTTCGTCAACCGGTTCGAGACTGGCAGTGCGCAGAGTCTGTGTACGCCGGTCTCGCCAGTCGGCACGGTCTACTCCGCGCAGCCCACGTTCCGCTGGACGCAGAGCAATACGATCGGCAAGGACTATCCGGCCTTCCGCCTCCGCGTCTGGAGCGGCAAGGATGTGGTCTACGACTCCGGCGTGAAGCGCGCACCTGCGCGCGACAAGGATGGCGTCTACACCTGGGCGGCGCCGCTCTACGTCGACATGCTCACGCCCGAGGGGGTTCTGTTCGCCAACACGAACAACTACTCCTGGTCGGTCTCGATGCTCGATGCGAAGTTCACCTCCGTCAACGCGAATGAGTCGCACCGCAGCTTCCGGGTCGAGGCCAGCGGGCAGCTGGGAACCGTGAGCGACTACGGCACTATAACGGCGAAGGTCAAGTACTTCGGCCCTGCCAAGGTGTCGAACAAGGCGCTTGACTCGCTCATCCGCGTCCAGGCGTTCAGCACGCCCGACTTCAGCGGTGTGCCGCTTGGCGAGGCCACGGTTAAGTCGACGAGCGGCCTTGCGACATCCGACTCGCTCGATGGTAGCGTGGCCGTGCTGCGCGGCCTGCCCGTGGGTACCTACTACCTGCGTGCGTACATCGATACTGACGGCAATGGCAAGTGCGACTCGACCGAGTCGCAGGGCTACTGCTGCTACGTGGGCGATCCCTACGCGCCCTTCGTGCAGGTGGTGCGCGGCAGCGGGGTGGAGGCGAAGACGGTGCGTGCTTCCGAGTTCATGTACACTCCGAAGGCGCTCGTGCTCGCCAAGGGCCAGCCCTCGCCCGACGCCACGATCTACATCGAGGACATGGACACCGACAATGACGGTCTGCCCGATGTCTGGGAGATCGAGAACAAGAGTAGTCTGAACGGCGTCACCTCGCCCTCCGGCGGCACCTTCTTCACGAAGGTCAATCCTGACCTCGCCACCTCGATCAAGGCATACGTCAACCTCACCGACGATGGCGGTGTGGCGACGAAGGATGGAAACGTCTACGCCCGCATGACGCTCTTTGCCAACCTCCTGAGCGGCTCCGACGAGGCGGCCCTTGCGGCGGCGATGATGGTGGAAGACGATTCTGCCGCCGCCGAGCAGGTTGCGGTGTCGATCGATTCTTTCTCGCTGGCCGAGGGTCTGAAGCTCTCCGTCGACTCCAAGGTCGACGGTGCGGGTGGCGAGATCGTCACGGTGGCCGACAGCGCCACGGTTGGCGTCTACCTCGTCGCCTCCGATTCGCCGTCCTTCATCGGCGCGAAGAGCGACAAGGTCAAGGATCTCGTGATCAAGGCGAACGACGTCACCGAACTCACGGTGTCCGCCGCCGACCTCAAGGCCGCGATCGAGGACAATAACCTCGGCACCGCCGGATTCTTCAAGGTGAAGATTGTGGCCGAGTAGGCCGGTTCGCCGGCATGACCTCCCCCGACGCGATGCGCCGGGGGGAGGATTTCATTCTAGGGATACAGGCATTCAGAAATGAAAAAGAAAATCGAAAAGGTTCTCGTAGTCAACTGCGGCTCTTCGTCGCTCAAGTTCCAGCTCTTCGACATGAAGGGCGAGAAGATGCTCTGCAAGGGCCTGGTGGAGCGCATCGCCATTGCCGGCAGTCGCCTCGTGTATACGCCCGTTGCTCCTCTTGGCGGCGCCAAGCCGGGCGAGAAGATAGTGCGCGAGATTCCGCTCAAGGACCATGTGGCCGCGATCAAGGCGGTCATGGACATCCTGTGCGATCCCGCGTGCGGCGTGGTCAAGTCGCTCGCCGAGCTTGACGCCATTGGCCACCGCGTTGTGCATGGCGGCGACAAGTTCTCCGCCCCTGCGAAGATTGATGCTTCCGCCAAGAAGCTCATTCAGAAGTGTGTTCCGCTCGCACCGCTCCACAACCCCGCCAATCTCCAGGGGATCGAGGCGTGCGAGAAGGCGGCCAAGGGCGTGCCCAACGTTGGCGTCTTCGACACCGCCTTCCACCAGACCATGCCTGGCTGCGCCTACACCTATGCGCTGCCCCGCAAGGTCGCTCGCAAGTACGGCATTCGCAAGTACGGCTTGCACGGCACCTCGCACAAGTTCATCACCCAGGCGGCGGCGAAGTGGCTCAAGAAGCCCCTCCGTCGCGTGAATCTCGTCACCTGCCATCTTGGCAACGGTTCCTCGCTCGCCGCGGTGAAGAACGGCGAATGCCTAGACACCACGATGGGACTCACCCCACTTGACGGCATGATCATGGGCACGCGCTCCGGCACCGTCGATCCGGGCGTGCTCTTCTTCCTGGGCAAACAGGGCTATACGCTTGAGCAGCTTGACCGCATGCTCAACAAGGAGTCGGGCTTCCAGGGCCTGGCCGACGCCCAGGGCGGTGACAGCCGCGACGTGGTCGCCAAGGCCGAGAAGGGCGATCTCGACGCAGAGGAGGCGTTGCAGGCTTTTGGCCACCGCACCGCGATGTTCATCGGCGGCTACAACACCCTCGTTGGTGGTGCGGACGCAATTATCATGGCGGGTGGCATCGGCGAGAACGCCGCCGAGCTGCGCGCGGCGATCGTCGAGCGTCTGGGCGCACTGGGCGTCAAGCTTGACAAGAAGGCCAACCTCAAGGTCCGCTTCGGCGCCTCCGGCGTTATCTCCACCGCTGATTCCAAGATTCCCGTGATCGTAATCCCCACCAACGAGGAGCTGATGATCGCCCGCGAGACGGTGGCCGTCCTCAAAGGATAGGGGATCAAATGGTTCGGGGGTTGGCAACTGCCATTCAACTGTAAAACTATTCAATTCAAAATGAACGCAATCAAATCCATTATTGAGAAGGCCAGCAAGCTCAATGGCACCGTGGTGCTGCCCGAGGGCCAGGACGCGCGCGTGATCACCGCCGCCTGCAGCTGCGTCGATCGCAAGATTTGCACCCCGATCGTGCTTGGCACCGCCGAGGAGATCGCCGAGGCCGAGCGCAAGGCGTGCCTCTCGCTGGCCGAGCATGGCATCAAGACAATAGACTACACCCAGGGCGACGCCGAGCTAGAGCAGGCCTACCTCGAGGCGTGGAACGCGAAGGAGTCGCGCAAGCTGCCGGAGAAGCAGAAGATCATCGATCTCGCCGCGGCGCAGAAGACCCTGCGGACCAAGCGCATCTATTTTGGCGGCATGATGGTCAAGCTCGGCCGCGTCAACGGCCTGGTTGCCGGTTCGATCGCCTCCACTGGCGACATGCTCCGCGCGGCCTTCCACACGCTGGGTACGCAGAAGGGCGTCAAGACCGCATCCAGCTGCTTCATCATGGATCTGCGCGAGCCCACTCCCTCTGGCGACAGCGTGCTCGCGTTTGGCGACTGCGCGGTCATTCCCAACCCCACGGCGGAGCAGCTCGTCGACATCGGCCTTTCCAGCGCCCAGACCTATCGGGACCTCACTGGCAACGAGCCGCGCGTCGCGTTCCTCTCCTTCTCCACCAAGGGCTCGGCCGCGGGCGACCTCGTCGAGAAGGTGCAGAAGGCGGTTGTGCTCGCCAGGCCCGTCTTCGCCGAGAAGGGCATTGCAATGGATGGCGAGCTTCAGTTCGACGCGGCGATTGTCCCCGAGGTGGGGCGGCTCAAAAACCCTGGCGGCGCGGTGCAGGGCAATGCGAACGTGTTCGTGTTCCCGGATCTCCAGGCTGGGAACATCGGCTACAAGATCGCGCAGCGTCTTGGCGGCGCGACCGCGATAGGTCCGAACCTCCAGGGGCTTGCGAAGGCGATGAACGACCTGTCCCGCGGCTGCTCTGCCGAGGATATCGTGGGTACCATCTGCGTCACCCTGCTTCAGTCCACCACCAAGTAAGAAGGTACTTCGGCCCTGATGACCGCCAACGAACAGCTTGACCGAGCCCGCAAGGTCTTCGATGTGGAGATCGAAGGGCTGCGCCGCGTGCGCGATTCCCTCGGGGAATCGTTCGTCGGCACGGTTGGGCTCATTCTCGAGACGCTGTCCGCCGGCGGCAAGGTGGTGGTCTCCGGTGTGGGCAAGAATCTGCACGTGGCCGAGAAGATGAGTGCGATCTTCGCCTCCACCGGGGTCAACTCGATTGTGCTCAACCCCGACCAGGCGATGCACGGAGATCTGGGCATGACCGCGTCTGGCGACGTGCTGCTCGCGCTCAGCTTCTCCGGCGAGAGCGAGGAGGTGGTGCGCCTCATTCCGGCGGTGCGCCGTCATGGTCTCAAGGTGGTGGCGCTCACGGGCTTCCCGGAGTCGACGCTTGCCGGGCTCTCCGATATCGTGCTCGAGATCCCATGCGGGGCCGAGGCGTGTCCGTTTGGAATGGCCCCGACAAACTCCACCACGGCCACGATGGCGGTGGGCGACGCGCTTGCCATGGTGCTTATTGACGCGCAGCGTTTCGACAAGGCGAGCTATGCGCTGAACCATCCGGCGGGTGCGATTGGACGAGCGCTGGTGTTGAAGGTGCGCGACATCATGCGCACTGGCGAGCGGCTCGCGAAGGTCGCGCCGTCGGCAAAGGTGATTGACACGCTGCTGGCGATGACGAAGGCGCAGGCCGGTTCCGCCACGGTTGTGGATGCCGACGGCAGGCTGCTCGGAATCTTCACCGATGGTGATTTCAGGCGCGTTGTCTCCTCTCGCGGTCTTGACTCGGTGCAAGAGGCCAGTATTGAGAACTTCATGACCCGTTCCCCGCTCACGATTGGCGCCGATGCCTATGCTTCCGATCTCCTGCGGGTGTTCGAGGCCAGACGCATCGACGACTTGCCCGTGGTGGATGGTGAGGGCAGGATTTTGGGCATGGTGGACATTCAGGACTTGCCAAAGATGAAGGTTTTATGATAGAATGTGCTGTCCCGGTTGTTTTGGGGAGGCGGAATTCGATTTCAAACAGAAAGGAAAGCAAAATGAAGATAGAGAGATTCGTCGTGGTCGCGGCAGTGCTTGCGTGCGCGTTCAGTGTTTCCGCTGCACAGCGCAAGGGCCCCCAGGGGGCCGATGGTGGAGCCACGGTAGCCAAGGGCCGTGACGCCTATGTGACGATTGACGCCCCGGCGCGTCCGGGTGGCACGTGTCTGGCGAGTGCTCCCAATCTTCAGGCGAATGGCAAGCTGATGCCCCCGATTGGCGGCAAGCCGCGCCAGTGGATCGTGCTTGAGACGAAGTACACCACGATGGCGAAGTGGCAGGACGAACTCACTTTCTCCTGGCATGTGCTGCTGGACTCCGACAAGGCGAAGGAGAAGGATCCCAAGAACATGCCGGCAAAGTACTCCTACTACAACACCCAGGTGCGCTATGTGGATATCAAGAAGGGCAGTCACATGGCCAGCGTCTGCCTACCGCCGTCGGTGCTCGAGCGCTTTGGCGAACCGGTCACGGTGACGCTGATCATCACCAACAAGGAGGGTGACGAGCTTGCGTTCCACACCGAGAACATGAGTGGCGACGTGAACCAGGCCGGCGAGAAGTGGTGGGAGAACGACAAGTTCATGAGCTGGCAGAAGAAGATCAAAAACGAGCTCAAGACCATGGTCGAGCGCCGCCAGGGGCTTGTCGACCGTTCCAAGACTCCGTTCTATCTTGTTAACAACGCCGACTACGAGCTGGTGCAGTAGGCGTGTTGATCACTTTTCCAACCTAACCCCAAACGAGACGTTTCAGCGATGTCACGCATTCTAACTTTGAATCTGGGCGCGTCAAAGGCGACGCTGGCCGAGTACAACGCGGGCAAGGGCGTTCCCGTCCTTCTTGCGTATGGTTCGGCTGATCTCGCCGTCGACCTTGGAGACCCTGTCTCCGTCGGCGCGGCGCTGCCCGTGGCAATACATCAGATCATGCGCGAGAAGGGCATCAAGCCCGGCCCGACGGTGGTGTCCCTGGGCGGACAGGCCGTGTTCCCGCGCTTCGCCAAGATCACTCCCAGCAGCGATGCCGCCCGGCTCGAGCAGCTTGTGCGCTACGAGATCGAGCAGAACGTGCCGTTCCCGATCGACGAGATCGTGAGCGACTACCAGTTCACCGGCGATACGCCGGACGGCGACCGTGCGGCGGTGATTGTGGCGGCCAAGATCGACGCGGTGCGCGCGGTTACCGATGCGGTGCGTTCCGCCGGACTTAAGCCGATGGTGGTCGATGTCTCGCCGATGGCGGTGCTGAACGCGCTCAAGTTCTCCGAGCCCGGGGTTGACGGCTGCACGGTAGTGCTTGACATGGGCGCCAAGACCACGAGTCTGATCATCGTGGAGGACGAGAAGGTCTACAACCGCTCGATTCCCACGGCCGGCAACACCATTACCAAGGAGATAGCGCAGACCTTCGGGTGCTCGTTCGAGGAGGCCGAGCAGTTGAAGATCGAGCGTGGCTATGTGTCGCTGGGCGGCGTTACCGAAGATGAGGACGAGATCACCGACCGTGTCTCGAAGGTGATTCGCACCGTGCTCACCCGTCTGCACGCCGAGATCTCCCGTTCGATCAACTTCTACCGTTCACAGCAGGGTGGCAGTGCGCCCGTTCGCCTGTTCCTCACCGGCGGTTCGGTACGTCTTCCGCAGCTTGCGGAATTCTTCCAGGAGACTCTGCAGATCGAGGTTGGCTATCTAAATCCGTTCTCGCGGGTGAAGACGGGTTCGAAGATTGCCCCCGCAGCGCTCGAAAACGATGCCTTTGTGCTTGCAGAGAGCGTGGGCCTTTCGCTTCGTGCCGGGGCGGAGCCCTGGATTTCGATCAATCTCATGCCGCCCGAGCTCATCGACGAGGCGCGCGCCATGCGCCGCATCCCGATTGTGGCTGCCGGTGGCGTGGCGTTCATCGCCGCGTTGGGTCTGGGGTGGCTCGCCGAGAGCCGCAACGCCGATGTCGCCAATGAGTGCATTGCCCGCGTTGAGAGTCGCAATGGCTCGTTGCGTGGTTTCAAGACCAAGCTCGAGGCAGGCGTGAAGGCTGCCGACTCTGCCCGCGACAAGGCCGATGCGTTCCAGAAGCTGGTGTGGGGCCGTTCCGCCGCGCTGGTGCGGCTGGATGCAGTCCGCAAGAGCCTCATCCGCGGAATGTGGATTACGGAATGGGCGCCGCTGCCGAAGGACAAGGAGGCCAAAGACGATCTTGACCGCGTGCGCGTGACCGTGCGTGGCTGGCGCGACGTGATGACGAAGGCCGAGGCAGAGCACGCCCGTAGCGGTAAGCAGGCAACGGCTGGTGAAATCGTGCAGCAGGCTCTGATGAGCCGCAACTCCATCATCGAGGCCGATTCGGTGAAGATTGTCTCGCAGAAGGACGTGAAGGAGACCATCACGGAATTCTCGATTGAGATGGCGTTTGCCGCCGCTCCTTCCGCCGTCGCCGATGCAAGCAAAGGAAAGAAGGGGAAGAAATGAGTTTGTCCAAACAGCAGATGATCGGCGTCGTTGGCGCCGGTATCTTCACGGTCTGCGCGGGCGGCCTTGGCTACATGCTATGGGATGCATACTCGGTGCGTACCGAGGCCGAGGAGCAGCTTGAGTCGGAGACGCAGAGCTTCAACGGCTACAATCAGTCGCCCGTGTTCCCCTCCAAGAAGTCGATCGACTCCGTCAAGTCGAACGAGCTGGTGTATGCCGCATGGTACGATGCTGCCCACGCCTTTGCCGCCGGCGGTGATCGTGTGCTACCCAACGAGACGCCGCCGATCTTCAAGCAGCGTCTGCAGAACGAGGTGCGCCGCATGGTGGCATTGCCCGGCGGCCTTGACGGAAAGATCGCCGCACCCGAATTCCTGTTCGGCTTCGACCAGTTCCTCGGCGAAGGTGGCGTGCTGCCAAAGGATGTAGAGGTGCCGCTTCTCGCCGTGCAGCTGGATGCGATCTCGCGTGTTGTTGGCATCTTCGCCGACTCTGGCATCGTGCAGATCACCTCCGTCGCCCGCGTCGCGCAGAAGACGGACGAGGACGAGGACCGCGGGAACGGGAAGAAGAAATCAAAGGCGAAGAAGGGGGCGGAGGAGGACGAGAAGGTGACCAAGCTCGACTTCGACTTTGGCTTCACCACGCGGGCTCCTGCGCTTGTGGGCGTGATGAATCGCCTCGCCGCCGACCGCCGGTTCTTCTCCGTGAAGACTCTGGCCTTCAAGCAGAGCGCCGATACCATCGTTGAGCGTCTTGACGCGGTTGCCGCCGCTGAGGCGCAGGCCGCGCAGCCTGCCGCCGCCGGTGGCCGTCGCGGTGGCCGCCGTGGCCGCGGTGGTTTCGCCGATCTCGCCCCTGAGAAGAAGGAGCCTGCCGCAGTCGATGCTCTTGTCACCGATCCCGAGACCGATGCTCCGATTGCGGTCACGATGACCGTGACGCTGCACGACTTCGGCTGTGGCGTCGCCGCCGAGGCAAAGGCCGAGGGCGAGGAGAATAAGGACGAGGCGAAGGAAGAAGCCAAGTCGTCTGATAAGGCCGAGGCGAAGCCCGAGGCCAGCAAGGAGGAAGGCAAATGAGCGCGGGCAAGGAGAATTTCCTCAAGGCGCACTGGGATCTGCTGGTCCTGTGCGTAGGCCTCGCGGCGCTGGGCGCCGGCGGCTTCTATCTGTTCCAGGCACTGAGCGTCAACCCTGAGGACGGTGCCGCCGAATACGAGGCGCGTCTCAACGCCACCAAGCCGTCGCACGAAGGTGTTGCGGCGGCGGATCTGACTGTGTTCGACAAGGCGACTCGTCTGGCAAAGACGCCGCCGGCTCTCTTCGAGATTGATCCCAAGAGCGGCAGCTTCCTCTCCAGCGAGCGCCGGGTCATCTGCCAGAAGGGTGATCCGGAAGCGCCTGGCAAGGCCTGTGGCAAGCCGATTCCGGCCTCGCTCGAGAAGTGCCCATTCTGCGGCATCAAGCAGAAGTACGTCAAGGTTGAGGCCGATACCGACCACGATGGTATGCCGAACGACTGGGAGAAGAAGTACGGTCTCGCTGCGAACGATCCCAACGACGCGGCGAAGGACGCCGACGGCGATGGCTTCACGAACCTCGAGGAGTACCAGGCGAAGACGGATCCCAAGGATCCCGAATCCCATCCCGACTACCTCGACTATCTGTCCGTTGCCGGTCAGCTGCGCCAGACCACGCTGCCATTCTACTTCAACGACTACACCCCGCTGCCTGGCGGCAAGTTCCGCTTCACCTTCCAGCGACTCGGGAAGACGGGCTACGACTCGAAGTTCACTCCCGTGCTCAACGAGGAGATCGCCGGTCGCGGCGGTCGCGACAAGACGGGATGGGTCGTCACCGCCTTTGACCAGAAGAGCGAGATGCAGGTGATCAAGGGATCGAAGACCGGAATGAAGAAGAAGGTCGACGTTTCTACGGTCACCATCAAGCGCGTCAAGGACGGCAAAGAGATGGTCATCCGTGTCAACGACCGCAACATCACCATTGAAACCGAGGCCGATCTGGTCTGGAGCCGCGATTCCGAAAAGAAGATTGTGGTCACTCCGGGCAGCGAGTTTGAACTCAAGGGCCGCAAGTACAAGATGGTTAAATTGGCCATGAAGGACGGTGCCGTTGAGGCTGTTGTTCAGGATCTCAAGACAAAGAAAGAAAAAAAACTTTGATTGAGTGCTTGCCTTTTTGTTCAGAATTCGGTATTATATTGCAATCCCCCAAGGAGCTTAAATGAAAGCAAATAAGACTTTTACCGCATTGAGCGCTGTCTGCGCGTCACTCGTGATCACCACGGGCGCGTTTGCACAGGATGATCTCGACAATCTGCTCAATGATCTTGAGCCGTCGAAGAAGCCGGTTGCCGCGCAGCCCGCCGAGCAGGCGAAGCCTGCCGAGGAGGCGAAGCCCGCCGACGAAGCGAAACCTGCTGAGGAGGCGAAGCCTGCAGATGAGGCGAAGCCGGCCGAGGAGGCCAAGCCCGCCGAGGAGGCGAAGCCGGCAGTTGCCGAGGCGAAGCCTGCGGAAGAGGCCAAGCCCGTCGAGAAGAAGAACGAGTTCGACGCTGCTGCTGCAGTTCCGAAGGCCGAAGAGGCGAAGCCCGTTGAGGAGGCGAAGCCCGTAGTCGCCGCGGCGGCTCCCGTCGCCACGCCAGCTCCTGCGGCCGAGCAGAAGCCCGCCTCTCCTGAGGAGGCGCTGATTGCCGATATCGTCGCCACCGAGAAGATCCGCCGCGAGGCGCTCGACCTTCAGGCTTCGCAGGAGCTTGGCAAGGCGCGCGAGGCGATGGCCAAGCGTGATTGGGAGGACGGCTTCAAGCAGTACCGCCTCGCCTATGGTCACCTCAATGATCGCGCCGATTCGGTTGCGCTTCGCCGCGAGTGCCAGGAGGGGATGGCCGAGGCGAAGTACCAGGCCGGCAAGCAGGCTCTCAAGGATGGCAACCGCGAGGATGCCGCTGAGTTCGCCAAGGAGGCGCAGAAGCTGCGTCATCCTCGTGCCGCTGCCCTGCTCGAGGCTCTGGCTGACGAGAACGCCGAGGAAGTCGCAGCCGACAAGTCCTCTATCAGCCATCGTCGCAACGACGAGTCCTACAAGGAGGATCGTGATGTGATCCGCCGCCGTCTGCGTCTCGGTGCCCAGCTCCTTGCCGTCCATGATCTCAATGGTGCGCTGGAGCAGACCGATCTCGTGCTGCGCGGCGACCCCTACAACACGCAGGCGATTGCCCTGCGTGACCGCATCCAGGCTAAGCGCAACATGATCATCGACAGCGAGCGCGATGCCGCCCGCAAGGGTATGATTGCCGATGTCGGCGCCGCGTGGCGTCCGGTCTATGCGGTCAACTCTGCCGAGCTCAAGGCGGTTGACGGCGGTACCACCAAGACTCCGCTCGGTGGTGACAGCGAGCGCTCGGTTGAGCAGTCGATCGAGAAGCGCATGAAGGAGATGATGCTTCCGTCGATCTCGTTCCGTCCTCCCGCCACCATCATCGACGCGGTCGATTACTTCAAGCAGGCGTCGAAGGACTACGATCGTCCCGAGATTCCGGTTGACCAGCGCGGCTTCAACTTCGCGCTCCAGCTTGAGAAGGTTCTCACCGGCGGCGGCGACGCGGCTGGTGCAGAAAAGAAGGACGACAACTCCTTTGGCGCTTCCGGCGAGGAAGAGGGCGCCGCTGGGGACGTCCCGCAGATTCCCAACATCTCGGCTGAGAATCTCTCCCTCTGGGAAGCGCTCAAGCTGGTCTGCAAGCTCAGCGGCTTCAAGTTCAAGGTGCAGGGTTCCATCGTGATGGTCATGCCTAAGTCCATGACCACCGACGAGCTCGTCACCCGCACCTACAGCGTGGTTGAATCCTTCGTCGACCGCATGAACGATGCGTCCTCCGGCCTCAAGAGCGAGAAGACCGGCGACTTCGGCGGTGGCGGCGGCGATGCCGGCGACGGTGAGAATCCCGAGAACCAGTGGAAGGCCTACTTCGAGGATCTCGGCGTCACCTGGCCCCAGAACTCCCGCATCAAGTACATCAAGGCCGTGGGCAAGCTGCGCGTCACGAACACCGAAGACCAGCTCGCGATTCTCGAGGACGCCCTCAACGAGTTGAACGTCACGCCCTCGATGATCGAGATCGAGACCCGCTTCGTCGAGGTCGCGCAGGAGGATCTGAACTCCCTTGGCTTCGAGTGGCTGCTCAACAGCGACTACTCCTTCAACGTCGGCGGCAAGCTGAAGAAGGCCCTCAACCTCAAGGACATCAACAGCTACGACACGATGACCGCCAACTCCTCGAAGCAGGTGACCATTGTCAACGGCATGGAGAATGTCTCCGACGTGGTAACCAGCTCCCGTACCAGGGGTGGTTCCTGGGCGAAGTGGAACGACCCCTCCACCTCGCTCGATGCGAACGGCAACACCATCTACCATGGCAATGTGATTGGCACCACCGAGGTCACCACCGGTCAGGCCGCTTCCGACGGCACCCCGATCACCACTACCGTTCCGCTCTACGGTCGCACCCACAACAACGTGGGCATCAATGCGATTGACGGCACCTCGTATCAGTCTGGCATGCGCTATCTTTCGCAGGCTGGCAACCATATCTCGGGTGACGGCGCCTCCAACAACGACCAGTTCATGCGTGTGAACGCCTTCCTCGGCAATGCGGACCTCTCGATGATCCTGCACATGCTCTCGCAGCGCAGCGACACCGACCTGCTCTCTGCTCCCAAGGTGGTCACGAAGAGCGGTCAGGAAGCCACTATCAAGGTGGTCACCATCTATCGCTACCCGCAGGACTACGACGTGACCATTCAGTCCACCTCCTCTGGCTCCACCTCCTCCATCTCTGGTACCTCTGGCGGATCCGATGGTAAGATCCTCCCGATGGTCGAGCCCCAGAACTTCGAGACCCAGGATGTGGGCGTGATTCTCACCGTCACTCCTGAACTCTCGCCCGAGGGCTTCATCAACCTCGCGCTTACTCCGAAGGTCGTTGGCGAGCCGACTTGGAAGGACTACGGCATGAAGGTGCCTATGGCTTCCGTCATGAGCTCCTCCGCGCAGGTTGCCGCCCAGGCCATGGGCGACGAGGACATGAAGTGGTTCTCGGTGCCGATGGAACAGCCCTTCTTCAAGGAGCGTTCGATCGATACCCACGTCACTCTCTACAACGGCTCGACCATCGTCATGGGCGGTCTGATCACCGAAGAGCGCAAGTCGATGGAGGACAAGATTCCGTTCCTCGGCGACATTCCGTTCATCGGCCGCATCTTCCGTAGCCGCAGCGAGTGGAGCAACAAGCGCAATCTGCTCATCTTCGTTACCGCGCGTCTTGTCGACCCGAATGGCCGCCAGATCGTGCAGAACGCGGATATGGATAAGAAGGAGGCCGGTGCCGCCAAGGTGACCCCGGCTCCTGAAGCCAAGTGATGCGTATCGCGCTTACCGGCGGCATTGCCTGTGGCAAATCGCTGTTCGCCAAGTTCCTTCGGGAACTTGGCGTTCGCGTTTTGGATGCCGATGATGTAGTTCATGAACTTGAGGCGCCTGGTGGATTGGCTGTACCGATGATAGCCTCAAGATTCGGCCGCGAGGTGATCGATGGCGAGGGTGGCGTCGACCGGCGGATGTTGGCGGCGAAGGTTTTCGGTGGCGATGATGCCGATGCGCAGCGTCGCGAGCTGGAGAATATCCTCTTTCCACTGGTAAGAAGACGCCTTGCCGATTTCGCCGCCGCTTGCACAAGTTCGTCCAGAGCCGCAATCTCGGTCGCGATAATTCCCTTGCTTTTTGAATCGCATTTTGATTCAGATTATGATATAATATTGTGCATCGTCTCCTCCGAAGAGGTTCAGATCCTCAGGATGATGGAAACACGTGGCTACACGCGTTCCCAGGCGGAGGCGCGTCTGAGGGCGCAGATGCCGGTGGCCGAGAAGGCTGCAAGGTCGCATTACGTCATCAGAAACGATTCAACCACTGAAACCCTAAGAGAAGAAGCTCGGCGTGCTGTAGAATGGCTCGCCAGGCGTTGACTGTTGTATAAGCAGGCGGTGGGCTAGAGGTCCCATTCGCCCAGGAAGGAAATGGCTGTATGGACAATGAGGAGAATCCCTCCGTTCAGATGAATTGGTCTCCAGCGGATATGTCACCCGCTGAGGCCGCCCCTCTCGTTGCCGCCGAGCAGAAGCGAGCCGCCCGTTCGGCGAAGTCTGAAACCGCGCGCAAGACGCGTGCGGCGGCTAAGTCGACTAAGGTCAAAGATTCAGGCGAAGCCGATGGTTCGTCTGAAAACGCAGTTGTGAAGCCTGCTCGCAAGAGCCGTGTGCGCAAGGCCGCCGCCGACGATTCCGCTACCAACACGCCCGTTCAGGAGGTTCAGGCTGTAGTTGAAGGATCGGAACCCAAGCAGTCAGCCGCTCCTTCAATGGTTCAATCTACGACCACGACGCCTCCTCAGGCAGTTCCTGTGGCCCCCAATGTGCAGACTGTGCCTCAGATGACATCTGCGGCCCCTTCGGCTCCTGCCCCCTCGTCAGTTCCAAATCCCCAGCAGCAGTTGGCTCCCGAGGGACCACAGCAGCCGCTCTCGAAACGACAGCTGCGTCGTCAGCAGTGGCTTGCCAATCGTGCTGCTCGCCAGAATGGCGGGCGCCCTGGCTTCAATGGTTTCAATAACGGCAACCAGAATTCTCCCCAGGGCAATCGTCGTCCTCCCCAGCATGGCAATTCCTTTCAGCCCCCGGGGCCGTCTGTGCCGCGTAATCCGGATCTGCCAGAATACAAGCTTGCCGATATCCACAGCTGGGACAATGCCAAGATTGTCCAGCTGATGATGCCGGATGCAAACGCTGAGGATCTGGGTGCGATGCGGCGGCACGAAATCATCTTCGCCGCAATCCGCAGCTATCTCTCCCGTGGTGGAGCCGTGATGGCCTCTGGCTTCCTCAAGGTCGAAAAGGAGGGATACGGTTTTCTCCGTAGCGCCAAGACGAACTTCCTGGCCTGTCCTGAAGATGTCTTCATCCCCCAGCAGCAGATTCGCCGCCACGCCCTGCGCACCGGTGACTGTATCGAGGGGCCAGTGCGTGATCCTCGCGACCGCGACCGCTTCTTTGTGCTGGGCAATGTAGTGACCGTCAACGGCAAGACGCCAAGCGAGGCAGCGCGTATCGTTCACTTCGAGAACCTCGTGCCCACCTTCCCCACCCGCCGCATCGTGCTTGAGACCGTGCCCGGCGAGTTCTCGATGCGCACTGTCGACCTGTTCACTCCCATTGGATTTGGGCAACGCGGGCTGATTGTGGCGCCTCCGCGCGTAGGCAAGACCGTGCTGCTGCAGAAGATGGCGAATGCGATCTCGGCCAACCATCCCGATGCAATGCTGATCATCCTGCTGGTGGACGAGCGCCCGGAGGAAGTTACCGACATGCAGCGCAATACCAAGGCGATGGTGCTTTCCTCCACTTTCGACGAGGAACCGCAGCATCACGTGGACGTTGCCGACATGGTGATCGAGATGAGCCGCCGCCAGGTAGAGAACGGCCGCGATGTGATCATTCTGCTCGACTCAATCACCCGTCTCGCCCGCGCCTACAATACGGTTCAGCCGCATTCCGGCAAGATCCTGACCGGTGGCGTCGACGCACTGGCGCTGCACCGCCCCAAGCGCTTCTTCGGCGCGGCCCGCAACATCGAGGGCGGTGGTTCGCTCACGATCCTCGCCACGGCGCTTATCGACACCGGATCGCGCATGGATGAGGTGATCTTCGAGGAGTTCAAGGGTACTGGCAACATGGAACTCGTACTCGATCGTATGCTGGCCGACAAGCGCATCTTCCCCGCCATCGACATCGAGAAAAGCGGTACCCGCAAGGAGGATCTGCTCCTGGCGCCGGTCGAGCTCGAGAAGACCTGGGCTCTGCGCCGGGTGCTGGCGGATGTCGGTCCAGAGCGCGCCATGCAGAGTGTGCTCGTTGGAATGAAGAAGTTCAGGTCCAATCCCGAATTCCTTCTTTCCCTCGATCTCAAAAACCTCTAGTTAGGGGTGTAGCCAATGGGTTCCTCGCCTACGCACGCAACCCAGTCGTCTGGGGAAGGCTACGCCAGCGCGCTGGGGCGCTGGATTACCTTCCGTGTCCTCGGCGTGGTTCTGGTCGTGGTCGTGGTGGCGATCTTCGCCCGCTGCGGTTTTTTCGAGTTCGTCCGGCTTGACGATCACGACTACACGTTTCTCTGTCCGTTTGTAAAGGACGGCTTCTCCTGGCGAAATCTCTGCGAGGCGTTCTCCAATCTGCGACATGCCGCCATCTGGATGCCATTGACCTACTTGAGCTACATGCTCGGGATATCTGCGTTCGGTGCCGGCATGGCGCAGCATCACCTCATCAATGTCGCCATCCATGCAGCCAATGCCTTTCTCTTCTTCCGGCTGCTGCTGGGGCTGTGGGGCGCAGAGGACTCCCCGAGGCATCGTGCCGCTCAGGTGTGTGCCTTCGTTGCAGCGGCCTTCTGGGCGCTGCACCCGCTTCGTGTCGAGCCGGTGTGCTGGATTGCCGGACGGAAGGAGCTTCTGTGCGGTTTATTCGTTCTGCTCGGACTGCTGGCGTGGAATCGGCGTGCATGGTTCGTGGGGATGCTCTGTTGCGCGGCGGCGTGTCTATCCAAGCCAACCGCAATGTGTTTTCCGTTTCTCGCCTTCGCGGTCGAACTCGCATTTGGCAGTCGACCCTCTTCGGCCGGGCGTCGTTCATTGGTCGCCGCCGTTGCCCGCTATCTGCCGCTCCTTCTGATGGCGGCGGCCACGGGCGCGATTGCTGTCTACTCCCAGACCCACGCCGACGGCTATGATGTACGCCGCCTCTACACTGCGGGATTTGGTCTCCGTCTGGCCAATTCCTTCACTGCGCTCGGCACATACCTGTTTGCCCATCTGATTCCGCTCGCTCTTCATGCCGATGTGCCGTTCCCCGTGGGTGGTGTGCCATGGTCGCGCTGGCTGGCCGCCCTGGCTGGCTATGCGGTCGTCGCCGTTCCCCTGATGTCCCTTCTGGTGCGCAATGTCTCGCGGGCGACGATTCCGAATGAAGTCAACGAGCGCTGGCGTACGGGCATTGTCCTGCTCGCGGTCGCCTTGTTTTTCCTCGCGTCCGTCACCCCGGTGCTCGGATTGTTTGGCAGTTTCGGGCGCGAGGCCTACGCTGACCGATTCACCTACATTCCCAGCATGGCAGTGTCTATTGCTCTGTTTCAGGCTTTAAAGCTTATGGGGCCGGGGATTTCCAGATCACGGCGCTTCATGGCCAGGGTTAAATATCCGCTAGGTGTCCTTGTTCTGGTGCTGATGGCCATTACCTGGCGGCAGGTTGGCTATTGGCGCAATGACTATACTCTTTTCTCGCGCGTGCTGGAATGCGACGACGTTCACGCCCGCGCCTTTTCCCATGTTGCCAGTGAAGAGTGCGCTCGCTTCGGGAGGTTCGACGACGGCATTGCCCATTTCCGCCGTAGCCTGGAATTGGAGTGGAACGTGGGAACTGCTGCCCAGCTGGCATTTGCGCTCGCGACCCGTGGGCGTGCCGATGATTCTGCCGAGATTCGCCAATGCTGTCGTTCGGCGGTGGCGGATCCAGCCTCGGATCGCAAGGGCCTGATGCTCGAGGCGCTGGGAATGACGGCGCTGAAGGAGCGGAAATGGGATGAGGCGGTGCGGTGGCTCTATCTCGCCGCCAAGGCCCCGGCCCGACTGCATCCAGCCGATGACGCCCGTGCTCGCCTTGGCGTCGCGCTTGCCAATGGCGGACGTACCGCTGACGCCGAGAAGGTCTTCTCCGCGCTGGCTCGCCCAGGTGCCGCCCGCGAAAGCGTGCGCGCCTTTGCCGAACGTGCGCTTCTCCAACTCTCCTCCTCCTCCAACATACTTCTCTTCTATTAGTCCCCCAATCTAATCATTTAACTATTAAACCATTTAACCGTCTATGCCGTCCTCAATCGAGATAACCAACGCCCGAACCCACAATCTGCGGGGCATTGATGTCAGCATTCCGAGAAATTCGCTGACAGTTGTGACGGGACTCTCGGGCAGCGGCAAGTCGTCGCTTGCGTTCGATACGCTCTATGCCGAGGGACAGCGCCGCTATGTGGAATCGCTCAGTGCATACGCCCGACAGTTTCTTGATCAGATGCAGAAGCCTGATGTGGAGCGCATCGATGGTCTTTCCCCCGCGATCGCGATTGAGCAGCGCACTTCTGGCGGCAATCCGCGTTCCATCGTCGCCACGGTCACTGAGATTCACGACTATCTGCGTCTGCTATATGGTTCGATTGCAGTCGCGCACTGTCCGAAGTGTGGCCGCCCCGTGGTTCGGCAAAGCGCCGAACAGATTGTCGACGCACTCCTGAAACTCCCCTCCCGCACGAAGATGATCATCTACGCGCCTGTTGTGCAGGGGCGCAAGGGACGCCATGAGGACGTGCTTGCCGCCATCCAGCGTGGTGGCTTCACGCGTGTGCGTGTGGACGGCACCATGTATTCTCTGGAGGAAGTCCCGGCCCTTGACAAGAAGAAAAACCATTCCATCGACGTCGTGGTCGATCGTTTGGTTATTCCCGAACATGAAGCTGCGGAATCGGGGGAGCGTGTGGCTGGGAAGGAGTTTCTCACCCGTCTAACTGATTCCGTGGAGCTTGGTCTCAAGACCGGCAACGGCAGCATCTTCGTCGAAACTCCCAATGGCGCCAACCCCCAGCCCGCGAATTGCCTGACGTTCTCCGAGAAGAATGCCTGCTTGGACTGCGGGCTGTCCTTTGATGAGCTGAAGCCGCGCTCGTTCTCGTTCAACTCGCCATTCGGCGCCTGCCCCGACTGCGGTGGCCTGGGGCAGATCTACTATTTCGACGAGGATCTGGTCGTGCCTGACAAGACTCTCCCTCTGCGCGAGTGCATCCACCCGTGGCGGCGGGCTGGACACATGGCGATCATGTACTACAATGAGATACTTGCTCGTATCGCCAAGCAGTACAAGGTGAAGCTCGACACCCCGTACGAGAAGCTCCCCGCCTCCTTCCGCCGTGGGCTCATGCATGGTTTCAGCGATGACCTGATTCTGCCCTGGCGCAAGGAGGACAAGCCCTTTGAGGGCGTGCTTGACACCGTGAAGCGGATGATGGAGAACGCTGAAAGCGACGAGCGACGTGAGAAGTTCGAGGCCTATCAGAGTTTTCGCCAGTGCCCGTCCTGCCACGGTTCTCGTCTGCGCCCCGAGTCCCGTGCCGCCACGGTTGCCGGCAAGACCATCGTCGAGGTCATGGCCATGCCGGTGAAGGAATCGCTTGCGTTCTTCGATTCGCTTTCGCGGGGTAACGTGCTTTCCGACGTGGATCGCAAGGTGGTGAAGGACATTCTCCGGGAAATTGTCAAGCGATTGGGCTTTCTCAACGACGTTGGTCTCGACTATCTCACCCTCGACCGTTCGTCGTCGTCGCTTTCAGGCGGCGAGATGCAGCGTATTCGTCTTGCCTCCCAGATTGGAAGCGGCCTCACTGGCGTCCTGTACGTTCTCGATGAGCCGACGATCGGCCTGCATCCCCGCGACAACGAGAAGCTCATCGCCATGCTTTCGGCGCTGCGCGACCGCGGCAACACCGTGGTGGTGGTGGAACATGACGGCGAGATGATGCGCACTGCGGACTGGATCGTCGATCTTGGCCCTGGTGCCGGGCGCGAGGGAGGCAGGGTGATGTACCAGGGGGACTTCGCGGGCCTGATGCAAAGCAACACGCTCACCGCCGACTATCTTAACGGGCGCCGCGCTATCTCCTCTGATGGCAAGCATCCGACTACCAGGAAGTTCCTTACTATCTCCGGCTGCTGCGAGCACAACCTGAAGAACATTTCGGTGAAGATACCTGTCGGTTCATTCACCGTGGTCACCGGCGTGTCAGGCAGTGGCAAGTCCACGCTGATCGACGAGACGCTCAAGCGCGAGCTGATGCGGCGCTTCTACCACGCGAAGGCAGCCCCCGGTAAGTTCCGCTCGATCAGGGGCGATGATGCCTTCGACAAGATCGTCGAGATCGACCAGTCCCCGATCGGACGCACTCCTCGCTCGAATCCTGCCACCTATGTCGGATTCTTCTCCGACATCCGAGAGCTCTTTGCCCGTACCGAGGGCGCCCGCGCCCGCGGCTACACCGCCGGCCGGTTCAGCTTCAACGTCAAGGGTGGCCGCTGCGAGACCTGCGGCGGCGACGGCGTACGCAAGCTCGAGATGAGTTTTCTCCCCGATGTCTATGTCACCTGCGAACAGTGCGGCGGCAGACGCTTCAACCGCGAGACCCTCGAGGTGAAGTATGGCGGCAAGACTATCGCCGACGTACTCGACATGACCGTGGCCGAGGCATTCGCATTCTTCGAGAAGGTGCCGAAGCTGGCGGCCAAGCTCAAGACGCTGGTGGACGTGGGGCTGGGCTATATCGGCCTCGGGCAGAGCGCCACCACGCTTTCTGGCGGCGAGGCGCAGCGCATCAAGCTCGCAACCGAGCTCTCGCGTCGTTCCACGGGGCGTACGCTCTATCTTCTGGACGAGCCCACCACCGGCCTTCACTTCGACGACGTGGCCAAGCTAATGCGTCTATTGCTTCGTCTTCGGGAGGCCGGCAACACTGTGGTGGTGATCGAACACAATGTGGATGTGATGCGTTGCGCCGACTGGATAATCGACCTTGGCCCCGGCGGTGGCGACGCAGGCGGCGAACTTGTTGCCGAGGGACCGATTGCCGCCATCAAGGCCTGCCCCCGTTCCATCACCGGCAGGTTCCTCTGAAATGTCCAAGTTTAATGGATTAAGTAGTTTTGAAACCTAAAGAAAAGGAAGTGAAAAGATGCTAACGAAGGAAGAGGGAAGCCGCGAGTTCTGGATGCTCACGAAGGGCATCCTGCAGGACTCGCGCGTTGATCGCGAAGAGGCCATGGTGATCAAGCGCTGGCTTGAGGAACATCGTTCTGGGGAGGAGTTCGATCGTCTGATCGCCAAGCTGGACGGATTTCTCGCCGATGGCTACATCGACCGTTTCGAGTCCGCTTCGCTCATAGAGATGATTGGCTCGGTGCTGGCGCGTCTTCGCGAACTCGCCAGGGCGAAATGATGCAGGAACCCCTGCACGGGCTTTTCGACACCCACTGCCATTTCGAGAGCGCAGACCCGGACGAGGTCAAGGTTCTTCTCGACCGCGCCCGTGCGGCCGGTGTGGAACATGTGATGGCGGTGGGCGGCAGTCCCGCGCTTGATGCCGGCGCACTCGCTGCGCACCGGTTCGGATGTCGGCTGGCGCTCGGACGCGATCGCGACCAGATTGCGTGCGTCGACCCTACAGCGCCGGAGGCGCCGGGACGCACGGTAGCGATGCTGTCTGCCGCCCAGCTGTCCACCGTCTCCGCCGTCGGCGAAATCGGGCTTGATTATCATTACTCTCCTGAGACCCGAGCCGCCCAGCTGGTGCTCTTCGAACGCCAGCTCGAACTGGCCAGTTCGCTTGACCTGCCCGTGGTCATCCATACCCGCGATGCCGACGACGATACGCTCGGCGCCCTGCGTTCCATACCGTCTCGCGGAATCATCCATTGTTTTACCGGCACTCCCTCGTATGCGAAGCAGCTGCTGGATCTCGGATTCTACATTTCAATCTCGGGAATAGTCACCTTCAGAGCGGCGGACAATGTGCGAGAATCGGCGTTGGTGGTGCCGGATGACCGTCTGCTGATCGAGACCGATTCACCCTATCTGGCACCAGTGCCGATGCGCGGCAACCCCAATGAGCCGTCTTTCCTTGTGCATACCTGCCGTTTCCTGGCCGATCTACGCGGAGTTTCCGCTCAGGATCTCGCAGACCGCACGACGGCCAATGCCTTCAGTTGCTTGGGCTTGACCATCTAGACTTCTAATCTCCATATTCGACTTTTTAATCTTTTAATCTTCTTTAAGTCTGTAAGATTTGGTATAATAAAGGGTGTATGTCACCAGAAGCAACATCGTCCGCCAGGTTCCTCTGGGGAACTGGATCAGAAGTGAAGGCGAGAGCCGCAGCTTCCACGCCGTCGTTCCGTCTTGTGTGCGATGGCGGCGGTCTGTCGCCTGTAGTCGTTCCGTTTGATTTCGTTCCCGTAGCGGGAACGCGCCAGATAGTGCGCGGTGGGCGTGCGGTGGCGAGCGTCTGGGAGGATAACGACGCCGTGTACCTGATGGCCGCCGGCGTGCTGCCGCCCGACCGCTCCGCGCCTCGCGGCGTCCAGGCGGCGGCAGTGTTCCCCGAGCTCGAGTCGATACTGTCCGAGGCGAAGATGGATTTCTCCAATGTCATCCGTACCTGGCTCTTCATCGATCGGGTATGCGAATGGTATGCCGAATTCAATGCCGCCCGCAGCGCCTTCTTTGAGAGCCGTCGCGTGTTTGAGACCTTTCTCCCTGCCTCCACCGGAATCGGGTCCGCCAATCTCGACGGTGCGGCGATCGCGGCCGGTGCAATCGCCATGAAGCCGAAGCACGGCGGCATTCGCGCCGAACTCGTCGAGTCGCCGCTGCAGGCACCTGCAATGGCGTACAAGTCTAGTTTCAGCCGGGCGGCGGAAATAGTCGCACCCACCTGGCGACGTCTCTTCATCAGCGGTACCGCCTCCATCAGGCCGAATTCGCATGAGGTGGCGTATGTGGGCGACATCGATCGCCAGATAGACTGTACTATGAATGCAGTCCACGCGATTCTGGCCAGCCGCGGCTACGACTGGAAGGACGTGCCTCGCGCTATCGTCTACCTGAAGAAGCCCGAGTTTCTCCCCTCCTGGCGTGCGTGGCTCGCCCGGCATGGTCTCTCGGTTGGTCTTGGCGCCGAGACGGTCTGCGACGTCTGTCGCGACGAATGGCTTTTTGAAATCGAAGTCGACGGTCTTAAGGTTCGTTGACGCTCCCCACCCAACCTGAAATCTGGAGGTACGCTCCCATGAGCAAGTTGATACTACCTATTCTGGCCGTCTGCACCGCATTGTGCGCCGGCGCGGCCGACACATACGAGTGGAAGGGCGAGGCGCTGCACCGCGGCTGGTGGAGCCACCAGTGCACGCCCACCAATATGCCCGATGGCGTGTTCTACGCTTCCGCTGGACTCGACCCGTTCATCACCAGCCCGGCCTTCGACCTGGAGAAGCCGTCGAATCTCCACGAGGTGGTGTTTCGCGCGCGTACCACGGTGGGTGGCAAGGGCGAACTCTTCTACAGCCGCCCCGGCGATCGCGCCGCCCCGCAGTCGCTCGCGCAGTCGTTCAAGTGGATCGGCGACGGCAAGTGGCACGAGTACAGGATTCGTCCGTTCTGGGGCGGGCAGCCCAAGGTGGTGTCCATCCGCATCGACATGCCGGCCGACCGCGCGGTCAAGACCGCCTTCACCCGCATCGCTATCGAGCGCATGGATGTTTCGCTCACGCCTGTGGGCACTGCCGTCAAGGGAACGGGTGGTGCGGTGTTCACCGTGCCGCCGCAGTACCGCACCGCGTGGGCCGATATCGAGTGGATCGCCGGCGACGGTACATACACCCGCGTCAACGAACACATGCATCTCATTGGCGACGGGCGCGAACGCCGCTACTTCTTCGACGCGAAGAGCTGCGTGGGCTGGAACGCCAACTATCCCTATCCCAACATGCGCGATAAATGGAATGGCCTCGTTCACCTGTTCCGCGTCGTCAACCGCAAAACCGGCGAGGTGTTGCCGCTGAAGGATCTGAAGATCGTCACGGACAACCCCGGCATTCCGCCCGAGCTGATTCTCTCGCACACGAAGATCCCGCTCGAGCTTGACCGCGAGGGGCGCGAGGTGAACGTCGAGGTGGGCGTGTTCAACGTGGGCACGCTGGCGGCCGAGGGCGTGAAGTGCAGAATCAGCGGCCTTCCCGATGGCGTGAGGATCGTGAACCCCGAGAAGGCGGGCGCGCTCTGCCGTCTAGGCGGCGGCGACTCCGTGCTGCACTGCGCCAAGCTGGTGGCATCGCGTCCGTGCGAGTTCAAGCTGCGCTTCGAGTTCACGGGCGGCAACGCGCCGAGCGCGGTTGCCGAGGTGCCGGTGAAGATCGGTCCGTCCCTGAACCTGCCCCGCGCCGTCGACTACATTCCAGAACCGAAGCCAGTGAAGACGCCCGGCTGCGAGGTGGGTGCGTTCTACTTCCTCGATTGGGCGAAGACCCATCATTGGCTCAAGATCTGGCGCACGACGCCCGAGCGCCGTCCGGCGGTCGGCTGGTATTCGAACGAGAACCCCGAGCTGCTGGACTGGCAGATCAAGTGGGCGGTCGAGAACGGCATTTCGTTCTATCTTCTCGATTGGTACTGTCACGAGGGCTACTTCCAGCAGGCGCTCAAGAAGGCGCGCTTCGCGAAATACATCAAGTGGGCGGCGATGTGGTGTAACCATATTCCCGCGCCTGGCTGTGACGAGGCACACTGGACCAATATGATCAACCTCTGCCTCGACAGTCTCTTCAAGCAGCCGCAGTACATGTATGTGAACGGCATGCCGTACTTCAGCGTGTGGGACGGCAACGGCATCGAGCGCGACTGCGGTAAGGGCGGCTGCCGGCGGATGCTGGAGAAGGCCCGGGCCATGGCGCGCGCGAAGGGTTACAAGGGCATCTACTTCCAGGCGCAGTGCGGCTACTCTCCTGCCGAGGTGCAGCGCATGGCCGACTTCGGCTTTGACGAGACCACCACCTACCACTACATCGGCACCGGCGGCAAGCAGGACAAGGAGCCTGGGGTCAGGGATTTCGCCGACGTTGCGGAATCGAGCTACCCCTACTGGAAGAGCGTGCACGGGGTGGGTGGTATCGACTTTCTGCCCAACCTCTCCACCTGTTGGGACGATCGCCCGTGGCATGACGGCTGCGAGGTGCGCGGCCGCACTGTGGGACAGTTCCGGCGCATCTGCCGCGATGCAAAGAGGTTCGTGGAGGAGACTGGCACGAAGCGCGTGTGCCTGGCTCCGCTTCACGAATGGGGCGAGGGATCTTACGCCGAGCCGAATGGTGAATTCGGCTTCGGCATGTTCGAGGCGGTGCGCGATGCCTTTGCCGAGAAACCCGCGGAGGGTTGGCCGCTGAACTACACTCCCGCCGATATCGGTCGCGGGCCCTATCCGGTTTCGGATGAGGATGGTGGTCCCGCCAAGCCATTTAATGGTCTCCAGTGGCGGTAGTTCCAGCACGCACCAGAGAAGGCGGGCCATTAAACTATCCATCTGCTGTAGGTGAACCTGTTTCTTTCAATCGGCCTCGCCCTCGCGCTTGCCGCCGCCGATGGCGGCGGCGTCTTGGCGACAGGGGTACGGCGTCATCCAGTGCCGCCGCGTGAAAAGCCTGCGCGGCGCCTGGTGATTCCGAAGCTGTCGCCGCTGCCGCTCAAATTCGTCTTCCGAGAATACCGCCGGTGGATCGATCGGAAACTTGCGCGGCACAACTACAGTACCCGGCTCTTCGGCATACATTGTGCGCTGTTCTCCTCGCCGGGCGCCAAGCCTTCGTCCAATGTTCGAAGCGAAGTCACCAACCGACCGCCCGCGAAGGTATACACTGTGACTGGCTATTGCAACTGCGGGAAATGCTGTGGGTGGGAGAATAGCTGGTTTGGTTTTGGTCCGCCGGTGTATACGAGCGGCAAGCTCAAGGGACAGCCCAAGCAGGTTGGTATCACCGCCACTGGTAAATCGGCATGCCACGGCACAGTGGCGGCAAATCCGAAGGTGTTGCCATACGGTACGCGGCTTAGGATCCCCGGGTACGGCGAAGGGACTGTCGAGGACACGGGCGGCGCGCTGCAGGGCCTGCATATCGACGTCTGGTTCCCCACGCACGAGGAGGCGGTTAAGTGGGGCGTGCGCAAGCTGGCCATTAGGCAGCTGCAAGATTAGCAGAACCCGAGAGGTAGAGGTTGACACAACGGTTGGTTTTGCTATAATCTATCCATGTCACTTGAAAGCTATACAGAGGAGATTCGATGATGAAGAACTATTCTTTTCCGATAGGGCCACGGAATCCTAGCAGGACGGTGCTGCCTTGGATGGCGGTACTGGCCCTGGGCATGGCGGTGTTGCACATCCCAGAGTTTCTGCTTCTGACGACCGAGTGCCATCCCTACCGAGGCAAGAAGATGACGGCGCAGCCCGATGCGAAGCTCCGCGAGACGCTGCGGGCGGCCGTTGCCGCCGGTGACGCCTTTGAGGCCGACTACGTGCGTGTCTATGATATCGTCAGGTAGTAGGCCAAGACGTTCACTGAAAATGTAGAGGGCGAGAGAGTACATGCCATGACTAGAATGGACATGACGCTGGACGGTCGGGAGCTGCCGAAGCACCTGGAGCTGTATCGTGACGAGGATACTGGGGCGATGGAGATCCGCTTCTGGAAGTTTCAGCCCGTCCTGCTGTTCATGATTCCCTTCATGTGTGTCTGGACCTGGGGGAGTGTTGGCCAGATCTATGTAAAGCCGCTCATGGCTGGCAAGCCGCTTACCCCGGAAATGCTGTTTGGTGGTATCCCATTTGTCGCCGGCGCCATTTTTTTCTGGAGCATCATTGTTGGGATGCTTTTTGGAAGGCATCGGATCCGTCTCGAATATGGCCGTGGCAGCCATTCGTTCAAGCTCTTTGGCCTTGGCCCCACGCGGACGTTTGACCTTCGCCGGGACACTGAAATATCCGCCGGCGGTCCGATACGGAGCCTTTGCGTAAGAAACGGATCCCGTTCTGTCATGATGTGTCGCGGATGGAGTGATGACGCATTTAACTTTGTCAATACCATGCTTGAACAACACAGGGCATGACGAGCCGATAGCGCTAGATGGCCCCCCACTCCTCATTCCTGATTCCCCATTCGCCCATTCCTAATCGTTCCCTTGACATGGAAATTTTTTCTGTTATAATTATTGACGAAAGCTTCCATGTCATGGAAAAACAATCGAACATGAGGTATTGAAATGATTGCGATGATTCCGGTTGCCGCTATGCTGGCCGTAGCTGGAGGGCTTTGTGGTTCCTCCAGCCAAACTCCCCGTCGCGCCTTTGTGCTGGCGGACGAGCCGCGCGCGCGCCTCCACTACTATGATTCGTCTTCCCCCGAGGCGTGCTTCTCGATTCCGGCGAAGAAGCCGCTGTGGGATCTCAAGCAGGTCGGCGAGAAGCGGTACCGTACCGTCTGCCGCGGCGGATTCCAGATCATCGACCTCGCTTTGCGCAAGGTCGTGGATGAGTTTCTGCACCCCTCGCTTTCGGCGCCCTCGTTCGAGGTGACCGCGGTCTGCGATCTTAAGGACGGCGGCTTCGTCGCTTCGGTGAATCCCCAGCGCGGCACGGCGGACTTCCAGAAGGTTGTGCTCCTCCGCCGCTTCAACGCCAAGCGCGAGCTGATCGCTACCTACCGCGCCGAGGGCTGCTACTACGCCCGTTCGCTCCAGTGGGACCGCGGCGGCGAGACGCTGCTGCTTTCGTGGGAGAAGGGCTTCTCGCTGATAAAACTGCCGACCGCCGGTGAACAGGCGATCATCGTGAAGAACTGTCTGCAGCCCAAGGGCCGCAACCTCTTCGACGTCGTGCCAGATCCGCTTTCCGACGGCTATGTCGCTGGCTGCGGATACGGCGGCGGTTTGGTCCGTTTCGCCCCCGACGGTACCGTTCGCAGCCAGTGGTTTCTGCCGCCGACGAAGGGGAAGGAAAGTTGCTTCTACGCGCAGGTGCAGCCGCAGAAGAACGGACACGTCTACCTCGCCCACTGGTCTGGTCACGGCTACGATGACTCGTACAAAGGTTGGCAGGCGGTCGAATTCGACGAGAACGGGAAGGTCGTGTGGTTCCTCGATGCCCCCGAACGCTATGGTTCCGTCTCGGGGATAATGGTGGCGGAATAGTGGCCCCGCGTCGGAATCCGTGGGCGGATCACGACATCAGGCGTTTGCAACCGAAGGAGGATGACGATGGATATGCCCTATGCAGATCGTGTTTCCGTTGTGGTGCTGGCCTGCGGTCTTCTCTCTGGTTGCGCCACGAAGGAGATGAAGTCGACGCCGTTCTACGAAGGCAATGCGGTCGAGTATGTTGGCGAGGCCTCTGATCGCGTCAACCTCTGGCCTCTCGCGTACTGGCGTAATCCTGTCGGTTCCGTCGCCTGGCCGATTACATCCTTCTCCAACGACCATTTCGCGCTTCGCCCCGTCTATTCACAGTACAAACAGAACGGGAAGAGCGGCGCCTGGGATGAGTTCAATGTTGCGTGGCCGCTTGTCCAGGCCGACACGAAGCACGACGACTACCGCGCTTTCCCGTTCTTCTGGGGCAGGGACTGGAAATACCGCAGTTATCAGGCCGTCTTCCCGCTGTACTGGAACGGCGCGAATTACAACACGTTGTTCCCACTCTGGTATTATGGCAGTCGAGAGGACGCCTGGACCTTCCACACGGCCGCCGGACTCGCTGGCGCGCATCGTTCCAAGAGCGGCTACCGCTCATCCTGGGTGTTCCCGCTTTGGTATGAGGACAATGCGGGTCTCTTCACCACGCCGCTCTATGGACAGACCAAGGACTCATACTGGGTCTTTCCTCTCTGGTACAAGGGCGAGAAGGCGTTCGTCACGCCGTTATACGCGCAGGGCGAGGATCACGGCGACTCCTGGTGGGCGGCGCCGGAACTGTTGTCATGGGGGTCGACTGTTCGTCTTAGTCATGCGCTCCGGAAACGCGGGAAATGTCTCCTGGGCCTCGGTGGCTGGTACCATTGGCGTTCAATGGATGATGATCGCGAATCAACTTTCTCCGGCTGGGCGTATCCGTTGTTTGACTGGGAATCGCGGTGGAAGAGGTCCACTCCATCTTCGAGCACGAAAACGCACCTTGCGCACTACCTGATTGGATGGGGTACAAACAACGAGACACTGACGTCGTTCTATGTCTTCCCATTGTACGGCTGGTGGGATGGCGGCTGGATGACGCCACTGGGCGGGCGCTATGTGCAGGGCGGTACGACGAATACCTGCTACACGCCGCTCGTGGGCATCCGCTCCGGTAAAACAAACGGTGGATGGGTGTTGCCCGTCTGGGATCACCGCAAGGACGCCGACTTCGACCAGAGGCTATCGTATTTGGATGCGCCAGCGCTTTCTGACGCCATTGCCGTGACTGTGCGTACGAACACTGTGCGCGAGGGCACCAGCAGCACGATCTTGCGGGGGGCCAGCTTATTTGCTTCGGATAGTATGGTTGTTCTGCTGCACGACCTCCGGCACACCGTGACGGGGTCGAACCATGGCCCGCGGCTTTCTATCTCGACCAACTGCGTCTATCATCTCACTGAAACGCGCAAGCGCGGCAATCGTCTGCTGTTCAACTACCATGCCAGGCGAACTGTCGTCTTTGACTTGAAGACGCGGGCAAGGCTCTCCGATCAGGACGAGGACGAAGCGAGTTTGCTCGCCTATCTCTATCGGTATGAATGGAATCGCGATCGTCTCATCGGCGACGCCAACACGCGCCACCGCGTGCTGTGGCGACTGTGGGACTGGGAGGACAAGGGCGGCAACACATCGCTGGATGTCTTCCCAGGTTTCACGTATGATCGCCGCAAGGATGGCTATTCGAAGATATCGCTTCTATGGCGGTTGTTCCGCCTTGAGCGGATCCCCGGAATTGGGACGAATGTGGATGTGCTTTATCTGCCGGTCTGGCGCTAGAGCGAAATGGAAGGAGTCGTAAAGTGAGGTTGTTTCGAATCGGACTGTTGGTGGCGGCGGGAATCGGCGGCGTGGTGCAGGCGGCCGAGGTTTCGAGCGCCTCGCTTCGGGTGACTTTCAACGAGGCTGCAAAGGGCGCGGTGACGCACGTCGTGATGCCGGACGGGCACGACTTCTCCGCACCGGGTGTGCTCGATGCGCTTTTCCTGCTTAAGCTGACGCGGGCAGACTGCTTCACGAACTCGACAACCGTCCTGTCGTCATCGGCGAAGACCTTCACGGTGGAGAAGACGGCGGACGGAGTCCGGCTCGTGTACGGTGCGATCGGCGACGTGGTCGACAAGGTTGTCTGCACGGTGCGCTCCGCCCCAGGCGACATCAAGCTGCGCTGGCGCATCGCCGTTACGCCCGCCCCCGGATGGAAGCTGGAGGAGGCGCATTATCCCAGGATGGTGTTCGCACCATCGCTGGGAAAAGACCCCGACGAAACGGCAGTCGTGGGTGGTTCGGCGAAGGGCGGCGTAGTTCGCAATCCGGCTGGATTTGCCAGCGGGCAGCAGGTGTTCTTCGGCCGCCAGCCCGGTAATCTCGTCGCGCAGTTCGTTTCGTTCTACGACAACCGCCGGCTCTTCTTCTTTGGTTCCGAGGACGGGATCGGTGGCACGAAGGCTCTGGGAGTCGAACGCCGCAAGGACGGCCTTCTCTTCAACGCTCGTCGCCATGGCTGGGATTCCGACGGCAGGGACTTCGGATACGACTTCGTCACTGCATCCCTGTCGGGAACGGCGGCAAAGCCGTGCAGCTGGCATGACGCGGCTGATCTCTACAAGGCCTGGGCGGTGAAGCAGCGCTGGTGCAAGGCGCCGCTCAAGTTCCGCGACGATCTGCCGCGGTGGATCCGCGAGGCCCCGGCGATGGTGAGATTCTATCGGCAGAACTTCGCCGAGCCCGAGAAGATCCATGGCTGGCTGCACGGCTACTGGCTCAAGGAGTTCCCGAAGATGCCGATCATAGCGTCGATGTGGGGATTCGAGCATGGTGGAACGTGGGTGAGCGACTACTTCCCGTGCTATCCGTCTGACGAGGCGTTCAAGTCCATCGTTGCCGACTTCCGCGCGAACGACGGGCACGCTCTCCCCTGGCCGAGCGGCTATCACTGGACGCTCATGTACGACCAGCGCCCGGATGGCTCGTTTGCGTATGATTCCCGTGAGCGCTTCAACGCCGTCGCCGCGCCCCACGCGGTGTGGCAGCGCAACGGACAGATCTACAATCGCATCCCCAGCTGGCTCAAGGGCGGGCATGCCGCTGCGATGTGCGGTGGTGATCCGTGGGCACGCAACTGGTGGAACCGCGAGGTCTCGCTGGAGTTCGCAAAGCGCGGTTGCGAGGCCGTGCAGGCCGACCAGATCGTTGGCGGAGCGTTTCCCGAATGCTGGGCGACGAACCATCCGCACGCGCCGGGGCAAGGCCCGTGGAAGGTCGAGGTGTTTCGCGAACAGCTGAAGACGATGCGCGAGACGATGCTTGAGGCAGTATCCGAGGCGGTCGTATGCTACGAGGAGCCGTGCGAGGTCTATAACGATCTTATCGGCCTCCAGGACTACCGCGACTGTAACGTGAAGGGCGAGTGGGCGAGCGTCTTCAACTACATCTACCATGAGTATGTGCCGTGTTTCCAGTCGTGCATCTATTCGCGGAATCTCCGACACTGGTATGCGCACATGGCGGTGGACGGACAGATCCCGCTCTTTGCCGCGCCGAGCGGAGACGATGCCATCGCCGAGACACCGGCGATGCCGAACGGCGACTTCGAGCGGCTGGTGGGCGATGGCCGTCGGTTCGCGGAATGGGAGGCGCACGACGGCGAACATGGCATTGATGCCGAGACGAGGCATGGCGGCAAGTATGCGCTGCGGTTTGAGACCTCGGCGGCCACGAACGTCTATCAGATCGCCCGCAACACCCCATGTGCACTTGACAATTTCAGGCCAGGACGCGTCTATCGGCTCTCGGCCTGGTTGAAGACCGAGAAGGCGACGCCGGCGACGCGTGTTCACTTCGGTCTCTACTCGCCGGGTTTCACCCGGTGCCAGTGGCACGGGGCAATGGCGTTCCCGACGCCGGACGAAGGATGGGTGCGTCGGGAGTCGTCCTTCGTCATGCCGGACGAGGATGCCCTTACGCTCCGTTTCATGATCAATTGCGGCGGGGGCGCGAACCGTGTCTGGATCGACGATGTGAAGCTCGAGGAGGTGGCTGCGGACGGCGCGGCCAAGGATGTCATGCTTGGCATGCGTGGCTGGTACCATCGTTTCATGCTCAACTGGGTGAAGATGTACCATGGCGAAGGCCGCGACTGGCTTGCGCACGGCAAGCAGATCCGTCCGCCTCGGGTGTGGTGCGGAACGGTTACTGTCGAGGAGGCGGTCAAGAAGGGTGGCAAGGTCTCCGTTGAGCGCCCCGTCGTTCATCACGCCGCGTATGAATCGCTGGATGGCCGCCGTGCGATCTTCTTCGCCAATGCCACGACGAAGCCACAGACCGTGGAGTTCGAGCTGAAGGATGGAACGCGGCGCGCGCTTGTAGTCGCCCCGGACGAAATCAGGATGGAGCCGCTGTAACCAGCAGGACAACCACAATCTTAGGAAGGCGTTTTCGACATGAAGAGGATTCCGCTTATCTGGCGCATTGTGATCGCGATACTGTTGGGTGTGGTATTGGGTTATTTTCTGCCCTCCGGCGGCATACGTTTGCTCAAGACTTTCAATGTGCTCTTCGCGCAGGTACTGAAGTTCATTGTGCCGATGCTGATCTTGGGACTGGTGACGCCGGCGATCACCGAAGCGGGCAGCGGCGCAGGGAGGATGCTGGTGGCGGTGATGGCGATGTCCTACGTCTCTACCTGTCTGGCGGCATTTTTCGGATTCGGCTGTTCGGTTGAGTTGTTGCCTTACTATGTGCAGAAGGGTGCGGTGGCGGCGATCGGCAACGGCACGACGTTCAAGCCGTTCTTCGATCTGAAGATCCCGCCGGTGTGCGATGTACTGACGGCGCTGGCGCTCTCCTTCATGATCGGGGTTGGGAGTGTCTTAACCGGGGCCGAGGCGGTCAAGCGCTGGTTCTTGGAGCTGGGTGAGATAGTCAAGCTCACGATCATGAAGGTGATCATCCCTGGGCTGCCGCTGTACATCATGACGATGATCGCGGAAATGACGGCGTCGGGGAAGATAGAGGCGATGGCAGGAACCATGTTCAAGGTCATCGGCACGGGCTGGTCGCTGTCGGTCGTGTTTCTTGTTCTGCTGTACGTGGTGGCCGGTGTGCTGACGAAGCGCAATCCGTTCCGCCTGCTGTGGAACATGTGCCCGGCGTATCTTACGGGGCTGTCGATTGCGTCCTCCTCCGCGGTGATACCGGTGACGCTTGACTGTTGCCGCAAGAACGGCGTTTCGGACGAGACGAGCGACTTCGTGGTGCCGCTTTGCGCCAACGTGCACATGGTCGGCAGTGCGATCAAGATGATGGCGTCGCTCTGGGCGGTGGTGATCGTGTATGGCCTTGACGTCTCCTTCGCGTCGGTCGCGCATTTCACCCTGATGTTCGCCATCGCGGCGGTGGCGGCTCCGGGGGTGATGAGCGGGGTGCTGATGGCGTCGCTGGGGTTCGTCGAGTCCATCATCGGGTTCAATGCGGAGCAGATTTCGGTAATGATGACCTTTTACATGGCGCTCGACGGTTATGGGCCGGCGGCCAACGTGACCGGTGATGGGGCGATTGCCCTAATTGCCGATCGCTTTTTCGCTCGAAATCGCTAGTTGGACCGCGGAGTGTCAGAATCAAGGCGATTCCTTTCCTAATGTAGTTGGACCGCAAAAGCGGAGAAAGTGAAGGTGCTTATGAACAAGTTCAAATTCATGGTTTTGTTCGGCGTGTGTGCGGCTGCAGGATTGGTCATGGCGGGCCCTGGCAGGGGCGGCCCCGGTCCCCGCGGCAATGGTGGTGGACGCGGGGGCATGGCTCCGCGGCAGATGCAGGCACCCCGTGGCCCTGCCGGTGGTAAAATGGTGAGCAGGGGACCCGCCGGGCGCGGTTTCGCACCGCGTCCGATGCCGGGTGGCCGTGGCTTCGCGCCGCGTCCGACGCCCGGCGGTCCTGGGGTTGGTCATCGTCCGATGCCCCCGCGTCACCATGTCCACATGTTCCGTCACCATATCCCGCACGGTGCCCGCTTCTGGGCGCGTCCGAGAATCCTCCCGGTGGTGCAGGTTGGTGCGCTGCATACCTGGACCTGGGTTGACATGGAGTGGGGTATGTACATCGACGGCGTCTACTGCTACGGTGAGGGGTACTACTTCGACGGCTACAACTACTTCTACAACGGCGCCTGCTACACCCTCCCCCCGACGCCTCTGGGATGACCATGCTCAGGATCAGCGGGGACTGTCCCCCAATCCGCTTCAACCACTCCGTTCCTCTGTATCAATCGACCACCTGTGTCTCTGAAGTATATTGTTCCGAAATAAAATCCAACTTAATCAATCCGCCCGAACCTCTCACCAGTCGAAGTTCCATTGGTCGATTCACGCCGATCGTCGTCGTCGCAGCCAGTCGAGGACTCGCGGCGCAGTCTTCTTCGTGCGCAGTGCCGCTGGCTCCGCCATTGCGGGTATGCAGTCCGGATCGAGCCGCAACGCAAGTGCCGCCTCTAGTGCGATGACCGTCCCTGCTCCGTCCGCGAGGATATCCATCGCCTTCTCCCGCGCCGCCGCAGTCGCCGTCGTTGGTGTCGGCGTAGTGCCTCCCTCCGCCATTGGGGCGATTTCTCCATCTATCGCCCTATCCTGTTCTGCCGACAACACCGTAACTCCCTCCGCAGCCGGCGTGGCACATCCTTCCTTAGCGCCGGGCAACAGCGCGTCTACTGGCACGGGATCGGCGACGCCGGCGGCCTGTCGGAAACGTTTCGCGATTGCTTTGTAGCGCATGAGTGCCGAGTAGTGCGAGAAGAGATCCGGAGCGTTCTTCTACAGATACCGCTTGATGCCGCCCGCGCGGCCGAGGCAGTGCTCACCTGCGAAGCGTGGACGGTTGTCGAGATAGCATTCGAGGTCCTCCAGCAGCCCGCCGAGGCGTAGCGCGGCCTCTGGGTTGCCCTTGACCTGCGCGAAGTACGCACGGATCGAGTCCAGTGACGGACGTGGATTCGTCGTCGAGCGACGGCACTGTCTACGCCGCTGCTGTGCGAGGGCGAGTCGGCGTGCGCGTTCCGCCGAATAGTAGCATGGACGGCGCAAGTGACCGATATGGCGGCGGACCATCCTGCGGATGAGCCAGAAGGCGATGCTCAGAATTCACCGAACGCCGTGTTTGAAGTTGACTGTTGTCTTCGAATGTGGTAGAATTATGTGTCTTCTGTCGGGGCTTTCTCCGACGGGCTGGAGATTTATCGCAAATATCATAAGGAGTAGGAAGAATGAGACCGGTTGTGCTTATCATCCGTGACGGATGGGGCGTGAATGTGCATCATGATGGAAATTCCGTGGTGGCGGCGAAAACGCCGGTCATTGACGGCATTCGGGCGCGCTACCCGCACTGTCTGCTTGACTGCTGCGGCGAGGCCGTGGGTCTGCCCGACGGCTATCAGGGTTCTTCGGAGGTGGGCCATCTCAACATGGGCGCCGGCCGCATCGTGGTTCAGGAACTCAAGCGCATCGATGATGGCCTTTCCAGCGGCGAGCTCTTCAAGAGCCCCAAGTGGGCGAAGCTGATCGCCGACTGGAAGGCGAACGGCTCGACCTTCCACTTCTTCGGTCTGCTGCAGGACGAGGGCGTGCACGCCCATCAGGAACACCTCTTCAAGCTCATGAAGCGGGCGCGTTCGGAGTTCCCCGAGGGCAAGATCGTGGTGCATCCGTTCCTGGACGGGCGCGACACGCCGCCCCGTTCCACGCTCGAGTACGTGGCTCGTCTCAAGCAGGAGCTCGCGGCAATCGGCAACGCCTCCATCGGCACGATCATGGGCCGCTACTACGGTATGGACCGCGTGCGCAACATGGAACTCACCTCCAAGGCCTACAACTGCATTGTCTCCTGCGAAGGCAAGGTCATCAAGAGCGTCGAGGACGCGATCAAGGACTCGTACGCCAACGACAAGACCCCTGATGGCACGCCGATGACCGATGAGTACATCCCATGCTGCGTGGTCGATGGCTATGCCGGCGTCAAGGACGGCGACGTGGTGATGCACACCAACTACCGCCAGGATCGCGCCATCCAGCTGACCCAGGCGTTCGTGTGCGATGACTACGCCGGTGCGCGCACCGCCCGGCCGAAGGTCACCTATCTCGGCTTCACCCGCTACTGGGACGAGTTCGAGGACTATCTGCTCGGCGCGATGGGCGCCGGCGGCGGCATGGACAATCTGCTCGGCGAAGTCGTCTCCCGCGCCGGCATCCGTCAGCTGCGCCTCGCCGAGACCCAGAAGTTCCGCCATGTGACCAGCTTCTTCAACGGCAAGTCCACCACGCCGTCCGAAGGCGAGGATCAGGTCGAGGTGAAGAGCCGCTTCGATCCGGCGACGTTCGCCTCCCATCCCGAGATGGACGCATACACCGTCACCGACGAACTGCTCCGTCGTCTTGAGAACAACCCCTACGGCTTCATCGTGGTCAACTACGCGAACTGCGACATGGTGGGCCACACGGGCGATATCGCCGCCGCCACGCGCGCGGTCGAGGTGACCGACGAGTGCATCGGCAAGATCATGCCCCGGCTGATGGAGCTCGATGCCCATGTGCTCATCTTTGCCGACCACGGCAACGCCGAGCAGATGGTCGACTACCGCACCGGCCTTGCGAAGACCTCGCACACGCTCAATCTCGTCGACTGCTTCTACGTCGCGAAGGACGCCGCCGGCGTGAGGCTCACGCCGCTGGCGAAGCTTTCAGCGATCGCCCCCACGGCCCTTCAGATGCTGGGGCTGCAGATTCCGGGCGAGATGACAACTCCGTCCCTGCTGGCGGGCAAGGAACCGTGGAGCAGCACCTCGCTCAACATCTGACGGCCCACGGACTGATCCGGTCTGCGGCACTGTTGCTGTGCGCGGCGGCGGCGCTATGCGCCTCCGCCGCGCCGCTGACGCTGCGAGACGACTACCGATCGCCGCGCAACAAGGAGCGCCAGTTCCGCAAGTCGACCCGGCTCATTGTGCTTCACACCACCGAGGCGCACGCGCGCAGTGCGCTGAACAAGCTCAGCGAACGTGGCGAGGCGCACTACTGCCTCACCGAACAGGGCATCGCCTATCGAATCATCGACCGCGACCGCGAGGCCTTCCACGCCGGACGTTCAATGTGGAAGGGCAAGGAGGACTGCGACTGCTTCTCCGTAGGCATCGAGGTGGTGGGGTATCATGACAAGCAGATGCCGCTGGTGCAGCTCGCGGCGCTGAAGGAGCTGGTCGACCGACTAAAGCGCATCTACAGCCTGAAGGACGATCAGGTCGTCTGTCACTCCCACGTTGCCTATGGAGCCCCGAACACCTGGTACAAGCGCAAGCATCGAGGACGCAAGCGTTGCGGCATGCTCTTCGCCATGCCCAGCGTACGGGCCAAGCTTGGCCTGAAGGCGCGTCCGACTTCGGATCCCGACGTAAAGGCAAAGCGCCTGATCCAGGCGGATTCGTATCTTGATTCGGTTCTCTACGGCAGCACCGATACCATGTCCCGCATCTACGGACGAGGTGCCGCCGTGGCGGCCGCCCCGAAACCGGCCAACCCCTCCACTGCCGCCAAGCCATCCACCGCCGCCAAGCCATCTTCGAGGCCGACCAAGGGCGCGAAGGCGTCGCCGGCACCGAAGGCGCAGACGGCCAAGTCCCCGCCGCCTGTGGTCAAGCCGCCGCTGGTGGTGCCGTCGGAGAAGACCGATCCGCCGGCGAACACCACGGCAGAACCGGCAGACGACGGTGAAAGTCTCATCGACGCGATCGGCCTCACCGGCAAGTTCTTCCGCAAGAAGGCGAAGTTCGTGCCAGGTGCGCGACCGGCGGTGGAAGAGACAACTGAGGCGCCGACGGCCTCCGGCGAGGTGCTGCCGCTGCCAAAGAATTTCAGTCTGGGCAAGCCGGGCAATGTCGTGACAGATCTTGAGTCGCTGGCGAAGCTTCCTGGATACAAACGGGGTGAAGTGACCGCCGAACAGACGCCATACCGGATCGCCGGCGCCGCCTGGCGTTCGCCCGACACCTACTACTACATTCGAGGCCGGATCATTACTGGCGACAAGATCGACGAGAAGTCGGTTGAACTTGGAACAATAGTATTCTACAGGAAGTGATGCCATGTCATATCTGCCATCAAGGATAGTCGTATTGGCCGGCGCCGGGGAATATCCGCGGCTGGTCGTCGAGGGTGCCCGCGCTGCTGGCGTTGCCACGGTCGATGTGCTTGCCGTGCGCGGTTCGGCGGAGCGCGCCACCTGCCGTGCGGCCGACCATGTGCACGTGCATGGACTCGGCGAGATCGCCTCGGGCGTGCGGTGGGTTGGAGAGCAGAAATACGATGGCTGCATTTTCGCTGGGCAGATAAGCCCGCTCTCCCTCTTTCGCACACGCTTCGACGAGGAGTCCCGTTCCTGGCTCGCGTCCCTTCCCTGCAAGACGGCGCACACGATCTACGGCAAGCTGACCGCTGAACTCGAGAAGGTTGGTGCAAGGGTGCTTCCTGCCTCGTCGTTCATGGAGCGCCACCTCCCCGGCGTCGGTGTTCTTACCATGCGGACTCCCGACGAACGCGAGGCGCGCGACATTGCGCATGGTTCGGTGGTCATGCGCGACATGGGCCGCCATGACGTGGGGCAGACTGTCCTGGTAAAGGACGGAATGACGCTGGCCGTCGAGGCGTTCGAGGGCACCAACGCCGCAATCAAGCGCGGTGGGCGTCTGGGCGGACGCGGGGCCGTGCTGGTGAAGGGAGCCCGTGACGGACACGATATGCGCTTCGACATTCCGGTTGTGGGCCTGAAGACGCTCAAGACCATGAAGCGCGCCGGTGTGACGGCGCTTGGCTTCCAGGCCGGGCGACTACTGCTCCTGGAACGTGAGCGAGTGGTCGAATACGCGAATCGTCTCGGCATCGCGATCGTCGGTTTCGATTCCGGACTGCCCCCGGCGCCGGTCCGTCCAGATCAGCAGTAGAGGTCGACCTTCTTCTCCAGGTAGGGCTCCTGCTCTTCGATCCAGGTCTGTAGCAGTTGGTTGAGCGCATCGCCGTGAAGCGATTCGCGCAGTCGGGTGGAGCCAGTGAGCTTGTCCATCCACTCCGGTCTTGCATCGACGCGCAGGTCGTTGCGGTGGCGCCTCCAGAGAGAGGCGAAGACCAGTGCCCCCGCAGTGACGGGATAGAAGGCGTCCGGCTGCTCGATCGAGAAGAGCAGTCCATCAAGCAGCATGCCGGCGTAGCGTCCGCCCACAGGGCGGTACTTGATTGGTCTCGCACCCATTCCGCATGATGGCAGAAGCTCGCTGAAATCGTCGAGCAGCGCAGCGGCTTCGATCCACGGGGCACCCAGCACGCGAAAGGCGAGCGGGCCGTCGCGGTCGCAGTCGAGGGCCGGATACGCCTCGGTGAAGACGGTGGTGGGATAGAGGGCGGCGGAATCCCAGCTGCGGATGGCGGGGGAGGGTGGAACAAAGTTCGGCCAGGGATTGCGCGAGGAGTGGCTCCAGCCCTTCATCTTGATGACGGTGAGGTCAAGGTCGAGGCGCTGCTCGCGTACGATGTACTTCGCGCACTCGCCTGGGGTCATGCCATGGCAGAGGGGAATGTCCAGCGGGGCGACGAAGGATGCGAATTCCATGGTTCGCCCGGGGCCGTCGACAATACCACCCAGGGGAATGGGGCGGTCCAGCACGGTGACTGGTAGTCCTGCGTCCGTCGCCGCCTCGAGCACGAGCTTCAGCGTTGCCAGATAGGTGTAGCATCTGACGCCGATGTCCTGGAGGTCCACCACGAGGCGCGAGAGACCGTCGAGCATCTCCGGTGTCGGCTTGCGCGTCTCGCCATACAGGGAGTGCACGGGTATCCGCCAGTAGGGGTGAATGGCGCCTTCCGTCTTCTCGCCTGCCGCCGCCAGACCAAACCATCCGTGCTCAGGCGAGAAGAGCGCGCTCATCCTGTCGCCAAGCGTGTTGAAGAGAATTCCCGCGGTCGATGAGGCCTGCTGCGATACGAGGCCGAACTTGCCCGGACCGGTTACGGTAAGGTGCTTGATGAGTGATTCGTGGTTTACCATTTGTGCTACCTTTCAAGTGCGATGCGGATGGAGGCGATCTTGCGGGCTGTTTCCGCCACGGAGCATTCGACGGGTTCTGCCGCCTGCACGAGCGCATCGGCCGCGGTCGAATGCAACCAGGTGGCGGACATGGCGGCGGCGAAGGCGGTTGCGGCATTGTCGGCGCGGAGATGCGCGAGACGCGCCCATCGGGCCGCGACCACCCCGGCGAGCAGATCGCCCATGCCGCCGAGCGCCATAAACGGATTCCCCGCCTGGCAGACGAAGGTGGAATTGTCTTCTGGGCTGGCCACAATGGTGTGGGGGCCCTTGAGAACTACGACCGCCCGGTAGCGTTCCACAAGTTCGCGGGCTGCCCCTGGGCGGTCGGCGTCAATGTCGGCGCTCTTGCACGCCAGCAGGCGCGCGGCCTCGCCGGAATGGGGTGTGAGCACAAGCTGCTGGCCGGCGGTGGTGGGGAGCCTGCCTGGTTTGGCCGCATACCAGCTGGCGAGGATGTTGAGCGCATCGGCGTCAAGCACGAAGCACCCGGCGCTGCCCGAGAGCACGCGCGACACCAGCATTTCCGAGCCCTGCGAGATACCCAGCCCATTGCCGACCACGGTGACATCGGCCTTGGGCGGCACGCAGGTTGGCGTGAGCTTGACGAACGTCGCTTCGCAGAGCATGGCGCCAGCTGCGATGCGTGATGCGTCTGGAACAACGAGGTGGACAAGGCCTGCGCCTGCGGCGCGCGCGCCGAGACCGGCGATCACGGGGGCGTGGTTGAAATGGGACGAGCCCCCGATTACAGCGACGGTTCCGACTGTGTACTTGTTGAGCCCGGGTTCGCGTTTTGGGAAGGCCTCCGCCACACCTTGTGGCGCGGCTATGGTGGCATTGGGTGTCATGACAACTCCATTATATCATTATGCGCCGCCAAAATCAATTTGAAAGTTTGATCGTTGAAATCGTGCCGCGAGATAGGGCTGGATATTCCGATGGATATGTGATAAACTAGAATGAACGATTCCCCAGGAGAAGAATGCAGAACTGTCCATTGCCAAATCTGGCCGAGCGTGCACGTGTGCTTCGCCACATACGCGCGTTCTTCGACGACCGCGGTTTCATCGAGGTCGATACCCCGGTGCGACTTCGCGCCCCGGCACCGGAGGTGCATATTGACTGTCCGGCGTCCGGCGACTGCTTCCTGCGCGCCTCGCCGGAGCTTCAGATGAAGAAGCTGCTGGCGGCCGGCATGGAACGAATCTATCAGATCGGTCCGTGCTTCAGGGAAGGCGAAAGCGGGCGCAGGCACGCGCCCGAGTTCACCATGCTCGAGTGGTACCGGGCCAACGCTGGATACCTCGACATTCTCGCCGACATGGAGGCGCTGGTCGCGGGTGTGCTCGGTCTCGTCGTGCCCTTTGCCCGCCTGACCGTGCGCGAGGCATATCGGCGATACGCAGGATGGGATCCTTTCGCGGATTGGGACCAGGAGCGCTTCGACTTCGACATGGCAGCGAAGATCGAACCCTCGCTGGGGTCCGCGCCGGTGTTCCTCATCGATTATCCTCCGGGTGCGGCGTCGCTGGCGCGACTGCGCGATGAGGGTGGAACCAGCGTGGCCGAGAGATGGGAGCTGTATGTGGAGGGGATCGAACTCGCCAATGCCTTTGGCGAGTTGGTTGACTCCAGGGAGCAGCGGGTTCGATTCGAGGCGGCGCGCGAAGAGCGGCGGCGCCTGGGCGAGGCGGACTACCCGCTGGACGAGGAGTTTCTTGAGCTACTGGAATCGATGCCGCCGTCGGGCGGCGTGGCGCTGGGCGTGGACCGTCTGGTGATGCTCGCCTGCGGCGCGAAGACGATCGCCGCCGTTCGTTCGCCGGAATGATCCCGGCTCTAGTGCCGATCGTGTGGGAGGAATCCTATCAGCGCGGCCAGAGCCGACAGCAGACATGTGAACACCGCCGTCGATCTCAGGGGACAGTCCCCGAATGCGTGTACGAAGATGGCGACGCAGCCGAGCGCTCCCAGGAACACTGTGGGCTCCACGGCGAATACCGCCACGGGCTTCATGATGACGGTCTTCTCCGAGAATCGTTCGCGGGCCACGGTGTCGCGCCATTTGATCGCCACCGGTTTCACCAGCAGGAATATGCATGCCGCCAGCAACGCGAAACCAGCAAGGCCGTGTTCGGCCAGGAACTGGAGATAGTCGTTGTGCACGTTGGCGCCACCGTCGATCTGGGCGTGGGCGCTTTCGGCCTCGGTCATGTAGGAGCGGGCGAAGTGGCGGTAGCCCCAGCCACCGACGCCGCAGAACGGGAAGTCGCGCATGATCGAGGTGGCGATGCGGTTGTGGTACTGGGCGCGCCCGGAGGTGCGGTCCGCCAGCGCCCGCAGGTTCAGCGTGGCCAGCTCCCTGCCAACCTCCGGCGGGGCATAGACAAAGATGGCGCCGATCAGCGCCAGCATGAGCACGATCCCCGAGATGGCGGTGGCGCGCAGCGACCGGCTTCTGCGCGAGATCGACACCAGCGCCGTGCGCCCCATGAACAGAAACGTGAGGATCACGCTCAGGAACATTGCCGCGCGGCTCAGCGTGGCGAGCACCGCGAACATCGAGAGCGCTACGGCGGGCAGGGGGTAGTGACGGGCTATCAGCGGGTGGCGGAGCGGGGAATCGTCGATCGAGCGCGAGGCGGCCTTCTCCATGCGCAGGCACCATAGCCCCAGCGAGCAGGCGTAGGCGAGCGTGAAGAAGGCACCGGCGTGATTGGGATAGCCGAACACCGAGAAGAAGTGCACCGGGTGGGCGCACTCCCGCCAGAACGGCGCCTTGGCGCCGAAGGCCATCTGCACGAAGCCGAACAGGGCGAGTGCGGCCCCATTCCAGACCATTGCCTCGAAGAATGCCCGTTTACCATCCCGGGTGAGGGCATGCCGCACCGCCAGCGCGCAGGCCAGAACCTGAGCGAAGTGGAGGATGACCATGCGGTGCTCGGGGAGGTTGACGCAGAAGGGTAGTGCCCGCCAGCGCGGATATGGATTGGCACCGGCGTCAATCGCCTCCCAGTCGCAGGAGGGGCAGAGTGCCGGGTTGAACAGCGCAATGCCCAGAAGTGCGATGAAGGCCAGCGCTAGGTAGATGGCGGGGTCGCGCAGAATAAGGTAAATGGAGCGCTTGAAGGTGCCGAAGAATGTCTCGGCCGGGCGTTGCTGAGGAAGCAGGAAGGTCGCGGTAAGAAATGAACCAATTACCCAGGGTGCCGCCACCGCCACGTTTTCGGTCGTGGTTCCCTGAAACCAGGCAATCGCCATGGCCGGAAGCGTCACCAGCGCCAGCGCCACTGCGTTCCTGACAAGATGCGCCATGGCTGCGCTCCTCTCTTGCTACTGATCAGTAGTTCTGGCCGCCGTAGACCGATGGCTCGTCGGACGGACGCTTGCCGCGGCGGCGGGTGTACCAGGGGCTGTCGGGATCCGAGACGGCGGCGCGGGGGGTGCGGGAGAGGCCGATGTCGCCACCGGCCATGCTGCCGTCGATGCCGCCGAATGTGTCGACGAGCTTCGGCCCGCTGATCTTGATCGAATCGTTGACGCGCATCTCGCCCTTCTGGTAGACTCGGAACTCCGGGCCGTTTATCGCCACCGTGGCCTTGTTGTTGTCGGCATCGATGATTGCCTGGGCGACGATGGCGTCGTTGGTGGAGGCGGCAACGAGATGATCGTAGGAACCCTTCACGCCCGGCTGGCCGAGGGCGGCGGGGATCCAGTCGTCCATCGCCTCCTTCATCACCTCGAGCGGAATGAACATGGCGAGCGAGTCCTGAAGATCGTCGGGATCGCCGGCCGCCGCCTTGAGGAACATGATGACCGCGAACACCATCCGACGGGCACCATCCTTCTCGTTCTTGCAGCGACGGTGGATCTGCAGCATGTTGGCGGCCGCGAAGTCCGCAATCGGGGTGCCGTCAAGCATGGGCGACACGGCCTTCTTTGAGAAGAACTCGGCGGCGAACCCATCCGCGATCGCCGGCAGCGCGTCGGCGGGGACGGTGGCGAAGACCTCCGTGACCACCGTCTTGCGGCGGTTCAGGGGCGCATTCTTCACCGCATCGCGGTTCACCGAGTATATTGTAGACACGCGTTTCGCGTCATTGGTGGCGCGGTATTCGGTGAAGGAGGCGTTGACCGTCCTCACCAGTTCAATGACGTCGGCCTCCCGAACCTCACCCACGGTGTCGGTGAACATATTGTCTTCCTCTGCGCGGAGCGACAGCAACGCCATTGCGCAGCCCGCCAGAATCATCGCCATTGTCTTCATCTTGTTTCTCCTTTAGTGCCTTGTCTCGCAAACACGCATAACATTCTACCAAATTTAACTTAAAAAAGCAAGAGACAACTATTTTTTTGTTCTGTAAGCTTGCCATCGACCACTTTTTTTGGTATAATCATCATCTGTCTCAAATAACCAGAGGTAAAGAATGAATACTCGCAATGATGTCTGGAAGTGGTTGGCTTTGCTGATCATCGCCGTGTTTTCTATATACGTCACTTTCCCGGTGGCGCAGAAGCTTCGTTTCGGCCTTGACTTGAAGGGTGGAACGTCCTTCACGCTTGACGTGGATCAGGATAAGCTGCGCGAGACGATCATCGCCGCCAATCCTGCCATCTCCAATGACGTGGCGGAGATCGACAAGAAGATTGCCGATACGCTGCAGGGTTGCGACTCGCGCATCATCCAGGTTGTCCGTCGCCGTGTCGATGGTATGGGCATGAACGAGCCGGTGATCCAGGGAATGAAGGACCACCGCCTGCTGGTGCAGCTTCCCGGCATCGACGAGGCCACCCGCGCCGCCGCCAAGAAGTCGCTGCAGTCTGCTGCCTTCCTTGAGTTCCGTCTCACCCATCCGCGCAATGACGAGCTCGTCAACAAGCTGATGTCCACCGAGGCCTGCCCCGAAGGATACGAGCGCGGCGGCGCCGGCTTTGTCCGTAAGGCGGATTACGAAAAGATCGCCAGCCAGAAGGGCTATGCCGCCCGTCTCGCCTCCTTCCACACGCCCGATCCCCGCTACCAGTTCATGCTCGAGAAGGGAAGCGACGGCTCCTATCGCGGTGCTTTCGTGAGCCGCAGCGCCCCTACGCGCAACGCAAAGGGCGAGCCGCAGCCGATCACCGGCGAGTACCTCACTTCGGCCGGCGTCGAGCGCGATGCCGCCGGTTCGCTCGCCATCAGCTTCTCCTTCAATGCGAAGGGTGCCAAGCTCTTCTCCGACGTCACGCGCAACTATGTGGCGCATGGCCCGAAGAACCCCTCCGACCGTGGTCGTCAGCTGGCGATCATCCTCGACGACACGCTCGTTTCCGCCCCGGTCATCCAGAGCGAGATCGGTGCGCATGGCCAGATCACCGGTCACTTCACCGCGGCCGAGGCCCAGCAGCTCGCCAACGAGCTCAACGCCGGCGCTCTTCCTGCGCCGCTCAAGCTCCTTGCCGAATCCTCCGTTTCGCCCACTGTGGGTGAGGATGCGAAGCACGCCGGCCTCGTTGCCGCGGCTCTCGGCTTCTCGCTGGTCGCGCTCTTCATGTTCATCTACTACTGGTATGCCGGTCTCGTGGCCGACATCGCGCTCTTCCTCGACGTTGCGCTCCTTCCGGCCGCGCTGGTGTTCGTCGCCAACGTGCTGGGCGTCTTCGCGAAGGACGCTTCGATGGGCGCCACCGGCTCGCTGCAGCTGCCGGTGCTGACGATGCCCGGCATTGCCGGTCTCGTGCTCACCCTCGGCATGGCCGTGGACGCGAACGTGATCATCTTCGAGCGCATCCGCGAGGAGTTCGCCGCCAAGGCCACGGTCGGCACCGCGCTGAAGAACGGCTACGGCCGCGCCTTCACCGCGATTCTCGACTCCAACATCACGACGATCGTCACCGGCATCATCCTCTTCATCGTGGGCACCGGCCCCGTGCGCGGCTTTGCGATCACCCTCACCGCCGGCGTCATCATCTCGATGTTCACGGCCGTGGTCGTCACCCGCCTCGTGTTCGACAACACCACGAAGGCGGAACTTTCCAAGCCCTTCAAGATGCTCAACATCTTCAAGAAGGCCCCGAATGTTGACTTCGTCAAGCTTGGCAAGGTCGTTGCCATCTCCGCCTTCACGGTCTGCGTCATAACGGTCGCCATCTTCGGCATCCGCGCCGTGGTCAAGCCGGCCTCGGTTCTGGCCGTCGACCTGACCGGCGGCACCTCGCTCGTCTTCTCCGTCGACCAGAAGGCCAAGCCTGCGGTCGGCGACGTGCGCAAGGTGCTCGACCCGTTCGACAACGCGACGATCATCCAGTATCAGGAGGGCGTGGGCGACTCCACGCTGCTCGTCAAGACCGGCTACACGGCCGAAAACGCCAAGGACAAGGGCGTGACGGATGTCGGTGCGCACGTGACGAAGCTGCTGCAGGACAACTTCAAGGACGCACAGGTCAAGCAGATCTCGGTCGACGAGGTGGGTTCGATGGTCGGCAAGGACCTCAAGACCTCCGGTACCTGGGCGGTCGTCCTCTCGCTCTGCGCGATTCTGATCTACGTCGGCTTCCGCTTCGAGTTCGGCTTTGGCCTCGGCGCGCTCGTCGCCCTTGCGCATGACGTGCTGATCTCGCTCGGCCTCTTCTCGCTCTGCGGGCGTCAGGTCTCGTTGCTCGTCGTGACGGCGCTGCTGACGATCGTCGGCTACTCGGTTAACGACACGATCGTCGTTTTCGGCCGCATCCGCGAGGATCTGCGCCGCGACCAGAAGACTGGCTTCAAGGAGCTCTGCAACCGCGCGCTCAACGAGTGCCTCTCCCGTACGGTGATCACGTCCATCACGACGTTCTTCGCGGTGCTCGCGCTCTTCGCCTTCGGCGACGGCTCGATCTTCGACTTCGCGCTCACGATGCTCATCGGCGTCATCGCCGGCACCTTCTCCTCCATGTTCGTCGCCACCCCGGTGATGATGTGGTACTACAAGGGCCGTCGTCCCCAGTTCACGGATTCCGCCGAGGGTAAATGACTCGCGACGAGATAGTCGCGGAGCTTAAATCCGTCGTGGTGAACGCCCTCGATCTGGAGGGCGTCTCCCCCGAAGACATCGAGGCCGACGCTCCGCTTTTCGGTGAGGGGCTCGGCCTTGACTCCATCGACGCGCTTGAACTCGGCATGGCCGTGAAGAAGCGCTTCGATGTCGTATTCTCGCAGGACCCCGCCGAGAACAAGGCCGTTTTCCGCAGTGTGTCGACTATTGCCGACTTCATAGCGGCGCAGAAGGGAGAGGTCGGCTGAATGATCTCCGAAGCTGAAATCGAGGCCAAGATCAAGGAAATCCTCGTCAAGGATTTCGAATGCGATCCTGCCCGTCTCGTCCCCGAGGTGAATCTGTTCTCCGATCTTGATCTTGATTCGATCGACGCCGTCGATCTGGTCGTTCGCCTCCAGCAGGAGACTGGACGCAAGGTCAATCCCGAGGAATTCCGTCAGATCCGTACGCTTGCCGATGTCACAGCGGCCGTGAAGAAGCTGCTTGCCGACTAGGCCGCGGCCATACCCCGACATCTGCCGTGAAGAATCCCTTCAAATGTCGCGGTACGGCCTTTGCGATTCTTGCGGTCTGCATCCTGGTCGTGGTTCTCACCCGCAAGTTCACGGCACTGGCGTGGTACCCGGTGACGATGAGCCTCGGCATGGCGACGGTCTTCGGTTCGAGTCTGCTGGGCCCTGAACCATTCTGCCTCGCGCTGGCGCGCGTGATTCCACCCCACATTCTTCCGCCGGGCGCCGAACCGTACTGTCGGCGGTATACGCTGTTCTGGACCGTGTGGCTCTGCATCAACGCGCTGATCGCAGTGGGCACTATCTTCATGCCCGGCCCGGTCTGGCGCATCGGCGGCGGCACAGTTGAGATCCCCGCCGCCTGGGTGCTGTGGAACTGCATTCTCTCCTACTGTGCCACGGGCGTGATCGTCGGCATCGAATGGCTGGTGCGTCGGCGAAGGTTTTCGTCCGTGTTCCACACTTCGGGTTCGACGGCGAAGCCGAAACGGATTGTCAAGACCTTTCGTACGCTTGCGCTTGAAACGGCAATGCACCATCGGCGCCTGGCAGATGTTCTGCGCGACAGACCGCTCTTCCTCGCCACGATAGATCCCGGCCACCTATACGGCGTCCTGTGGCGGAAGCTGCTGCCGTCTGTCTCCGGGTGCGCGGTCCATCCTGCCGTCATCGCCTCGCCGGAGGAGCTGATCGGCGCCATGCGCCGCGCCGAGCACGTGGTGCTTGTGACCACGCCTCCCTTTCTCGCCCGCCTCGCGCGCTACGCCGGCCAGTATGAAATCCCCCGCAATGCGGTGGAGGTGGTCACCAGCGGCTCGCTGCTCGATGCAGAGACCAGCGCCGCCGCCAGGCGCATGTTCGGCATTGCGCCGCTGGAGATCTTCGGCAGCACCGAGACGGGCGGGGTCGCCTGGCGCAGACAGGATGGCGCCTCGCCCCAGAAATGCGAATGGCGCGTATTCGACCAAGTGCGCGTCTCCACTGCCGAGGATGGTCGCCTGGTGGTACGCTCGCCATTTTCGTACCGACGCGTGTACACCATGGGCGACGGGGTTGAGCTTTCACCGGACGCGCGTTCGTTCCGTTTGCTCGACCGTCTCGACCGCATGGCGAAGATCAACGGCGAGAGGGTGTCCCTTCCCGAGATGGAGGCGAAGATGCGGGGACTTCCTGGCGTGCGCATGGCCGCGCTGGTGACTCTTGACGCTCCGCTTGGCACCATGCTTGGCGCGGTGGTGGCTGGTGAACGGCGAACGCCTCTGGAGATGCGCAGCCTGCTGCTCCCGATATTTCCCCGTGGCACCGTGCCCAGGCGCTTCCGCTTCGTCGACGAGATTCCGCGCAACGCGCAGGGCAAGGTTCTGGCGGATGAACTGAGGAGGATGTTCGATGGTGAGGATTGAGGAGTTCTCCGCGTCGAATCCGGTTCGCACCGAGAGTGGGATGGAGGTGGTGGTGTCTTTTCCCCCATCGGCCGAATTCTTCAAGGGGCATTTCGATGGTTGTCCGCTGCTCCCGGGCGTGGTCCAGCTGGGCGTTGCCCACCATTTTGCCGAACGGCTGCTTGGTCGCCGCCTTGTGCCCCAGATGGTGCGGAAGATGAAGTTCATGCGCCCGATCGTCCCTGACGAGCAGGTGACGCTGAAGCTCGCGTCCGACGCCGGGAATTCCGTTTCGTACACGTTCTGCAAGGGAGATACGATATGCTCGTCAGGCACTTTCTCCTTCTGACCGCACTTGGTGGGTCGGCCCTGATGGCGGCGACGCCCTCCATGCCCAAGTCGGCGCATGGCGATTTCGTGCAGCGTCGCGTTCTGGCCGACGTTGGGGTTACGCTGACGTCGAAGGGAACGTTCCGCTTCGAGCGCGATCGCAGCTTCGAATGGAACACCGTGGAACCGGTGCCCAGCAGCTTCATCGCCACTCCCACCAACTGGACGTTTAGCGCCAACGGGCGCGTTCGCTCCCAGCCGCTTGCCAACGATGTCTCGTCAATCGCGGGGATATTCGCCATTAAGGAGGTTCGCGAACTGGTGAAGGATGTCGAATGCATTCCCAGTGATGCCTTCCCCCGCCAGGTTGTGGTCAAGTTCCGCAATGGGGACCGGCTTGATGTGGAGCTTGTTCGTCGCGACGTGGCGGAGAAGGATAGATGACGTTCCCTCGCAAGGCGCGCCTGGCGGCGCTGGTCACCGCAATGGCAGGCGCCGCGTGCGTGATGGCATTGCGCTGCGGACGCGGGGTCGAGACCGACGTCAACGCGCTTATGGATACCGACGGCGCCGATGCGCTCGCCGCGCTGTCCTCCGTCCAGTCATCGCGAATGCGACTGCTGCTGGAAGGCGATTCCGCCACCGCCGTGGACGCGGCGGCGGTGCGTCTGCGCCCGCTGGTCCAGCCGGATGCGGCGGCGGACAATGGAATCGCGGCGGCGGTCGATTTCCTCGCCTCACGGCGCGATGGACTGCTCGCCGAATCTACCCGCACCAACCTGCTGCAGCGGAACTACGCCGAGGTCGAGAAGGAGTCGCTGTCGCTGCTCTTTTCCGGTGTCGTTCCCCCGGTTTTCCCGCTGCGCGGCGATCCGTTCATGCTCGGCACCATATGGTTCATGGACCTCGCCGAAGGCGCCGTGCCGCCCTGGTCAATGCGCAATGGGTTGCCGACAATGGAGCGCGACGGCCATCATTTCGTGCTACTGGAGGGGACATGCAAGGTTGATTCCGCAGGGGTGAAGCGAATGCTGGACGTCCTTGAGCGCGTTCGCATCTTCAATGCGGAGAATGGACCGGTACGGGCATATCCCTGTGGTGCGCCTTTCCATTCTGCCCTTGCGCGAACGCGGTCCATGCGCGAGATCGCCGTGCTGTCGTGGGCCTCGATCCTTGCCGTGCTGTCGATTGGCCGCGTGCTTCTCGGTTCCTTCGCGTTTGTCCCCCTGTTGCTTGCCGCGCTGGCCTGCGGCTCGCTTGCCGGTACGGCCGCTCTTTTCGCCTGCCCGTCACGTCCGCATGTGCTCACGTTCGTCTTCGGTACTTCGCTGATCGGGCTTGGCGTTGACTACGTGTATCATATTCTGGCTGCCGGGGACGAGCAGGCGCAGGTGCGTCGCAAGATTCTCCATGCGCTCGCGACCACGCTCTCCGGCTTCGTTCCGCTTTTCTTCTCCTCCGTCCTGGTGCTGCGGCAGATGGCGCTTTTCACCACCGTGGGGCTGGTGGGCGTCTTCTGCTTCCTGATGGTGTGCGCTTGGGGACGCAGACCGAAGGCCGCAGCCGACGGGGTGCCGGTGCAGCGCGCCCGTCCCTGGCAGCGTTGGATCGCCGCCGCTCTGGTGCTTTTCTGCGCCGGCGGAGTCGTCTTTCTCAGGACCGACAATGGCCCCGCCTCGTTCTACAGGCCGCCGTCGACGCTGCTGGCCGGTGAACGGTTGCTTGCTTCACTGGGGATGTCCACAGGCGAATATGCCGTCACTGAGGGCGGCGACATCCAGGAGGCGCTGGAACGCGAGGAGGCCGCTGGCCTGCGGGGGGTGTCGTCTATTGTGCCCTCACTGAAGCGACAGCGCGAGAACGCGCTCATGGTGGCCGAGTTCTGCAGGCAGCGCGGTGGCGACTACTCCGCCAAGACGGGCTTGAAGGTGCCGATGCCATCGCGGGAACGCCTCCTCTCGCCACAGGAGGCGATGGAGAACCAGTTCATGTCTAGACTGCTGTCGCCAATGCTGGCTCAAAGGGGCGGAAGAACCTTCCTGATGGGTATGGAGACCCCTGGAAGCCGGATGGATGAGCGCTCGTCCCCAGGTGTCAGGCGTTTCAATCCACAGGTGGAGTTGACGGCGTTTTTCGATCGGCATGCGAATGAGACGTATCGTCTGCTGGGGGCGTCGGTTCTGGTGATGGCGATTGTGCTCGTGGGGCTGTTCCGCCGCCGTTTCCCGAAGTACATCCTCCCGGTTGCGTGCGCGATCTCCGCCACGGCGGGTCTGCTGGGATGGTGCGGGGTGAAGATGACCTTCTTTCATCCGCTCTGCTTCTTCATCGTGGTGGGGTTGGGCGTGGATTATGCGATTTTCTGGGCCGGCAGCCCGTCGCGCTCAACCTTGCGCGCGGTCACGGCCTCCTTCCTCACCAGCTTTGTCGGGCTTGGCGCATTGGCACTGACCTCCTTTCCGGTCACGCGCTCCATGGGCGTGGTCTTCGCGCTGGCGCTGGCGTTCTCGTATCTGTTCGCGAGGGCGTTTTCCTCGGATGGTTCCAGAACATCGCCGGCTACGGCGGAGACGGCATGGTACGCTCAGCGCGAGCAGAGCGCCAGTCGATTCCGGCTGGCGCTGATGTGGTGGGTGTATTCTCATCTGGGGAAACGTGCCGTTAAGGCATTGACTCTACTGGTGATGCTGTTCGTCTATCCTTTTGCGCGGCCTGCCCGGCTGGCCCTGCGCAGTTTCTACGCGACGCTTTCCGCCTATGGTGGAAAACGCGCTGGCACGTTCGGATTGTTTCGGCATCTACTGGAGTATGCCTGGACTCTTGTGGACAAGACGGACGCCTGTACGCTGCGGCGGTCGTTGCCGCGGGTGACGGCGCGGGATGACGGTGCTTGGCGGTCGTTGCGAGATCTGCTGGACTCCGGTAGGGGCGCCTTTTTGGTCTCATCGCATCTCGGATGCGCGGAAATGCTATCGGCGCTCGACCGGGGCGCGGGATCAAGACGCGCGCGCGTCCATGCCTTTCAGCACCTCGGGCACGATACAGAATTCACGCGAATGGTGCAGCGCCATTTCAACGTCGACGCCTTTGTGCTCCATTCCACCGAGGATATCGGCGTTGAGACTGCGGTGGACATGCAGGACGCCGTCCGAAGAGGCGAGCTAGTGTTGATGGCGGGCGACCGGACGACTCCGGCGAGAGCGCGGTCGAACCGCGATGTCTGTTCTTTCATGGGCCGTGACGCGAGGTGGCCGCTTGGGGTCTTCGCGTTTGCCGATCTGGTTGGGGCGCCGGTGTATTTCTTCACCTGCGTCAAAGTGGGGCGTGAATTGTGGGAGGTGCATTTCCGCCAGTTCGTTACAGATGCCTCCACCGTAGCCGTCGCCAGTCGGTCAGCCGTCCATGCCGCGAGACGCAGAATGCTGGAGGAATATGTTTCGTTCCTTGAAGAGGAGACGCTTCGGCATCCTTCCCAGTGGCACCATTTCCACGAGTTCTTTCTGCCTCCCGCGGAAATATCGTAATTCGTTATTTGGTATTGACAGGCGGGGACGAATCAGTTATACTATCTGGAGAGAGTTTTGAAGCGGCTGAACGAGGAATCAACCATACGGGGAAGATCAATCATGGCAAACAAAGCATTGCTCCACAAATTGTCTGATCGAATCGTGCGAACGACGAGTCTCGATCTGTTCATGATCTTTGCGCTGGCTGCGGCTACGTGCGCCGGAGGCGAGTTCATGCCGTTGACCGTGAAGCCGTGGGGCACGGAGGTGGACGGGCATGGCATGGCGGCGCTGCACGACGGCAATCCCACGACGTTCGCGACATTGTCCGTACGCGAGAAGCGGCTCAACCTCACGTTCGATTTGGGTGCCGAACGCGAAACGACCGGCATGCGCCTGGTCGCGCAGCCATCTCGCTGGCTGGGAAGACTGCCCGCAGAAGTGACCGTCTGTGCCGTGGACTCGATAGACGGCGCGCATCCACGCCCTCTCACGCCGAAGTGCGTTTCGCTGCCCGTAGTTTTTTGCGGTGACTCCGCCTTTGTGGAATGGCCGAAGACGAAGGCGCGCTATCTTCGCCTCGACATCCACAAGACCGGCGCCACTGCCATCAACGAACGTTCAATCTTTGGTCGGTGGCTGCAGAAGACGCATTGCGACATCTGGGGCCATCCATACGGCGGCGACGATAAATACCTTGATGCGGTTGATATCGCCGAGATATCCCTCTTCGATGCACGCCCCGCCGATTTCCCCGTGAAGACTGCGAATGGTCTCGCCTATCCTTCCAGCCGTCTCGAAAAGGACTGGCTCATGCAGGACGCGGGGATCGACAACTTCGTTTCGGTGTTCGCGCCGGGCGCAGACAACACCCGGGCGCTGGCCGTGCTGGAGAAGGTGGCGAAGTCGGTGGGCCGCACGCTCCCTCCCGAGCTGAAAAACCTCCGGCCTGATGATCCCGCCCTCCGGGCTGCCTACTTCAAGCTATGCGCAGAACGGCGGAAGGTGCGCCTTGCCAGTCTGGCCGCGAAGACGCCGCGGTTCGTCTACGTGAAGCACTTTGTCTTCGGCAGCGACTCGCCGCATTCGAGCACGGTCTATCAGACCGACGATCTCATCGACTCGCGCCCGAAGAACTGGACGAAGGGCGGCGAGCTCTGTCTGCTCACGATCCATCCGGATGGCACCGTATCCAACGAGGTGCTGCTGGCGCGGCCCGAGGGCTGCATCCGCGATCCCGCGCTGTCGCCCGATGGGCGCATGCCCGTCTTCTCGATGCGCGACAGCTACAATCTCAACCAGTACTACGTGCCGCACCGGTTCATGACCGACTATCCCGACGCATTGCCGTGGGATTCGTACCTCGCGCGCGAGGGCGACGACTTCCACCTGTGGACGATGAACCTCGACACGCGCGAACTCCGCCAGATCACGTTCTCGCCGCCCGCGCGGATTTCGCGCGAGGTCAAGGGTGTGAAACTGCCGGGAGAGATCCTGCCCTGCGCCGATACCGAGCCGGTCTGGACGGGCGCGAACAAGATCGTGTTCGAGTCGACACGCTGCGAATCCGTGGTGCCGTGCCATCAGGAACTCTACGTGAACCTCTACGTCTGCGATCCCGATGGTAGCCATCTGCGGCGGGTGAGCTTCGACGGCGCGTCCAGCCTCTATCCGCAGGAACTCGACGACGGGCGCATCATCTACACGCGCTGGGAATACAACGACCGCAATGCGCGTTTCCAGCAGACGCTCTTCACGATGAACTGGGACGGCACGAAGCAGGAGGCCTACTACGGTGCGGACTCGTTCTTCCCGAGCGCGATCTTCCACGCGCGGCAGATACCCGGTTCGCCGAAGGTCATCGCCATTGCGTCCGGGCACCACGTGAACCAGAAGGGCAAACTTATCACGATCGATCGTCGCAAGGGACTCAATGGCGACAGCGCCCTTGAATTCGTGTCCGGCTCGTCGATGGAGGAAAAGCCCGGCTGCGTCGCCTCGCACTACGCCGTTCCCGAACTTCTTACCGAGAAGCACGTCGACGCATTCGGGCAGATCGGTGCGCAATGGGCGCATCCGTGGCCGCTCGGCGAGACGGAATGGGTGACCGCCTTCCTCCCTGAAGGTTCGCTCATCGACAAATGGGCGGCGGACCCGCAGTTCGGCATCTACTGGCAGAACGCGGAAGGCGAGCGCGAACTGCTTGCTTACGACCCCATGCTGGGGGCGTGCCAGCCGGTGGCGGTTGCGCCGCGCAGAACGGCGGTGCCGCGCGTATCCTCGATCAAGTGGAATGAGGCATACGGACGCTTCTATGTCGCCGACATCCATGTCGGCGAGGGATTGAAGGGGATACCGCGCGGCACGGTGAAGAAGCTGCGGGTGGTCGCCATCGAGTCGCGTCCAGCATTCCTGCACAAGGAGGACGATAGCCCGTGGCCGAAGGACTGCGATCCGGCAATCAACAGTCTCGTCTCGCATCCGGGCGACGATGGCCGCGGCGAGGTAATCAGCGCGATCGGCACGTGGGACGTCAAGCACGTGCTGGGTGAGGTGGATGTGAATGAGGACGGCAGCTGCTACTTCGAATGTCCGGCGAACAACGGGGTCTATTTCCAGGCGCTCGATGCGCGCGGACGCACCGTGCAGACGATGCGCAGCTGGGTCACGGTGCGGCCGGGCGAGGAGGCGTCCTGTGTGGGATGCCATGAGGACAAGACGCAGGTGTTCCCCGGCGGCTACACACGTCGTCCCGTGAGCGTGCAGCGTCTGCGTCCGGCGCCGGGACAGAATCCGCATCCGCTGCTGGCGCGACTCGACAAGGATGGCATCCTCGGCTCTGTGTCCAACTACCTCGGCGTGAATGCGCCGCGGTCGGACGATCCTGACGCCGTCGTCGAGGGCTTCAGCTTCGTGCAGCGCATCCAGCCCATTCTGGACGCGCACTGCGTGAAGTGCCATGATGGTTCCGAGAAGGCCAAGGCGCGTCCAGACTTCACCGGCAAGCCCGTGCCGGAGTTCAAGCGCGGATCGCGGCGGCGTTTTTCGCAGTCGTATCTTTCGCTCACGCAGAACGGGAGGCAGAGGAAGATGCTCTCCTGGTATTCGAATGCGGGGCGCTCCGCCATGCTGCCGCCGTATGCGCAGGGATCGGCGAAGAGCTTGATCATGAACTACCTCGAACCATCCCATCACGGCGTGTTGCTGAAGGAGGAGGAGAAGCGGCTATTCGCCTGCTGGATCGATCTTGCGGTGCCGTTCGTCGGATCCTATGCCGAGGCCACCGACTGGTCTGCGGAGGACAGGCTCATATTCAACTACCATCAGAACAAACGTGCCGTCTTCGCCGAGGACGAAATCAGGAGCCTGAAGTAGGGAGTGATTTTCTTAAGAGTATCAAAATTTTTTCAGCCTGTACGCGATGCTGAACCAGCTTGTGGATGAGGCAAGCGCGTCCTGACCGAAAAGGAGCCTGCCCAAGAGTGCGACGACGGTATCGTCATGCTATCGGAAGTTCTGGGCGGATGGGCGAGAATGTAACCGTAATCGAGGAGGAGTCAACCATGGCATGCAAAATCCACAGTGGTGAAATAACGCATTGGCAATGCGCGGCGAGCGCGAAACCGAAACGCTTGCCTCAACTCTGCAAGAAGCTGCTTGTAGGGATGGGGACGCTGGCTGCCGCTTCGGCAATGGCCGAGGTGAAGACATGGTCTTGGGTGGGAACCACAAAGGACTGTAATTATGGCGGTCTCATCACCAAGGCCTACAATTGGGCGGATGAAGGCGGCCAAAATGGCGTGCCGGCCCGCGGTGACACGGTCAGATTGGTCCGGCCGAGTGGTTCGCAGACCTTTTCGTCCAATAATGGCGAGGCCACCTATCCTTGGGGTGACGTCTACTGGACTGCGAGCGGCGCGAGTCAGTTTTTCCTGAGCGTCGAGACGGGCCACAAGCTGCAGATCGGCGGCAATTGGGTTGGGACGACCGGTCTTTCTCTCTATGGAGACGGGGAGACTGAAATCGAGTCGACGAGTGGCGCCGACCTCAAGTTCCAGAAGCCATTCAATAAGAAGGAGGGGTCCCCGACGCTGGTCAAAAACGGCAAGTGGACGCTTGTCTGCTATTATCAGGCAGGCAATCGCGACTATACGATTCCCTTTACCAAGATCAAGCAGGGCAAGATCAACATCACGACGGCGAAGGCGCAGAACGGGCTCGTCTTCTACTTTGACGGCGATGATTCGACTCAGTGCCTTGAATACACCTGCAAGGACGGCGGCACGATTCATGCCGACGGACTGGTACTCAAGAACAGCGCGATCATCGAGACGAACGGCGTTGCCAATACTGGCCACAGCATTTCGGCCGACTACGAGGCGCAGATTTCCTTCACGGGCACGCCCAAGGTGAATCCGATGGTGTTCTCGGGACAGTTCGCCAAGAAGGCGGGGCTTACGTGGTCGCCGGCGTCGGCGGACTACACGTTCGTCTGCTCGAATGCGACTTCGACGACGACAGGCCGGATGTCCGTCGAGAAGGGTACGCTCAAACTGGTGACGGGTGCGACGTTCACGGCGCTCACCGAGCTGTCTGTTTCGGCCGGCGCCGTCTTCGACGTCGACGCGGTTTCGGGCGCGGGCTTCAGTGCCGCCAGCCTGACGCTTGGGGATGTCACGGCCAAGCTGAAGCTGGCCGCCGGCGTGCAGCTCACGTTCAATGCCGCCACCCTGGCCGCGGCGGCGATGGCACCTGGCGTCTATTCGGCGGACGGGGCGAACGGTACGCGTGCGGCGGCATGGATCGAAGGTCCGGGTACGGTCAACGTGCTGACGGGTCCGGCCAACGCCGACACGTGGGTTGGCGGCGACGCGGGCGGCGACGCGACGTCGCTCGACGGCAACTGGCAGATGGGCGTGGCGCCCGACTTCGCGGCCGGCGATCTGCTCGCAACGTTTGCGGCCGGCGGCAGCTCGGCGACGCTGACGGGCGAGGCGAAGTTCGACGGTCTCGTCTTAAAGAACGCCTTCGGCGGCAGCGCCTTCACGTTCGCCTCTGGCGCTGGTGCGGCGGCGGAAATCGGCGCGACTGGCCTCACGGTGCTCGACGCGATGGCGGCGACGACCTGGACGGTCAACTGGCCGCTTTCACTCGCCAAGGCTCAGGCGTGGTCGGTCGGCGCGAACAATACCGTCAATCTCGCGGGTGGCATCTCAGGCGAGTCGGCTGTCACAGTGGACAATGCGGGCACGATCGGCCTTGCCGCGCCGAGCACGCACACGGGCGCACTGACGCTCAATTCGGGTACGTACAACGTTTCATCCGGCAATGCGCTGGGTGCGGCGTCGCGCACGGTCAGTTTCGACCACAGCAAGGCGAAGTTCAATTTCAGCGGCACGACGGTGCAGAGCGCGCCGATGGACAGCGGCGCGTTCGTCAATACCGAGCCGAGCGCGGCGTTCATGACCTTTGCGGACAATTCCGACACAACCTTCAAAGGAAAGATCCAGTGGATCGGCGAGGCCAAGATGTCCCTCGGCAAGAATGCGACGGCGACGTTCGCGGGCGGTATTCAGGCCGTTCTCAGCGCCGTCTATTCACATCTTTACCTGACCGGGAGCGGCACGCTGGTCGTCACGAACCAGCCGTTCAACGCTGCGCGGCAGCTTTACGTGAAAAGCGGACAGTCGCCCACCGTCGACTTCCGCGTGACGAACAACCGCATTTCCGGCGATGATTGGTGCGAGTTCTACGGCGGCAAGCTGTTCACGCGGGTCGCCAATGCGTTTCAGGCCGACCAGCTCCTGCGGCTCGGCTCGACGACGTGGGACCTTTGCGGAACCGACCAGCGCGTTGGTGTTCTGGCGACGAGCGAACAGGGACAGGGGTCGGCCATCAAGAGCGACGGCCCCGCGACGCTTTCGATCGCTTCGAACAGGGATCCTACCGGTCAAGGCGGCGTCAATCGCGTCGACTGTGCGGTCTTCTCCGGCAAGGTCAGTCTCGTCAAGAACGGTGTCGGCACGCATGCGATCGGCGTGGAGAGCCCTACAGAAGGGTCGATCGAGGTGCAGAAGGGGGTGCTGCGGATGACATCCAGCGGCAAGTGGCCCAATTGTGTGCGCGTGACCGTGAGCGGAGGCACTCTGAGGATACAGAACGAACAGGCCTTCGGCGAGAAGGCGGTTTGGTCTGTCGCCTCGACGGCTGTGGTCGATCTCGACAATGTTGGCACGAATGCCTGCGACTATCTATACGTTGACGGAGGTCGTAGCTGTGGTGGCGTCTATGGAGCCGTCGGCAGTGGGGCAGCGTGTGAAGTCAGCTGGATCACCGGTACCGGCTTCCTCAAGGTTCCCGAGCGTGGGACGGCGGTCTTCCTGAGGTAGTCAGTGGCGTTTTGCGCCATTCGCTCATGGAGCAGCCGAAGCGCTGGCGGAAGACGTATTTGAGCCGTTGGGCGTTGGCATAGCCGCAGAGGCGGGAGATCTTCACGATCGGCAGATTGGAGGTCTCCAGTCGATGCCTCACCTGCTCAAGGCGGCGGTCTTCGATGGCACGGCGGACGGAGGTTCCGGTGGTGGCGCCGAAGCGACGGTCGAGGAGGCGCCGTGAGACGCCGAGGTGGCGTACGACGTCAGAAACCGTGATGCCATCGGTCGCATGGGCCTTGATGAAGGCGAGCGCGCGGGCGACGAGACGGGCTGCGGGCGCAGTTGGCGCCGTCGACTCCCGCTCGACCACGTTGTCGGCCGGCATGAAGATCCGCTTGAGTTCGCCGTCGGTCGGCCGCCGCATCAGGTGTTCGAGCGTGCGTGCGGCCTCGAAGCCGAGCGCCTCGTGGTCGATGCGTACGCTCGAAAGCGATGGTTCGGAATAGTCGCAGATGAGTTCGTCGTTGTCCACCCCAAGAACGGCAACCTGATCCGGGATGGACAACTTGGCCTGGCGGCAGGCCTCGAATGCGTCCTGGGCGCCGAGATCGTAGGCGCAAAGCGCGGCCACGGGTTTAGGCAGCCCCTTCAGCCAGCCTGCAAGCGGCCCCTTGTCCGCGCCGAAGACCTGGCAGTCGATGCCCTTCTTCAGGAGAGCGTTCTTGAAGCCGCGTTCACGCAGACGCGACCAGCCGCGGTTCTCCCGGTCGGGGATGAAGGCGTAGCTGCCAAAGCGGCCGAGCTGCAGGAAATAGTCGGCGGCGACCTTGCCGATCTCCTCGTCGCTGTCGAGGATGACGGCAATGGCGTGCTTGCGTTTCGAGAGTCTTGGCGGAGGGAAGTCCATCAGCACGGTCGGAATGGTCGATGAGGCAAGTCCCTCGGCGGCCTGCGCATCGGTGTGGACGATGAAACCATCAATGCCGTCGGCAATCGCCTTGCGGATCGTATCGTTCGTGAAGTCCTTCGGGTCGGTCACGAGATGTACGCTCCAGGGGTGGCCGCTGTTCACATAGTGGAGAATGCCCGTCAGCTGCTTGCGTCCGGCCGAGCCTGCCAACCACAAGACAATGATGACTTTGCGCCTTTTTTGCTTTCTCATGAAGTGAAGTATACCATATTCTGTCTTGAAAAGATATAAAATTCTGTCTTGAACCGATATTACAAACTCTGTACGTGCCTTAGTTTTTTGGTATAATATGCGCCGTCATTGTTCAACGCAACAAGGAGTTTTCATGAAAAATTCTGTTCATCTGAGTGGATATGGCATCTTCGCCCAAGTTGTGGTTTCACTGTCGGCCGCGCTATGTCTTTGCCGTGCGCAGGCAGCTGAATGGCATGTCTATGCCGAGGCGCAGGGGGGCGTTTCGGGGCCGCAGCAGATCGTCAATGCCGTCAACCAGTCCGCATCGGGCGACACGATCGTCGTTCATCCCGGCACGTATGACTTCACCAGCGTGAGCATGGCATCTGGTGCGGGTGGCGTTGTTGACCATCTGAGTATTTCGAAGGCGCTGAACATTCGTGGCGAAACGACGGAGCACTGGGCGGACGACGTCGTCTTCACCGGTTCCGGCCGTGCGATCAACCTGACGGCCGACGTTGCGTTCAAGGTCTCGGGCATAACGTTCCAGGGTTTCAACGGCGGCACCGACAAGGGCGGCGCCGTCGTGTTCAACTCCGGCTGGGTTGCGGGAAACGCGACGCATGGCGACGGAACGTACATGTCGAATTGCGTGGTGCGCACCTGCCGGGCGAAGATCGCGGGCGGCGTCGTGAACGGCCTCGCCGTCGACTGCCTGTTCGAGTCCAACACGGCGAGCGGCTACACGGGCGCCGCGCAGGGAACGCGCGTGGTCGGTTGCACGTTCCGCGGCAACTCCACCCTTGGCAACGGCTGCTACTACGGGGCGCTCGAGAATCCGCGCGGCGCCTACGACTGCCTGTTCGAGGGCAACAAGACCTACTACTATTCGGGTGCGCTTTCCATTAACAACAACGCCGCCGGCACCGTCGTGAGCAACTGCACGTTCCGGGGCAATTCGACGGGTCAGAACATCGGCACCGTCGGCATCGAGAACGCCACGACCTACGCGCCGACCTTCATCGACTGCACGTTCGAGGCCAACACCGCGCAGGAGGGCTCGGCCATCGGCGTGCGCCGCTCCCATGCCACCGTCCCGGTCATCGGCTGCCGCTTTCTCTGCAACACCAACGTGTCGACCTACGTCGCGCGCGGCTCGACGCTTTTCTTCGATCCACTGAACGACAGCAAGGTCTACACCTGGCGGTCGCGCTATCAGGTGGTCGACTGCGTCTTCGAGGGCAACTATTCGCCTTGTGTGGGCGGCGTTGCCGCGGCCGGTGCGTTCACGAACTGCACCTTCGTCGCGAACGGCTCTGACGTCCATAACAAGTTGGCCGGCGCCAGCTTCTACGTGGGCGACTGTGACGTACTCGACCTGAAGGGCTGCGTCTTCCGCGATCATAAGTACTACGTCTACAACTGGGGCGGCGCGATCGGAGTCGCGTCGAACGGCACATGCCACGTCGACGACTGCCTTTTCGCCACGAACGCCTACACGTACGGCGCGGCGATCTACGTGGCGAGCCACGGCACATGCCGGGTGGAGAACTCCGTCTTCCGCACCAATACCTGCACTTCCGTGGGCGGGGCGGTCTATGTCGAGCCCCAGGCGACGACGGCCTTCTCCAACTGCTGGTTCGAGGCGAACGTCTGCAGTCAGGGGGCGGCGGTGAATGGCGGCGAGTACGTGGACTGCACGTTCACGAACAACGCCGCGAAGTACGGCGTCGCCTACGGGGCTGAGGTCCGCGACAGCCGTTTCACGGGCAACTACCTGGACAGCAACGGCACGTGCTGCGACGCGGAATGCTGCCAGCTCATTCGCTGCGACCTCGACGGCGGCGCGATCTGCCTCTGCAGCCTCGACTCCTGCCGCATCCACCACGTCTCTCTCGACAGGAGCAAGGTCCACAGCGCGTTCTTCAACGCCAACTGGGCCACGAACTGCCTGATCGACCACTGCTACGGCGACTGGGGCATCATCTACAGCAGCCGCGGCTCGCGCAGCGCCGACACGGACTCGACCAGGCCGGAGTGGGTGAACTGCACCTTCGCCGACAACTGCTTCTGGCAATGGTACAGCTTCTACTGCCACGACGGTGGCAAGACGCAGTTGGCGCTCTTCGAGAACTGCATCTTCTCCAACAACCGCAATCAGAACAACACGGAGCACGCCTGGTCCGACAAGGGGAGGGTCTGCGACTTCAACCTCTACGAGAACATGGATCCCGCCGGCACGACGCTCAGGAACTGCCTCTGGGGGCAGATGTTCGCCGACAGCCATTGCGTGACCAACTTCACGGACGGCGGCGGCAACCTGGCGAACGCCGATCCGCAGTTCGCGCGCGGCGAGAAGGGACTCGACGAGTACGCCCTTACATTGCGTTCCCCTGCGCGAGACGCCGGCTACGCGCAGGACTGGCAGATGTCGGCCACTGACTTTGTAGGCAAGGCGCGCCTCTTCGGCGACCGGGTCGACATCGGATGCTACGAGTGCGATCTTCTGCCTCGGGGCACTACTTTAATCATTCGCTAGGAGGGGAAGACCGTGAAAAATGCGTCAATGGTGTGCTTGGCGGTAGTCGCCACGATTGGAATTTATGCCCAGGCGGCGGAATGGCGGCAGTTTCTGCCGCGGCCGGTCTTCGACGAAAGACCGGAGCTGGTCGGGCTTTATGACGAGGCCTGGAAGATCGCGCATACGCGCATCGACGAGCTACCGGGACTGCCGGCGCCGCGGTACATGGACGAGGCGCACATGTCCAATCGCATCTGGATCTGGGACACGTGCTTCATGGTGCACTTCTGCAAGTACTGTCCGGAAGAATTCCCCGGCATCGAGTCGCTCGAGAACTTCTACGGGGTGATGCTTGCGGACAGGAACATGCCGCTTCCCAAGGTGAGGGGCAACCGCTGGTGCGGGGCGGACGAGGGCAAGATGCTCGACTTCCGCATTCACCATCCGGATAATCCTCCGCTCTTCGCCTGGACCGAATACCTCTATGCGCTCCAGACGGGCGACCGGGCTCGGCTGGAGAAGGTCTATCGCGACAAGCGCTGGCTCCAGCGGTGGTACGAGCTCTTCGAGAACTTCGACCCGTCGCAGCCGCAGCCCTACGGATCGGTCCAGCCGGTTGCCGCGAAGAAGACGGCCGATGGATACCACTGGGGAGGCTGCCCGAGTGGAATGGACAACACGCCGCGCGGACGCGCAGGGGCGAAGGACGCCGGGTCGCCGGGGGGATGCCCGGAGAATCCCAAGCTGCTGTGGATCGACGCGCTTGCGCAGCAGACGCTGGCTGCCTTGTCCATCTCGCGCATCGCGGATCTGCTGGGCGACACCGCCGGTGCCGCGGAATGGCGCTCGAAGTACGAGGAGCAGAAACGGAAGATCGAGTCGCTCTATTGGGACGAGCAGGACGGCTTCTACTACGACATCCTGTCGTCAGACCGCTCGAAGTGCAAGGTGCCGACAATCGCGTCATACTGGCCGCTTCTCGCCGAGACGCCGTCGCCCGCGCGCCGTGCGCGGCTAATCGAGAAGCTGCGCTCACCGGAGTGGTTCGGCGGCGCCGTGCCGACTCCCTCCCTCGCCCGCAAGGATGCCGACTTCTGGCCGTCGGGCGGCTATTGGCGCGGAGGAGTGTGGATGCCGACCACCTACATGACACTCAAGGGCCTCGACGGTGCCGGCGAGACGGCGCTGGCGCGTGACATTGCACGCAGGATCGTCTTCGACATGTACGATACCTGGAAGAAGTTCGAGCCGCATTCGATCTGGGAGAGCTATTCGCCGACTGAGCCCAAGCCCTCGACCTACGCGAAGAAGGCCGGTTACGCGCGTGACAGCTTCTGCGGCTGGTCGGCACTGGGGCCAATTTCAATTTTCATTGAAGATGTGATCGGCATCAAGGAGGCGAACGCCTTCGCGAATACGCTCACTTGCGACTTCGAACTTAGTCCGAAGGGCCGCGTCGGCGTCGAGAACTACAGGTTCGGCAAGGTGAAGTGCAACGTCATTGCCACGGCGACGGAGATTTCGGTTGATTCGAACCTGCCGTTCACGCTTAAGGCGGATGGACGCGACTTCAAGGTAAAGGCGGGAGTCAATTCGTTCCCGAGAAAACTGGCAGGGCGTGCGCATGAGTGAGCAGTTGCAGGAATTCCTCGGGCGGAACGGCTTTATCCTTGAGCGGGACGACCTCGAAAGGGTGGCGGAGGCGTTTTCCGCGGAGGCGGAGCTAGCCCTGCGCGGGGAATCATCGTCCCTGCGGATGATCGACTCGCACCTTTCGGCGGCATCCGGCGGCAATCGTGGAGGGTCGGCCTCGCTGCCGGTCATCGTCGTCGACGCCGGGGGCACGAACCTGCGGGTGGCGTCCATGCGGTTGACGGAGAAGGGTCCGGTGTTTGCGTACATGCGGAAGTCCGAAATGCCCGGAACGCATGGGAATGTTTCTGCCGACGCCTTTCATGCGGCGATTGCAGCGGAAGTCGACGCCGTACGCGCGCTGGAGCCGAAGGCCGCGAGCGTTGGCTACTGCTTCTCGTACGAGTGTCGGTCGTTGCCGGGCGGCGATGCCGAACTCGTTGCCTGGTCGAAGCAGATCGAGGCGCCGGAGGTGATCGGGCAGCGCGTGGGGGCCGAGCTGGTGCGGCGGCTCAAGGATGGTCCGCTGCCGGTGGTCGTGTTGAACGACACGGTTGCAACGTTGCTCGCGGGGCTTTCGGCCGCAGGTCCGTCTTGTCCGGGCCAGGTCGGCTTCATCCTCGGCACGGGTACGATCCTTGCCTCGATTGAGAACGGGACGGTTCGCAATGCGGAATCGGGCGAATGCGACAAGGTTCCGCGCGCCGCGTGCGACAAGGCGTATGATGCCTCCTTGCCGGATACGGGTGCGGCGCAGTTCGAGAAGATGGTGTCTGGCGCTTATCTGGGCGGCGTGGGGCTTGAGCTGTTGAAGCGGGCGGCGGCGGATGGATTGTTCGCGGACGAGGGACTTTCGGCGCTTACGTCGCTCTCGACCTGTGAGCTTGATTCGTTTGCGACGGGCGAGGCGACGCAGGAGAATCCACTCGTTGCGGCGATTCGTCCCGAAGAGGTGAACGCCGCCCGTGAAATCGCCCGTGCGGTCTTTCGCCGGGCGGCCCGGCTCACCGCGGCGCATCTCACGGCGTTCGTGCGGCGTTCGGCCCTGGCGGGGCGTTCGCCCGTGCGCATCACGGTCGACGGCTCTACTTACTGGAAGGTGCGCGCCGTGAATTTCAACGGCATCGTCCGGGAGGGAATCGCCGAACTAGCGCCCGGAATCCCATTTGACGTTTTCCACATCGATGACGCGCCGATGGTCGGTGCCGCCGTCGCGGCGGTGAAATTGGCCAGGGATAACGAATGAAATACGCGGCCGCGGTCTTCGGCGCAACGCGGGCGATTGTCAACAGCTCGCACAGCAATCGGTCACTGGAGATGGGCCGGGGGCTGCTGGTGACGGCGCGTGCGCTGGACGGCGTCGTCGCCGCGTTCACGGTTTCCCCGTAGACCGTGAAACCGCTGGCGGATGAATTTCCTGTTGCGCGACCGAACGGAAAATGGTATAATGTCATCGATGCAAGCAGAGGTCCTTGCGATGGAGAATGCCGGGCTGATTACCCGCACTGGAGACGATTTTCGTTCGCTGTATCCGGATTTGACGATCTACAATCCGACACATCCGAACGCCTGATCTTTGACATACAGCTTGATTTAATTCGGGCTGGCAGCCGACATGCGCGACAAGCGTGGAGATCGGCGTGACCTACGGCCTCGGGTGAGGCCGAACAGTCAAAACAACTTAGCGTTCGCGCTATGTTGGCTCAATGGAAACTTAGGAACTTTCTGAAGAGAGCCTGGCATGGTGAGTGGATGCGCACACTGTGGCGCATTCTCTTCGTGTTCTCTCTTCGGGCATCCTAAGGCCTCCATTGAAACACCGATGGGAATTGCGCCCTTTCTTTTCCCTGAGGTGATAGTCAAGGCAATAAGGGAAAAGGAAAGAAAAATGGACATCGACAAAGAAAGCGTTTCGCATCATGCGGAACAACTGAAGAATCAGGCCTCCGAACTAGTGGCGAAGGTTGACATCAACAAAGCAGCGGGATGGACAAGTGCCTTTATGAAGAAAGTCTTCTTCTTCGGCAAGATCGTTGCGGCGCTGTTCATGTTCCTCTGTATAGCCACGATGGCGTTTTCATTGCTGTACTATGTGTTCTCTGGGGCGTCGGGGGTCAAGGTTCCAGATTTCGATGAGGTCCGTGAAGCACTGGCCTCAGAAGAGGGCATGCGGAACGACAACAGCGGTGACATGAAGTCCTTGAAGGAAACCAATGCGGTTCGCAAGGAATTCGACTCCGAGATAACAAAGTTGATGGAGCTGTGCGCACTTCCCAAGGAAGCGTATGAACGCTATGTCCGCAAACTCGCTAGGATGAAGAAGGAGATGCGTGAAGACTACATCGACGGAGCTCTTGACTTCGCCAAGGCGGCGAAGAAAAACTGCGAAAGGAAGGACAGCAAGGACAAGTTTGATGGAGAAACGGTCGTTGGATGGTACGACGGTCTCTTTGAATCTGCCCTTGAGACGGCGGAAGCCGATGTGGTCAAAACGCGAATCAAGAAGACCATGGCTTTGTCCATTTGCGGTGGAGCCTTGATCGGTTTGGTTCTTTTTCTCATTATTCCCCTCTTGATCCAGATTGAGGAGAATACCCGCAAGTAGCTTTGGGGGAGTGCTGAATCAAGCCGGATTGGCAGGAACCCTTGTTCGAAAGAACGGGGTTCTTGTTTTTTACGCACGACGGCGGCTCGGAAGTTCGGTTGCCTGCCACTCACGCATGGCGTTGGTGAAGTGGCAAACTGGGAAGGTTAAGTGGAGATTCGCTAATAACCTTTCTTTCACGCCACAATCAGCTTGCAGTCGCAACAATGAAAATGATATAATGGTAGCGTAATGAAAGCATTCGCCACCATGATCGTAGTCGTGTTCGCGATGCCGCTTCTGGCGCTGCCGCCAGTTCCGGCCGCGCTGCCGCCCGTCGTGCATGCCGACATGGAGGTGATGACGAATATTGACTCCCCCGCTGAGGCCACGCCATGATTGCCGCGTCGATTGCCAGCGTGATCGCCGTCTATGGCGTCGTATTCCTGTCCCTGCTCGCGCTCTACGTCGAGAAGGGGAGGCGTCCGTTCCGCCAGGCACGCCGTGGTTTACGCCGTCTGCCCGCCTGGGAGAAGACGTTCCTCGCCCTGTTCGTTGGTGTATGGATTGCTTTCGCGAATATCAAGGAAGGAACAAATGGTGTCGATCAGGTTGAAGGCGACACTAACACGGTGACGCAGATCGAGGGGAACACGAACGACGAATGGCGGCGCATCGTCTGTTCCAATGTCTTTGAAAGTGTCGGCGGTGCGGTCTCATTCCGCGGCGATGTGAACGCCAACGCCTACTACTACGTCGAGGTGTGCGCGGAGAGGGGCCCCGCGCCAATATACTTCAATGCCGACCGCACCTCGCGCCTCGGTTCGCCGGTGATCGTTGCCAACGGCGGCGTTACCAACCACGTGCCGCTTCTGATCGGCGTCGAGTACGCAGTCACCTCAACCGTGCCGATTTCGGTCTCTTTCAGCGATGAGGGTTTTACCCAGATTGAGCAGAACGACGAGCGTTCGTATGCGGTCAAGTGGCCGCTTGACGCCGTATTCACCGAGGGCTATTCCGGCTCCAATCGCACGTACACCATTTCGTTCACGCCGTACGATCCGGGCGGTACCTTAACCTGGGACGAGGCGCCATCGCCGCGACCTCTGCTTCTTGGTGCATCTGGCGGACCCGCCTGTGGATGCGTGACCTGTTCCGGCAATACTGTCACGTTTGGCTGTACGCCGAACTGCACCTGCCACGGCGACTGCCAGGCGATAGGCGGATATTGCTATGAGAACGCGATATTCGCCATCACTGGCGGAGTCTGTCGTTGTGGCTTTGACGACCCGGTTCCATCGCCGCCCGAAGCACCGGGAGAAGATGTTGCTACACCGTCCTTCTCGATTGGCTTCAGTAGTCCAGCGGTCATATTTGAGGACACCTATACGAATTCTCCTGGAGATGTGGTAGTGCGCCGTTCTACTAGAGTCGTACTGTCCGTGTTAGCGTCGGGTGGGACAAACGGTGGATCGTTTGAATTAGGTTCGCTGAATCTTGGCAGACTTGTGTCAGATGATGGTGGTGATGTCCAATTGCCTTCTGGAGGAACGTTGGCTCCGCATGAATCATTTTCGTGGACATGCATTTGCGAAGGCGCCAAGGCGAGTACCCGCGAGGGTGATATTGAGGTCTCTGGGTATTTTATCGAAAATGAAACAGGAGGAATACTGTCAGACAATAAATCGTTGACATCTTTGAGAGTTGAAGTAGTGCCAGACGAGATATTCCCATTTGAATTTCCCAATCGTCACATATATGGAGTTTGTGAGAAAATAAAATTATTTACGTTGCCAAGTTCTATTTCTGGTATACAATGGGGCGTTCCTGATTCGCTAGTTTACTTTGATCCCACTGAAAACTATTTGCCATGTCGATTTGGGTTGCAAAGAGGTGATTTCATATTCACGCTTATGTATCAGAACATTCGGTTCCCAGTGATTACTTGTTGCCTTGAGCCGAATATGATAATTCCGGCTGGCACACCGCAAGTATTAAATTACGGCGGAGTACGAAATGTCGCGGGTTGCATTGGAATGAATGTTGGTCTGGTAATGTGCCCTCACTCGGTTTCATTTAGGCACTTGCGCGTAAGGGAGAGGAACGTAAACGGTAACGCTTCTGGTTACTTTGACAGACCATATTTTTACTCGTGGTGGAATCATTCTACTACCCAGGGTGCAGAAAGGGTGGTGGAGGTGGGTCCCGCAAATGATTTTAACGACATCGCATCAATGATTGATGAATGCCCCCCGTTGACTCACGGGGGGTGGAATGACGGGAATATAGTCTGGAACATACCTTCTGAATGGTTGCAGCCGTCCGATTTCTATTTACAGACGCCATATCATGAGTTCTGTGTTAATCGTCAGAAATTTACCATAGACGCTTCTGGCACAGTAAAGGTTAATAAATTCAATTGGACAGTAGAGCGCAATGTATACGGAAATTGCCATGTGACGCAAGGAGAAGAATAGGGAGGGTGATCTATCTATGAAGAAAGTTGCGATGTGCTTCATGATGATGTGTTTGTTTCTCGTTTATGCCTGTTGCAGGGACAGAACAGACTTAGAATCGGAAATTGAAGAACTGACCGACACCTGGGGACCGGGAAGTAGAGTCGGCGCGTCAGCCGATAAATGGCTAGTGATTGACGAAATAGGAGAAATGACAAATGCTGCTGAGAAAGTCCGTCTAGCGGGAAAGGCGATGGATAAATTCTTGGCCATGCATAAAAAATGCGTGATTCACTGCGACAGTGAGAGTGTCTACCTTGCGCGCGAATGCTTTATCCGAAGTTGTTATGATATTCTGATTAGGGACAAAGAACGATGCCCAGACGTTGTCATTGCGGGCTGGAGAATGGTGTCCAAGTGGCTTGACGCGGTAGAGGAAATCATTGATTATGGGAGTGATGGTAAACCACTTTCAAAGGAACAGACTGATCTTGTCGGTTATTCAGAACGTCAGTACTTTCTATATTTCAGATATACATTTGCGACCGCAATTTATGGTTCACTGATGAACATGCCCGAAAAAAAACGTGGCAGCATGGTGGACCTGATTAGAACACTGTTCATTAATCGTAGGGGAATAGAATATGTTAAGAAAGAGGACATGGAACTACTTATGAAGTTCCTGTAGTTCATTGGAAATGGGGGCAATTTGTGTGTGATTTTCTTAGTCTACGCTTATGTCGATTCCGTCACATCATGAGGACAGGACGTCGAATCGCCTCGCGTCCTAGTCCTGCGGATCCACATAAGCCGAAGGTTACACCCGAAGCTACTCGAAGAGATTCGGTCTGCATTTATAGCCGAGTCCCACGAATTCGCCTCCAAAATGAATTTTTCGATTGTGCCACAGGCAGAATTTTTGCTATAATATCGGCTGGCCGCAAGTCGGTCACGATTGTGATCGGTCGCACTGCGGACGATGTAGTTGGTGGTTCAGGGACGAAAACATTATGTACAATAGCAAATACCTGGCCTTTGGTACGTGTCTGGCGGCCTTCGCCATGTCCATCGACGGCGCATTCGCCGCCACGACATTCGAGGAACTCCAGGCCGAGATCAACGCCGCCGCTGACGGCGCGACCGTGTATGTAGAGTACGACATGGAATACACAGGCGCGCTGACAATCGGCAAGACGATCACGATAGCGAGCCCCGAAGGCCAGACGAATGTGCTCACGCGCGCGGCATCCTATGCCGCCGGCATGCTTGTCCAAATTGCGAGGGAAGAGACGACTGACCTGACCATCCGGTCGCTCGTAATCGACGGGAATAAGTCCGCCTCGTCCGCGACCGCGCCCTTGATGAACATTTCGGACGGAAAGGTCACGATGGCCGAAGGTGCGCTAGTCAGAAACTACTTCAACACTGTTGGCGCCGGAACGATCGCCATCTTCAAGACGGCCAAGTTCTACCTGAACGAAGGCGCGGCGGTGAGGGACTGCGAGAACTACAGCTATGGTTCCGCCTTCCGCATTGGCGGCACGGGAAATGATACGGCCGACGGTTTTCTGCAGATCGAAGGCGGCGAGATCACGGGCTGCGCCGACCATCATGGAGCGGCGGCGCACGATTGGGGCGGGGCCGTCTATCTCTACGGCGGCCGGTTCAATTTCTATGGTGGCAAGATCACGGGCAACACGTCCGACCTCTGCGTGGGCGGTGTCGTCCTCTATGCCGGTGAGTTCCATGTGTTGGGCGCGGGCGAGCTCTGCGGCAATACGGGCGGCACGGTCAACGACCTGGCGATCTGCTCGACGGCGGCGGGGTGGAACGGCTATAACCAGATGAAGTTCGACGGCGAGTACTCGGGGCACATGACCGTCTGCCTCTACGACGGGCATACCACCGAGGGTGACGCGAGCTGCCGCATCTGGTCCGACCAGAACAGGTACTATTACGGCGTGGCCAACGTGACGCTTCAGGGTTCAGACCTCTGCCTCAACGGCTTTGATCTCCAGGGTGGATACTATCCGAAATGGACTAGGCCAGTCGCGCGGACTACCGCCCTGAACATCGTCGCCTTCGACCATCTGAAGCTGGAGGCGACGGATACGCTCACGCTGCTGCGGGATATGGATTACGCCGGCTACATCAGCGTCACCGGCGGCAAGAACCTGACGGTCACGAGTGGCGAGGGCGGTCCCTACCGGCTTTATCCGAGGAACAGCGGCGTCTATCCCTTCTGGGTCGAGCAGTCGAGGCTGTGCCTCACGAACGTCATCGTGGACGGTCTGGCCGACGAGGGCATTACAATCAACTCGGAGAACAATAGTTTCTGGACGAGCCTTGTGCTTGTCGGTACGGACGGAACCGTCGTTATGGAGGATGGCGCCGTCATCAAGAACGCCAAGAACGTCTCCTACGCGCCAGCCGTCGACCTGTACCAGGAGGGGGCGACGCTGGTGATGGAAGATGGTTCGACGATCTGCGGTATGGAAACGAGTAGTTATGCGGCGGCGGTCCGCGTCGGGGCGAGCGACACCTACGAGGAGAACGCTCCCAAGTTCATCATGCGGGGCGGCGTCATCTCCAACTGCTTCTGTAGCTCGAGCGGCGGCAGGGCGGACGTGGGTGCCGCAGTCCTCGTCTGGGGTGGCGAACTCGAGCTCAAGGGCGGGCTTATT
>JAZRXT010000155.1:0-15862 GCA_045600365.1 Kiritimatiellia bacterium | reverse complement strand
GGGCCCCTCCGACAGGACATGAAAGGTGCAGTTCTGCACTGCGACGGCATTATACCAAAAAGGCGCCACCATGCGGTAGCGCCGGAATCGTTTCAATTGATTTTATAGAATCAATCGATTTAATCGGCGCGTATGTCCATGCCGGATTTTGAATTGCAGACAATCAGTTGAAAAGTTAGTGCAACACTATTGCACTAAAAAATCAATCGATTTAATCGGCGCGTATGTCCATGCCAGATTTTGAATTACAGACAATCAGTTGAAAAGTTAGTGCAACACTGTTGCACTAAAAAATCAATTGATTTTTATTGACAGTTTCTGTAAACAACCCATGGGTTATTTACAGATTTGGAGAATATTGCAAATTGTTGATAAAATCAAAGGCCGGGTATCGCCATGCCGGCCTTCTGCAGCTTAACTGCAAAAATCCTGTAGGGGCATTTCCGGCAGTCTGCGGCGGCGAGGACGGTGGGGCCGGTGGCGGTGGCGTGCGCTCCGATCGCGACGGCGTTGTTGCTGCCGATGATCTGTGATGCTGGTTTATCTATGCCCAAAAGATCATTTGGCGTTACATCAAGTAAGCGGCATACATCAACTACCTCGTCTAGTTTTGGTTGACGTTTACCTGTTTCCCAAAGACTCCACGATGCATTAGTTCTGCCCAAGGCGGCCGCACATTGCACGATCGTCAAACCTTTGGCTTTTCTAGCCGTCTTCAAGTTCTCGCAGAAGGAGCCCATAAAAAAATCTTACAAAAAGTTAAAAATTGTCTTGCAAAGAATCTTACAATTTGTTAAACTATCCTTGTTCCCGAAAATTAGGAACGGCAACAGTTTATCAAAACCGACCCAAAAGGTCAACAGGAAAGGACAAGTACATGAAAACTGAAACCTATCTCAACGAGAGCTACCGGGCGCGGTACGAGGCGGAATGCCGGCGCTGGAATCTCGCGATGCTGACGCTGTTGGCGATGGCGATCGCCGTGCTGGTGATGGCGGTGGTGTTCTAGGAGGACTAACCATGGCAATGCTCAGACCATGGCGCAAGGGCGTCACCCAGATCGCCGCGACGGTGGGCCGCTCCAAATGCCACATATCCGAAGTGCTGGCCGGGCACCGCAAGCCCGGCAGGGAACTCGCGGCCGCTCTCAGGAAGCTCGGCGTCAGAATCGGGAGGGCGAAATGACCACCGCCGAGACCATCATATCGCGGCTGCCCGCTTCGCCGACCATCTCGCCGCTCGACATCGCCATTGCCGCCGGGATGCGCTCGGCCGTGGGCGTCATCAACGCCATACAGTCGGGCAAGATCTCGGCGGTCAAGATTGGCGGGCGGTTCGTGATCGCGCGGGCGGCCGCGATCGACTACATCAATAAATGCGCCAGGGAGGCGAGGAAATGAGGCAGAAAAACAAAGAATTGGCTGCGCGCGACCAGGGGCCATTGGTCGACGTGCGCGAGATGCCGGCGGCGCTGGACACGGCCGGACGGATCAACTACTACCACGGCGTGTCAAAATGTGCGGGCAAGATCGCGATCCAGGCGGCGCTCGCGGCGGGTCTGGAACTGCTCAAGGTGCAGCTCGCCAATCCCGGGCGGCTGTTCGACGACTGGGTGGATGCGAACTGCGAGTTCTCAAGGCGCACGGCATTCAACTACATATCGGCCCTTCGCCATACGATCGGGAAGGAGTTTGAGATGGCTCGTCTCGTGAACGGATCCGACGAGGAGAGCAAGGGCGCTATCGTCGAGATGGCCGACCGCACCGACTCGAAATCCCTCACCGAGCTATATGTGGATCTCGGCATCGTCAGGAAGAGCCCGTCCAACATGGGCGGGCGGCGCGAGGGCGCGGGGCGGCCGAGCAAGGACGCGGTCGCGCATATGCAGATGAAGGCCCAGGCCGCCGAGCTCGCGAACGATCCCGTTGTCGCCGCCGAGGAGCTGAACCGCATGCTCACCGAGCTCGAGGGATGGGCGATCGTGCGCGACCAGTTCGCGGTCGTGGACGCGGGCGAGATCAGCTCGGCGCTCTCCCGCCTGGGCGACGTGGTCGAGCGCGCGAAGACTCTGCTGAGGCGTACACGGCCGAGGCGTACACGGTGAGCGCCATGGACGACGTCATCAACATGGACGACCTGAAGCTGCTCCACGAGTGTCTCCCGCTCTCGGAGGTGTTCAAGGTCAAGCTGACCGCAGATCTGTGCCTCGAGTTCTGGACGTCCAAGGACAAGGCGGGCGTGGTGCGGCGGGCGAGGGACAACGCACTCTATCTGCCGATCCGCGGCGGGATCTCGGTTCCGTCCCTCTACCGCAAGTGCCAGCTCTGGCGGCAGTCGGGTTCGCTTCTCGCGCTTGCCGACCGTCGTCTGCTGCGCGGAGTGTCGGCGTGCGGTCTCGCCCAGAACGGCGAGTTCGTCGCATTCTGGCAGTCGCTCTGCTGCGAGAACAAGCGCAAGACCGCTCCGGCGCGGCGCAAGCTCTTCGCGCTGCTCTCGTCCGGCGAGCGCATACCCGGTCTCGGCGACTGGCGCGGGATCTGGGCGCTCGAGCACGGCGGCATGCAGCCGGATGCCGGCATGGCGTGCCCTTACCGCGCCGGGATCGAGGAGCCGCGCGGATGGTCTACGCGCAATCTAGCGGCTCTCGCTCCGTCGAAGTTCGCGCTGAGGGCAAACCGCACCGGCATGATGGCGGCCACGATGGACGGAGTGCCGGAGATCAAGCGCACGCGCCGGGACCTCCAGCCGTGCCAGGTCGTGCAGCTCGACGACATGTGGTACGAGCACAAGGTCGCGTTCGCGGGCAACCGTCACGGCCAGCGCGTGGTCGAGTACGCGATGGTCGACGTCCTCACCGGCCACGTCATCAACTACCTCACTAAGCCCGTGCGCGAGCGCGACGATGGCACGAAGGAAACACTCCGCTCGAAGTGGACGCGCTATCTCATAGCCCACCTGCTGTGCGAGGTCGGCATTCCGTCCGATCGGCGCGTGCTGATCATGGGCGAGCACGGCACCGCGTCGGCCGACGGTCCGCTCCGGGCCGTTCTCGCCGAGCTCTCCGGCGGGCACGTCGAGTATGATTCGGTGGGCAGGGTCAGGCAGGTCGTTGACGGCACGATTCGCTTCGGCGCGGGCGGGCTTCTCTCCACCCCGCTCGGCAAGGGTCTCTATGATGGGCGTCCGAAGGGGAATCCGCGCTACAAGGGATTGCTGGAGGGTTTCCACGCTCTCATCAAGAACGAGCTGGGAGACGTGCGCGGCCACATGGGCGGCGGGCGCGATGTGCAGCCGGAGTACGTCTACGGCATGGACAAGCGCGACGAGCAGCTGCGCGGCCTGGTGCGCGCGCTCGAGGTCGAGCGCCCCGGCATCATGGACCGTCTGCAGCTGCCCTACATCCCATACCACGATTTCCGCCGGCTCATCGATCTCGCGTACGACCGTCTCGACGCGCGTCTCGAGCACCGCCTCGAAGGGTGGGAGGAATGCGGGTTCGTGTGCGGCGAGTGGCGTCCGACGAAGGACAGTCCCTGGATGCCGTGGCTGCCCGAGAAGCTCACGCCGAAGCAGGTCCGGGCATTCAAGTATCTGATCGACTGCGGCGAGATACCGTACCGCACGAGGAGGATGTCGCCGGGCGAGGCCTGGAACAGCCGCAAGGGCGAGCTGGTGCGCATGGAGCCGTTCGTCGGTCCGCTCGTCATGGGCGACGAGCTGGCGCGTCTCTGCTCGGTCACAGAGCGTCTGCAGATGGTCTACAAGGACCCTGAAACGCTCGCGAAATGCACGGTCACGGCCATGCTCGCTGACGGGCGCACGCTCGAGCGCGGGAAGATCTACAAGGTGTGGGTCAATCCGCTCGCGGCCGATCACGCGTACGTGGCGGATGCCGGCGGGCGGTTCCTGGGCATTGCCCCCGTGCAGGTCGAGGCGAGGTACGACGACGCTGCGGCGCTCGAGGCGCAGCTCGGCGTCCGCCAGGCTGCCCTTGCGGCGGAGCGCCGCCGGATGCGTCCGGTGGTGGTGCGCCAGCTGCGCGAGGAGAACGCGCGGGCGGCGGCGAACGTGCGCGAGATCGTCGGTTCGGATCCGGTCTACACCCAGGCGGTGCGCAACGCCGCCGCGGTGGAGCTTGCCGACCGCGATTCCGGCGAGGTCTGCGACGCCGAGCTGATGGCGGAGGAGCCATCTCCCGCGCCGTCCATCGCCGATGACGATTTCATCGTCTAACTCTAGACGTTACAACCAAACACCAACAGGAAGGACATGAAATGACAGAAGACAGACAGGCACTCGCCGAATACGCGGCGAGCCTCGAGGACAGGATGCCGCCGGCGGCGGGTGCGACGGGAGTCAACCGCAGCACCGACCAGGTCGCGGCGGCGATGAGGACCTACGTGGACGACGGGGCGATCTCGTCGGACGACCACGCCACGCTCGTGTGGTTCTTCACGCATGGCAAGACCGAGAAGAACTACACCAGCTTCGACGAGTTCGGCAAGCTGGTCGACTATTCCGGCTCGACCGTGTCGCGAATTTTCTCCGGCAAGTACACCGGAGATCTGCGCGAGGCGGTCAAGCGCGTGGAGAACTACCGCCACCTCAACGCCGAGCGCGCGAAGATGGCGAGCGATACCTTCATCGAGAATTCGATATGGGACCGCGTTCGCAATGTGTGCGACCTCGCCTACAGCCACAAGGCGATCGTGCGCATTGTCGGTCCGAGCCAGATCGGCAAAACGCATTCGCTTCTGGAGTACAAACGCAGGGCGAAGGCGAATGTGTACTATGCCCGCGTTCCGGCGGCGCCCACGTTCCGCAATTTCCAGGAGTGCCTCAGCGAGGCCGTCGGCCTCAACTCGTCGCTCCGCAGCGAGGACATCCGGCGGCGTCTGCCCGGCGCCCTGAACCAGCTCTCGGTGCTGGTGGTGGACGAGCTGCACGAGCTGGCGCTGTCCGCCGGCCGCGGCACCGCGATGAAGTGCATGGAGTGGCTGCGCGAGGTGTGGGACGTCAGTCACTGTGCCATGGTGGCGTGCGGCACCAAGTCGATGGAGGACGACCTCATCTACTCCGCAGGCCTCAAGGGCTGGCTCGAGCAGTTCGACCAGCGCTGCATCCGCAAGCTGGTGCTTCCGATGACGCTGCCGGCGGGCGACATCGCCATGGCCGCGCGGGCGTATGGTTTCCCGGAGCCGGACTCCTCCGTGGAGCACACCCTCAAGTCCATGCGCATGAACCGTCTATGCACCTCCTTCAAGCTGTGCCAGCAGTACGTGCGCAACCGTGCCCGGAAGGGCGGGAGCGCCGTGTGCACATGGGACGACTTCAAGCGCGTGGTGGACCACAACTTCGGAGGTGTGTGATGGCGGCCGGCAAGAAGTGCAGGAACGTCGCATGCCAGTGGCACGACAAGGGGGAGTGCCGTCTCTTCCCCGGCGACTTCGGCTTTCTCGAGTGCAAGCACTCAGAGGCTCCTACCAACGTTAAACCAACCAAGAAAGGAAAAAACAAGTGAAGCGAATCAAGCTGAATCCGGTGGCCAACAAGAGCGAGGCCCTAGAGATCATCGACAACATTGCCCGGCTCGAGATCTCGCGTCAGGCGAAGGACTCGGCGCTCAAGGAGAAGATCCTCGATCTCCAGGATACGCTGGGCAAGGAGATCGAGCAGGTTCAGGAGCAGATCGTGCTGCTGATGGACCGCGTGGAACCGTACATCAGCTCGCATGGTGACGAGCTCTTCAAGCCGGGTCAGAAGGAGGGCGAGACGGCGCTCGCCACCTTCGGCATGCGCATCGGCAATCCCACCGTGACCAAGGACCGCCGGTGGACGTGGGACGCGCTCGCGGAGGAGTTTCTGGGCAAGCTGCCCGGGTTCTGCCGCCGCAAGGTGTCGGTCGACAAGGACGCTATTCTGAAGGCATGGCGCGAGAAGACTGCTGACTGGCAGCGCGTTCATGACGACTACGGCGTGCAGATCTCCCAGGCCGAGTGCGCCTGGGTGCAGCCGAAGGCCGACTCGATAACCGAATAGACGCGAGGTAAGGACATGAAGCTAACCAAATCGCAGCAGGGGCAGTTCTGGCGCGTCTTCGCGGCCGCATGCAGCAACCTCGGCATCTCGAACTCTCAGAAGGCCGACGAATATCGGCACCAGGTGCTGATGGAGGTCGCCGGAGACGAGCACATCGGCAATCTTGACCGCACCGCCGGTTTCGACAGCGTGATGGGCCGTCTCGCCGAGGATGCGGGCGACTACGAGCTCGCGGCCAAGTACGTGGGCGGCGGCGTCGAGCGCTACCGCAAGCTGATCGTCGACCGTGCCGGCGAGATCGTGTCCGCCGGTGGCGGCACGGCCACGCCCGAGCGGTATGTCGCCGGGATCATCTGGCAGGGTCGTCTCGTCTACCGTCCGTTCGACACGGTCGAGACGTTCGCCCGCAAGCTGGCCGACGGTGGCGCCTGGATGGACATCCCGCAGCAGACGCTGCGGCTCGTCCTCCAGATCGTCACCTCAGAGTGGCGCAAGGTCTGCGCCGGAAAGGGGGTCGGCAATGTCTGACGAGGCGCTGATGACTGAGAAAGGTATGCCCGGTGTGCCACGCGTGTTCGCGGCGCGGCACGATAAAGAAAACGCCAAGCGCAAGCTGGAAGGCAGAGGCAAACGCTCGCATTCGCATGGCTGTCGATCCATACTGGGGGAGGTGCGCTCAATCTCCTCAATGGAATGCCATGGCCGACCTGGGAGCATGCTGTGTTTCGACCCTGGCTACAAGCCCTACATCGCCCACCCAGTGACGACGTGGCGGCGCTGATCCGCACGCGCCATGCAGCGCGTTTGCCCGGCCTTTGCGCCGGGCTTTTTTTATGTCTTCAGGGCGGCTTCAGGATACAGAAAACAATCATCTGATTTATCAACTAATTGATTGTTTGGGTGTTTTTAGTGGATCAGCCGCCTCCGATTATCAACTAAGAAAGCGCGGCCTTTTTTGCCACGCCATGCGCCGCGCCCTTTATTTACCGCCTATTCTCGCCTTTTATCGGGTTCTCTCGTTTATCAACTATCTCTGCTTAAACCACCACTGTAGCCAACTTCCTATTTAACCATTCAATCATTTAATTTTTTTTAAATTCTTCCTTGACTTTTGGTGTCAAGAAGTGGTACAATGTGGGTGCAAATGTCAAAACCAGGCAAACAGATTGGAGAGGTTGAAAGTCGGCATCGCATCGGTCTAACCGGGCGGTTCGATCGTCAGCTCGATCCCAAGAAGCGTCTCACGATTCCTAGCGTGTGGCGTGAAGCGCTTGGTCCTGACAGGGTCTACGTCATGCCGGCGCCGCAGGGGAAGTGTCTTCAGCTCATCCCGGTGGATGTGATGGAGTCGCGTCTCAGCGGCCTGGCAGAGGCGTCCCTCTGGGATGCCGAGCTGAACATGATTCTGGACAAGATCGGCGAGAATTCTGAGTTGCTGGACTTTGACGTTCAGGGCCGCATACGCATCAGCGACCGGCTGCTTGCGTATGCGGGCCTGAAGGGTTCTGTGGTGTTGAAGGGTTCGTTCCGTCTCGCCACGATCCACGCGGCGGATGCGACACCGGCCGAGGGTGCCGTTGACGAGAAGGGTCTCGACGCGGCGATGTCGGCGCTGAAGAAGAGGGGGATCGCCTTCTGATGGCTCCCTCGATCCATATTCCCGTGCTGCTTCGGGAGACGGTCGACTCGTTGGCGATCCGTCAGGGTGGAACGTATGTGGACGGCACGCTGGGGCGCGCGGGGCACGCGCGAGAGATTTTGTGTCGCGCGGGCGCGGGTGCGACGCTGGTGGGCATCGACCGCGATCCAGTGGCGCTGGAGGAATGCGCATCGCTGGCGGGTGAGTTCCCGTCGGCCAGAATTGAACTTGTGCACGCCTGCCATGGCGACGTGGCGGCGACGGTGCGCGGAAAGGGTGTGGGCGAAGTAGATGGGATTCTGTTTGATTTGGGCGTTTCGAGCCCTCAACTGGATGAGCCAGGACGCGGATTCAGCTTCCGCGCCGACGGACCGCTTGACATGCGTATGGATCCCTCGCGGGGCGTGACCGCGGCGGATCTGGTGGAGACGGCGACGCCCGAGGAGCTGGAGCGCGTATTGCGCGAGCTGGGCGAGGAACCGATGGCCCGCCGCATAGCTCGCGCCATCGCGGGCAGGCGTTTCAGCACGACTTCCGCGCTGGCTGCGGCGGTGGAGCAGGTGGTCCCGCGGCATGGTCCGCACCATCCCGCCACCCGTGCCTTCCAGGCGCTGCGCATGGCGGTGAACGACGAGACCGGCGAACTCGCGAAGGCGCTCGACGGCGCGCTCGGGCTGTTGCGTCCCGGCGGTCGCCTGGCGGTGATCACGTTCGAGAGCATCACCGACCGAATGGTGAAGCTCTTCTTCGCGGCGCACGCCGGCAGAATGGTGTCGCTCCAGCAGGGCGGCGAAGTCTGGGTGGGGAAGACGCCCCGCGTGCGCCCGGTGAACCGCCGCGTCATCACTGCGGCAGAAGATGAACTTGCAGAAAATCCGCGCTCCAGAAGCGCCAAACTGAGAACGGTGGAAAGGATCTAGAAATGAGACGTATTGGAAGAGGCGTCACACTCAGAAAGAAAAGGTCGATCTTCGTAATCGGCACCACGGGAGTGGTGTCGCTGGTCATGACCGTCATCATCATGCTGATGTGCTATCTGTGGATGGACAGCAGATGCGGCGCGATCTCGCGCGAGATCAGTCGCTGCGAGAAGGAACTCAAGGACGTTTCCGCCGAGCTGGAGCGCACGCGCACCCGCTGGGAGGAGATGAAGGTGCCGGGCAAGCTGGAGGACAAGCTGGTGCGCTTCGGGCTCAACATGAAGTATGCCCGCAGCGACCAGGTGGTGCGCATGAATGCCGATGGCCGGCCGGCGCCGGGGCAGATCGCAGTGGCGCGCGCCCGCCAGCGTACCGCGCTTGGCACGGTGGCACGCGCCGTTCCCGTGGGCACAAGATCAGCGCAGACGCGTACCTCGCCCAAGCGCCGTTGACAGGTACAGGAGGGAGTCGTGAGGCGCGGCTTGGACGATTTCTTACGCTTCTACGGTCCGCTGGCATTGTTCATGCTGATGGCGTGCGCGGCGTGCGTACGCCTTTTCATGCTGCACTTGGATCTGGTCTCCAAGCGTCCGCGTACCCCCAAATACGAGTACAAGAAGCTTTCGCAGGGGCAGCGCGGCACCATCTTCTCGTCCTGCCGGCCCTCGGTGGCGCTGGCCAAGACCACCACCATGTGGGACTACCGCCTGGATCCGCAGGCGGCGACCAACGACCCCAAGTTCGTCAAGCGGCCGATCTCGCCCGCAAAGCGCATGGAGAAGATGACGCTGGTGTCGAAGTGGCTGGATCTGCCGTTGCCGAAGGTTATGGACGCCTACGCCAATCTCAGGAAGCGCAACCAGTTCCTTGCCAGCAGCGACGACCACGATGTGCACGACTTCTTTATGGCCCGCACCAACTACATGCACGAGATCAAGATCGTGGAGCGGCAGACGCGCGTGTATCCGCAGGGTCGCACGCTCTCGCACGTGCTGGGATTCGTCAACCATGATCCCGACAATTCGGTGGGCGGCGCGGGCATCGAGCTCAAGTACGAGAAGTACCTGAAGGGAACGCGCGGCGAGGTGCGCAGCGTGCGCGATGCCTGCGGGCGCGAGGATCCGCTTCGCCGCGGTCTCGACATCGACGCCATCCCCGGCTGCGACGTCTACCTCACGATTGACCACAACCTCCAGTACGAACTGGAGAAGATCCTGCGCGAGGGAATCGTCGAGCACCGCGCTGCCCATGTCTGGGCGATTGTGCTCTCGGTGAAGACGGGCGCGGTGCTGGCGATGGCGTGCCTTCCCGACTACGATCCCGTCAACTTCAACCAGGTCTCCGAAGAGGCGAAGAAGAACCTGGCCATATCCGAATGCTACGAGCCGGGCAGCGTGATGAAGACCATCACCGCCTGCGCCTGCCTGGAGGAGAAGCTCGTCGGACCCGACACGATGATCGACACCTCGCGCAACGACCCCGAATTCTATCGTCTGCCGGGTGACGCCGGTCACGTGTGGGATGATCGCATGAGCGTGAGGGATTCGCTGGTGCACTCCTCCAACATCGTCTTCGGCAAGCTCGGCGTGCGCCTTGGGCCCAAGCGCCTCTACGGCTACATGACGGCTTTCGGTCTCGGGCGGCGCACCGGCATCGAGCTGCCGGGCGAAGAGTGCGGCATCATCCCGCCCTGGGAGCGCTGGGACAAGGTCAAGTGGTCTCGCGCGCCCATCGGGCAGGGCGTGGCCGTCACCGCGATCCAGCTCGCCTCCGCCTACGCGGCAATCGCCAACGACGGCGAACTGATGCGTCCCTACATCGTCGAGCGCATCGTCCAGCACGACGGCACCGTGGTGTACAGCCACGCCCCGACGAGCCTCGGGCACCCAATCAGCGCCACCACCTCGCGCCAAGTGCGCCAGATGATGCTCGGCGTGGCCAAGAAGGGCGGCACCGCGAAGCGGGCCGCGGTGCCGGGATACTCCGTGGCGGGCAAAACCGGCACGGCGCAGATGAAGAATCCCGATGGGCGCGGCTACTCGAGCGTCGACTACAACGCGTCCTTCATTGGCATCATTCCCGCAGCCAAGCCCGAGGTGGTGATTCTGGTCACCTACCAGAAGCCGTTCTACTGCCGGTCCCGCTCGGTGGCGGAGGCGCAGAACGTGCCACTCTTCAACCACCAGGGCGGTCTCTGCGCCGCGCCAACGTTCAGTCGGATCGCGGAGCGGACAATGCGGTATCTCGCGATCGAGCCCGACATCCCCGACGAGGTGCCGGAGGACGATGAACTCTGAGGGAGAAGCGTTTTCAAGATGGACATCTACGGAATAACCGGAACCAACGGCAAGACCACCACCACCTGGATCCTCGCGGCGATGCTGGGCGAACGCACCGGCTACGTGACGACGGTCGAGGTGAACACGCTATCGCGTCGCTTCTCGAGCGGCTACACCACGCCGCCGCTGAAGGCGCTGGAGGAAATCTTCGCCGAAATGCGCGCCAACGGCGCGGCGGCGTGCGCAATGGAGGTCTCGAGCCACGCCATCCACCAGCACCGCACCGGCAACACCGTCTTCGCCGGCTGCGCGTTCACCAATCTCACCGAGGACCATCTCGACTACCATGGAACGATGGAGGCGTACTACCAGGCGAAGGCGGATCTCTTCCGCCGCCTGGCGGCAGCCAATCCCGGCGCCCCGGCGGCGATATGCGTGGACGGCGAATATGGGCGGCGTCTGGCCGACGAGTGCGCGGCGCTGCCACTGCGTCTGCTGCGGTGCGGGGTTGGCGTGGAGGGCGGCATCGACGACCCGCGCGCCAGCGCGGGCGGTTTCATCGACTATGTGCGCCGCGTCTCGCCGCTGGCCGGGGCATACAACGTGCAGAATGTGCTTCTCGCCTCGGCGCTGGCGCTGGGGGCCGGCGTACCGATGGAGCGCATCCGCGCGGTGGTGCCCACCCTGCAGCCGCGCTGGGGACGGCTCGAGCGCGTGGCCACGAAGTCGGCGGCGGAGGTGTTCGTGGACTACGCCCACACCGACGACGCGCTTTCGAACGTGCTTTCAACGGTGCGCGAATTCACAAAGGGCAGAGTGTGGGCGGTGTTCGGCGCCGGCGGCGACCGCGATCGCGCGAAGCGTCCGCTGATGGGCGCGGCGGCGGCGAGAAATGCCGACCGCCTGGTGGTCACCAGCGACAATCCCCGCAGCGAGGATCCGGCCTCCATCATCGCGCAGATAGTCGCCGGAATCCCAGCCGGAACCGAGTTCGTCACCGAGGTCGACCGCCGCAAGGCGATCTTCCGGGCACTGCGCGAGGCGGAGGCGGGCGACACCGTGGTGGTGTGCGGCAAGGGCCACGAGACGACGCAGACGATCGCCGGCGTCGCCCATCCATTTGACGACCGTCTGGTATGCGCCGAATTCGGAGGGTGAGGTCGATGCGCTTCTGCATGCTGTTGCTGTTGCCGCTGCTGTTCGGCGGCTGTACACTGCCCTGGGTTCGCGGCGACGTGAAGGAGGCCATGCCGCGGCACGTGAACAAGTTTCCGAAGTCCACGGTGTTCTACGTGGACAAGTGCGAGCGGCGGGTGCGGGCCGGCTTCGTCGACGCGCTGATGCGCAGGGGCTTCTCGGTCACCTCGGAACGTGATCGGGCGGACATCGCCATCGAGGCGAAGATCGAGGACTGGGAGTACAACGAGGCCTTCGGGCGGCATGACGACATGACGATATCCGTGAAGCTCGTCGATGTGCACGTCGGCCGCATCGAGTCGCGCGCAAGCATCGAGCTGCGGGGCGACTTCCGGATTATCGATCGATATGTGGACGGACTTTGAGACAGAGACGGAGACCAGAAAATGAAAGAACTATTCGATGTTACGCTGCTGGCGGCATTGCAGGGAGTGGCGGAGTTCCTGCCGATATCTTCCTCGGGGCATCTGGTGATAGGCCAGTACCTGCTGGGAATGAACGAGCCGGGGATGCGACTGGACGTCTTTCTGCACCTGGGTACGCTCATCGCGGTTTTTGTCTACTATGCCCGGCGGATCGCCGGTGTGTTAACCGGAATGTGCGCCTTTGGCGACGTGCAGCGGCGGAACGAGGCGTGGGGATTCGCGATCAGGATCTTCGTGAGTACGCTGCCTGCCGTCGCGGTGTATCTGATTTTCCATGACCCGATAGAGGAGTTCTTCGAGAACGCACGGATGGTGGGGGCGCTATTGATGTTCACCGGGGCGGTGCTGTTCGGCACCCGTGTGCTACCGCGCGGCAAGCAGGAGGTGAGCATGGTGCGGGCGCTGCTGATGGGGCTAGGGCAGGCGGTGGCGCTGCTGCCTGGCGTCTCCCGCAGTGGCAGGACCCTCGCCCCGGCGAGGGCGTGCGGCGTATCCCCGGAATCGAGCGCCGAGTTCTCGTTTCTGATGAGCGCGCCGCTGATCGCGGGGGCCGCGTTCCTCGAACTGCTCAAGAGTCTCAGGGCGGACGCTCCCGAGCAGCTGTCGTGGGGGCTCACGCTCTGGGGGGCGGTGGTGGCGGCCGTGGTGGGGTATTTCTCGCTGGCGCTGCTGGTCAAGACGCTCAAGGGCAAGCGCTTCTGGCTGTTTGGTGTCTACTGCTTCGTGGCCGGACTGTTCACCATCTGCTTCTGTAATGGTTAGATTCGCGCGCTCATAAATGTTCAATAACTCAAATAAAGCTTGTCTTTGAGGCGATGATTTAGTATAATCACCAGTATGCGCTACCTAATCATAATTGTCGGTGCGGTTCTGGTGAACAATTTCGTTCTCAACCGCTTTCTTGGTTGCTGTCCGTTCCTGGGCGTCTCGAAGAAGACCGAGACCGCGCTGGGGATGTCGGGCGCTGTCGTCTTCGTGATGACCGTCGCCTCCGCCGTGACCTGGCTGCTCGACCGGTTCCTGCTTGCTCCGATGGGGCTGGGATACATCCACACGCTGGCGTTCATTCTGGTGATCGCGGCGCTGGTGCAGTTCATCGACATCGCGATGAAGCGCTTCATGCCGCCGCTCCATGCCGCGCTGGGAATCTTTCTGCCGCTGATCACCACCAACTGCGCGGTGCTGGGCGTGGCCGAGCTCAACTGCAAGAACGGCACGCCTTTCTTCGAGTCGGTGCTGTTCTCCTTCGCCGCCGCGCTGGGTTTTGGATTCGCGCTCGTGCTCTTCTCGGGCATCCGCGAGAAGCTCGCCCACGCCGATCCGCCGCGCTGCTTCCGCGGGGTGGCTCTGGCTCTCGTCACGGCGGGTCTGCTTTCCCTGGCCTTCATGGGCTTCAGTGGTCTGGTGAAGCTGCCGTACTAGGCGGTTCCGGTTTCACGTTTACGTTTACTTAACAACGGTGGGAAGACGATGAATGCGATAGTCATAGCTACGATTGTGATCGCGGCGGTGGGTGGTCTCGCCGCCCTGGCCCTGGCGATTGCCGACAGGTATCTTGCGGTGCGCGAGGATCCGCGCATCGGTCTCGTGACCGCGGCGCTCCCGGGTGCGAACTGCGGCGGCTGCGGCTTTGCCGGCTGCGACGGCTACGCCCGCGCGCTCGTGGGCGGCACGGCGGCGAACGGCGCCTGTGCGGCGGGGGGCGCGGAATGCGCCGCGGCCATCGCCAAGATTCTCGGCGCCGAGGCCGGGGTGGTCGAGCGGCGGGTGGCCCTCGTCAAGTGCTGCGGCACGCGCTCGGAGGCGATCCGGGTGGGTGACTACAACGGCATCTGCGACTGCGCCTCGGCGGGCGCCACGGCGGGTGGCGACAAGGGCTGCAAGTACGGGTGCCTTGGCTATGGCGCCTGCGCCAACGTCTGTCCCAAGCGTGCGATCTCCATCGTGGATGGCCTCGCGAAGGTGGACAAGCGCCTCTGCATCGGCTGCGGCAAGTGCGTGGCGGCGTGCCCCAAGAAGCTCATCGAGCTCGTGCCCGCCTCGGCCACCATCCACGTCCTGTGCAACAACCCGGTGCGCGGACCCGAGGTGCGCAAGGTCTGCGGGGTTGGCTGCATGGGCTGCCATCTCTGCGAGAAGAACTCGGGCGGCAAGGAGGCTAACCACTTCACGTTCCAGGGCTTCCTCGCGAAGGTGAACTACGAGAATCCGCCAACCGACGAGCAGATCGTCGCCAAGTGCCCTGCGAAGTGCATGGCGGTCGACCCGCATTTCGAGACGGGGCACTGATGGGGAGCGCGGGAGGAATGGAGACGATGAAGAAGACAGTGTTGGTTCTGGGAGCGATGTCGGCGGCGTTGGCCTTTGCGGCCGAGCCGGCGGCGACGGCTGTCATTTCGGTTGACACGGCGAATGCGCTGGGGCCGATCCGCGACATGCATTCGGTTAACGGCGGGCCGAAGGTGGCGCCGGTCGGCGGCGACCAGAAGTCGGGCAACTTCGAGGTCTACAGCGCCGCGCGCATTCCCTTCGCGCGCACGCACGATTGCATCGAATGCGTCTCGGGTGGTCCGCACACCTGCGACATCAGCGCGATCTTCCCGAACTTCGATGCCGACGAGAACGACCCGAAGAGCTACGACTTCGTCTTCACCGACTACTATCTCGACAACATGATCCGGGCCGGAACGAAGCCGTTCTTCCGCCTCGGGCAGACGATCGAGCACGGGCCGAAGAAGTACGGCGTGCTGCCGCCGAAGGACTTCGCGAAGTGGGCGCGCGTGTGCGAGCACATCATCCGCCACTACAACGAGGGCTGGGGCTGGGCTACTGATACCGCGTACACGACGCGGAACCTCGCGTGGTCGAACCAGTTCAACATCGTCTACTGGGAGATATGGAACGAGCCCGACCTGGATCCGTCGGACGATCCGAACGCGCTTCCGAAGGGCCCGCGCTGCTGGGGCGGCACTGTCACCAACTTCTTCCAGCTCTACGAGACGGCGGCGAAGCACCTCAAGGGCAAGTTCCCCCATCTCAAGATCGGCGGACCCGCGCTCTGCGGGCACTTCAACTGGGGACGGCGCTTTCTGTGCTACTGCCGCGACAACCAGGTGCCGCTGGACTTCTTCTCGTGGCACTGCTACGCCACTGAGCCGCAGCAGGTCGCGGACCGCTGCCGCGACGCGCGCAAGATGATGGACGAGTGCGGCTTCAAGGACGCCGAGTCGATCCTCAACGAGTGGAACTACGTCAAGGGCTGGGTCGACGACTGGGTGTATTCGCTCGAGGTCGAGCGCGGACGCTCCAACCAGAAGGGCGCGTCCTTCGTCGCCGCTACGATGATCGACTGCCAGCTGGCGC